>CAYSCH010000304.1:0-11704 GCA_964429355.1 uncultured Planctomycetaceae bacterium | reverse complement strand
GCTACCTGAACCCGGACTCGATCAAGCGCGAAGTCGAAAACAGCCTGCGGCGGCTCGGAACCGACTACCTCGACATCCTTCTGACCCACGCGCAGGAGGACACCACGCCCATCGCCGACACGATGGGCGCCCTGGAGGAGCTGCGGGCGGCGGGAAAAGTCCGCGCGGTGGGGTGTTCCAACGTTTCGCTCGACCAGTTCCGGCAATACTGCTCCGCCGGAACGCTGGACGTGGATCAGGAGCGGTTCAACCTGATCGACCAGCTCGTCCGCGAAGCGGGGATCATGGACGCCTGCGAGAGCAACGGAGTCAGCTTCTTCGCCTATTCCCCGCTGGAGCACGGCCTGCTGAGCGGCAACCTCCGGCCCGACCGCGAGTATCCGCAGCACGATTTCCGGCGCACCAGCCCCCAGTTCTCCCCGGAATCGGTCCGCCGCATGAACGACGCGCTGGCCCGCATGCGGCCCATCGCCCAGAAGTACGGAGCGACGGTGGCCCAGCTCATCGTGGCCTGGACCATCGCCCAGGGGCAGCAGTGCCACGCGCTGTGCGGCATCCGCAGCGAAGACCACGTGCTGGAAAACGCGGCCGCCGGCGGCATCCTGCTCGATCCGGCCGACTGCCGCCGGATCGAGGACGAGGCCCGCCGCGGCGGTATCGTGCTGCCGGCGTCCAGGGGGCTCGACACCTACATCGATTCGGCTCCTTGAGGGCTCGAAAGCAGAAAACAGTTCCCTTCGCGGGAGCGGCGGGGCGGACGCAGCAGAGACGAATTTGCGATTTTGAACTGGAGCCAGGGAGAGCGATTTCATGAAACACACCGGTCTGCAATGTATCGTCTGGTTCTTCGCGCTCGGCTGCCCCGTCTTCTGGGGAAGCGTCGCAGACGCGGCAGAGCCCCCGCGCTACGCGGCGCCGATCCTGCTGCCCGACTCCTGCAACACGCCCGACGGGCTGGAGCTGCTGCCCGACGGGAACCTGCTGCTGGCCGTGCCGAACTTCACGGACCAATCTTCACCGGGCACGATCATGAAGATCGGGCCCGACAACCGGGTGGAAGAGTATTTTCGCCCCGCGGTGCACCCGGATTCGAAGAAGGTGCACCCCATGGGGATTCGCGCCGCGGCCAACGGTGATCTCTACGTGGCCGATTGCCAGGTGGGGATTCCCCAGGCCGGCTCGCGCCTTCTGCGGATCACCGTGCGGGACGGAAAGCCGCGGGAGACGATCGTGGTCGCCAGCGGGCTGAACGTGGCCAACGGGGTGGCGATCCGGGGCGGCCACGTTTACGTGACGGATTCCAACATCGGCGCCCGCGGCGAGTGCACGCTGAGCGCCGTATTCCGGTTCCGGCTGGACGAGCGCGACGCGACGATGCAGAGCCCCTTGAGCGAGGATCCCCACGCGGTCGCGGTGTTCGAAACGGCCAGCCGCGAGATCCCCGTGGGCGCCGACGGGATCGCCTTCAACCGCCACGGCGATCTCTTCGTGGCCAACTGCGGGGACGGGTTTCTCCACAAGCTGACCCTCGGCGGCGAGGGAAAGGCGACCTCGATCAGCGAGTTTACCCGCCCTGGGGCGATGCGGTCGGCCGACGGGATCTACTGCGACCCGCGCAGCGACACGATCTACGTGGCCGACGTTCTCCAGAATGCCATCTTCGCCGTCGCGGCCGACGGCGCCGCCCGGCGGCTGTGCGCCAACGGCGACAGCGACGGAGCCGACGGCTCCATGGACGGGCCCAGCGAGGCGATTGTGCGGGGCTCGGAACTGATCATTGCCAACTTCGATCGCGTGTTCTCCGGGTCGGTCAACACGGGGTCCGGCAAGCCGCACACCCTCTCCGTTCTGCCGCTGGGGCCTTGACCGGGTTTCTTTGCGGGCAACTGGGCCGCCGAAGGCGGCTCAGCCGATCAGCTCGTTTTCTTCGAGCTCGAAGAGACCCTCTCCTGGATGAAGACGCTTCCGCGTATGGAGACGCACGTCCTCGACGGCCCGCATTTGCTGTGGTAGTCATGTCGCAGATGGACTACATCGACGCCGTGCGTCTTCAACTTACTGTGCTGTCACGCCCTATGCCGCGTGATAGGCTGTTTCAGCCTAACGCTCAGCGACCCGCTGGACCGAGCCGCGTGCGGGCACAACGAGAACAACGGTCACCACCGTCCCAGAAAACCTTGGATTCTCGGAGCACCGCTCCGACCCAATTCCGACTCGCCCAACCTGACTCGGAATCCGGCCACCGGACTCCACCAGCAGAGGTATGCTTGCTCTTGAGTCATTGAAGGGTGGTTAATGGCACATCTCACGCGCGCTATTTGCCGTTTGTTGGCAACCTCACGCGCTAGCGCGGAGTGTCTGCTAAAGCTGCGTGCGCTGGCGGGCAATGGCCAGTGGAGTTACAATTCAAGCTCGACAGGCCCCTGTGTTCCCTCGGTGGGGTGGAAGGAGGAATCATGCGGCTTTTCATGGCGTGGGTGGTAGTACTGATAGCCCAGACGGCCGGATTCGCGGCAACGCCGCCAAAGGTGGCGGTACTGGGAGGCGAGACTACGGGCTGGAACGACTTGCTGGTGACGCGTTTGAGTGAGACGAACGCGGTGGCGACTGTCGAGCGCCAACAACTGGGAGCAGTGTTCGATGAACAGGCGATCCAAGGGCTTTTCGGGAACGATGCAGGTCGCGGTCGCATGGACGGAATTGCAGGGGCCGATCTCTTGGTGCTATTGGTCGGTAGCGAGAACAACGTTCGACTAGCCGTATGCGATTCCCATCTCGGCGTGAGGCTTCAGGAGCTGTCGCTGTCTGTGGACGATACGACGCGAGACCAAGTGGTTGCTGCTTTGGCGGAGGAGACGCTCAGGATCGTCGAACAATTCAAGGACGGCGTCAAGGACGTGGTAGCCGTGCCAGATTTCGTGAGCCACGATCTCACCTTCGAATACTCCTTTCTCCAGTCCGATTACGCGGAAGTCCTTCGCGCTGCCTACCAGCAAATCCCTGGTGTGGCCCTCGTCGCGGTGGACGAAGCTAAGGCTATCGGCACCGAGCGCGGCGTTACGGGCGGCGAGCAGAGCGACCGTCCTGTGCCGGTGTTCATCGAAGGCGAGTATCGCAGCGAACGCAACCTCGAGGACGGCGGCACAAGCGTAGAGATCACCGTGCGGGCCCGCAACGCGGCCAATGTCCTACTTGAGCGGAAGCTCGAAGCTGTGCCTTTCGATAAGGCTGGCGAACAACTGGTAGCCCTGTTTGCCGACGAGTTGGCTGGACTGGTCCGAACCGGCAGGCCGACGATCGGCGTCGATGATCAATTTCGCTTGCTCACCCGGCGAGCGGAGGAATTCAGCTCTCTGGGGGAATTTCGGCGATCGGCGGCCTTGCGTGAGGCGGCGATACTGCTCAAGCCCGACGCCGACGATCAGCGGATCCAACTCGTTCGCGAATACACTCGACACAACAGGCAACCCGTAGAGTTGGGCGATTGGCCCAAGGGTGCGCGAAACGACGAAGAGGATCCGTTTTGGACGTCGCTGGTGACTGAGGTCGTCAGCGACTGGAAGCGGTCGCTTCAGCATTGTGAGTACCTGATCCGAAACCGTCGGCTCTGCCGCGAGGAGGCCACCGACCTGACCTACAACGCGATTGACAGCCTCACCGGTGTCCGACGCGGCGCCGTCAGCGCCCCCCTCCTCGAGTGCGAAGCCATCAAGAAGGATTTCCTGCGTCACTCCTTCTCTCGGATCGCTTTGCTGGACCCTGCAAGCCAGGCTGAGCGCCTGGGCCTGACCGGCTCGTTGGATGTGTATTCTTTTCTCTTCGCGTGCGCTCTGATGCGATGCGACGGGAATTACCACGATGAAGAGGATCTTGACCTGATCACCGATCTGCTGCTGAACCGGCTACCCGAGTCGATGTGGCCGGTTTCCAGGCTCGACTATTTCCTGCACGACGCGGGGACTGGGTTGAGTGTGAAGTCGAGCTACTACCGCTTCTCCGAGAAGGAATACCTGACGTTCCTGGACCGGCTGATGGCGTCGGAGCGGCCTCTCGTGCGAATCTACGGACGCTATGGCATGCTCTGCTATCGCTACCATTGCAGGCAGGAGAAATCGTTGGAATTGGTGGAAGAAGCGGAGGACCTCCGCGCTGACGCCGAGAAGGCGAACTCCAACTTGCTGCGTCAACAGACCGGCTACGAGCGCTATATGTACGACAGCGACCGGCTGCGGAGTGAACTGAGACGGTTCGTCTCGAAACTGGCAAGCGAGGCCCCAACGAAGGAGCATCCGGCAGCCCCAACGCCACCGAGGTCCGATACAAAGCCCGGGTCACGGATTTCCCTGGAGGCCATCGCCGGCACCGAGCACGACGGGAGGAGGCTCTCCCAATTTCACCCGCTGGGCCAAGGGCTCGATGCTTTCTCCTCGCCTGGTGCTGTCTTGTTCATGAATGAACCTGGCAAAATGATCCCCGTCCTGTCCGGTGAAGGCATGTTAGTTGACGACGTAATTACCGATGGGCGCTACGTATGGATCGTAACTTCCTACAAAGCAGTTTCCTACAGAAGGGGGCTGTCGGTGTTCGATCGCGACGGCAATAAACTGGCCCCCATCGGCGAGGAACAGGGATTGCCCCCTTGCGACCGATTCGGCATGGTGGTGCACCCCCTTGCCCAAGGGCGCGTGCTGGCCGTCGGCTCATTCGGCAACGAGCACCGGGCCTGGATTGCGATTGTCGAGTTCAATGGGAACCAGAGCAAAGTGGAGGTGATTCACGAGGCAACGAACGTCTGGTACCCCAACAGCAATGACGAATCGAAGGCTGCGGATCCCGACATGGCCTTCATCCCCGAGACGGTGTTTGAGCATGTGATTCCCGCCTCTAAGCCACGTCGAATCATCTTCATTACGCGACGGGCCAGCCTTGCTATGGGGCGGCGAAGTCCACTTCTGGTGGATCCCGATACCCGCGAGGTGTGGGCCTATCCGACCAGTGGGTCGTATCGCGAGTCGTTTCCCCCGGGTGACACATTTCTGAGTATCGACGGAACCCTCTGGATTGCTGCCTCCTGGTTTCTTCTGCCCTGCCGATTCAATGAGGAGTCCGGCCGGCTGCAAGTGTTGCGTGACAATCGCAACAACTGGCAAACGGGCGTCCATGTGGGCAGCCTTGCCCGGCACGGCGATTGGCTCTATTACACCGGCGAAGATTGGCGGCGAATCAATCTTCACAGCGGCAAGGAAGAACTGCTGGTCGACGGTATCGACTGTCTTCCCAAGTTCGCCCGTAGCGGCGTCTGGCACATCGCCAGTTCCAGTCACTACGGTCTGGTTGGCTTTAACAAAGGCACGCTGTACCGGATCAGGATCGACGGAACGGCACCGGCGGCCGGATCGTAGAGGATAGGATGCCGGAACTGCCCACTTAGGTTCTCAGTACGCCAAATCCTCCTCGATTCCGCATGGCAGGCCGATGGTTGTCCGGACCGACCTGGAATCCGACCCTCAAATCCCCCAGCAGAGGAATTCATGCGTTTGTGTCGTTAAACGGTCCCTATTCGAGGCGCGTCACGAAACGTATGAGTGAATCGGACAACCGTTCGGCGTAACGGAGGCCTCACGGGCTGCCGGGCGACGCGTCCGCGCGACCCGCGGAAGTACCGTCCAGAGCTTGGTTCGGCTTCTCCCGACTCAACGCGTAAAAGGGGTCTTGCGTCCAGTCCACGAACTCACTTGACCAAGAACCATCCGGTTGCCTTGCGTGGAAGACGCCGATCATGTCTGCATTGTCCCCAACTCCGCCCACTGCACGATCCTTACCCAGGCTTTTGAACGTCACGACGTCGTTTGTATCAACGCTGTAGTCGAGCACGACACCCCAACCGTCCTTTGTGGATGCAAGAAATCCTTCGATTGGTTCTGTCTCGCTCAGTGCAGAAGGGAGTTTACCATGCTCGTATGCATAGCGAAGGACCCGACGCTTGCACATGTGCATGGAACCATGAGTCATGGAATGTGGCGGTACGGTGTCGACAAAGAGCATGGTAATCCCAATGAGGATCAGCGTCGCAATCAGCGACAACCAGATGGGCTTTCCTGTTCTCATCTTTCAGCCGAAAGCGTTTTTCTAGCCCAGTTACCTTTTGCCGAGCGGGCCCGGCTCGATGCCATCCAAGATACCGACGCCCATAGTGTCAATCCAGTGAGGGATGGGCGGAGTCCCATCAAACCTGGGGATTACGGCGTGTCCGAGCATCCGCTGAGCGACCGTTTCCTGCGACCGGGTCAATTGCATGCGATCGCCACCCGATCAAGGGAGGGCTGTCGGCACCGCCGCGCGCCCCAGTGGGGTGGCATTCTGGCGAGTTCCAGGATCGACGGGTAAATGGCACAATCCCTCGCCTGCCGGACGCCTGGAATGGGACTGGTCGCCAGGTGAGGGCATTACCCTACTCGATGTCTACCCTGGTTGAGCATGAATTTCGGGAAAGCGGTAACTGGCGCGCCCCGGTTTGAGAGTAGGCCGCGCTCCAGACTCCACTCCCGAAGAATAGGCCAAACTGCCTATCACCCCGAAAACCGGATGGCGGGCATACAAGCCCTTGGCTACAATTGGCCTTACGAAGAAAGGCGTTTGGCTGCACAAATCAACGGACGGGCCGAGGCATCGGAACCAATTGCGATGGGAAAGCCAGAACCGGTGAAATTCGAGATTGAAGGCGCCGAGTTGGCAGTCCGCTTGGCGGGCGATCGGGAGAAGCCGGCGTTTCTCCTGATCCATGGCTTGCCTAATTCGTCGGATTACTTCCGGAACGTGATCGGTCCCCTCTCGCGGAACTGCTTCGTGATCGCCCCGGACCTGCCTGGGTTCGGAAGATCCGAGCCGGTTGAGCGGCCCTCATTCGCACGCTTCGCGGACATGACCGAGGAACTGCTCGCGCGGCTCGGAGTCGCGTCTTTTCACCTTTATCTCCATGATTTCGGTGCGGCAGTAGCATTTCATCTCGCCACGCGTGCACCGCGCAGGATACGCGGCCTCATCGTCCAGAACGCCAACGCCCATGAGAGCGGGATGGGTCCGCAATGGGTGCCGGTCAGGGCCTATTGGGCCGATCCCACGCCGGAGCGGGAAGCCGAGGCGACCTCCTTCCTGACCCTCGAGGGAACACGCAATCAATATGTCGGTGGTATCCCCGAGGACCTCGCAGCGCGCATAGATCCCCGGTTGTGGGAGGAGGACTGGCGGATCATGTCGCTCCCCGGCCGGCTCGAAACGCAGCGCGCGCTGGTGCTCGACAATCGTAGCCATGTCGCGCGGTTCGGTGGTTCGATAGTAGACCGTGAATCCCACGTTATGTTCAGCCACCTTTTGCCGCAGGCGGCCGGTACCGACCGAAGGCTGGTCGGGTGTTGCGGCGCACAAAAAAGCCGGACCACCGTGCGGCAATCCGGCTTGATGAAAACTTGAGAGCCAATTTCGAAGCCTGCGGCGATTCCAGGAATCCCTGCCGATGGGAGCCTTCCGTCGCAGCCTTGAAACCGCTTCCCGGAATCGGCAACCTCTCAGCCGCCTGTAGCCGTTGAAGACGCGGCAGGCGGCAGAAATCGTTCCGTCGAGCGGGCTACTTCTCGATTGCTTTCAGCGCGGCGGCTGCGGCCTGGCGGACCTCTTCGTCGGGATCGTTGAGCAATTCCTTCAGTTTCTGGGCGGCCCCCTCGGCCGCTTTGCCGAAACAACAGACCCCGCTGGCCGCTTCGCCACGGAACTTGGCGTCCGGATCGTCCAATCCGCGGATCAGAATCGGAAGGGCCTGTTCACGGCACGTTGCGCAGTCGGCGTGAATGTGTGCCAGCGCCCAGGCGCTGATCAGTGCCATGGTCGGATCGCCTTTCAGCTTGGCCAGCAGGGCCGGCTCGGCGTCGGCAGCCTTCTGCCCAATTCGTCCCAGGGCGTACGCTGCAGCGAAGTGGACGGGGCCTGGGCTCTCCAGGGCCTTCTGGAGCGCCGGAACGGCCGCCGCGGCATCCGGCCCGATCTCGGCCAGCGCGAAGGCCGCCTCGCTCTGGGTCTTCTCGTCGGCATCGGCCAGCAGTCCGGCCAAGGCCTCTGTTGCCGGAGCGGCACCCGGTCCGAGCTCGCCGAGCATGTAGCACACGTAGTGCCGGGCCTTCTCGTGTTTGAGTGCCGCAACCAGTTGCGGGACGATCTGCGGACCCAGCGACACCAAGGCGTCGAGCATGGCGACGGTTGTTTCTTCGTCGGCATTGTCAAGTGCTTCGAGCATGATCGGTCGCAGGATCTTCGGATCGGCTTTCAGCGTTTCCAGGGCCTTGACGGCCGCCAGGCGGACGTTCGGATCCTCCGATTTCAGCGAGGCAACCAGGAGCTTGGCGGCCCGGCGAACAAACCGCTCGTCGCCAGGATGCAACTTCGCCAATGCCCAGGCACTCACCGTCTTGACGATCGGATCGTCACCTTCCGCCTTCTCCACCAGTTTCGTGTTCACATCGCCGGGAACACTACCAATGCTTCCAAGGGCATAAATCGCCGGAACCCCGTTGATCGGGCAATCGATAATCCCCGAGAGCTTTTCGACGGCCGGCGCCGCATCGGGGCCAATCGCCGCCAGGGCCATAATCGCCTCACGCTGCAAGGTCGGGGCCTTGGTGTCGAGCAGTTTCACCAGCGCCGGAACGGCTTCCTTGGCGCCGGGCCCAAGCTCGGCGACGATCAGGCAGGCGAAATATGCCGTCTCTTCGTTGTCCAATGCGGGAACCAGAATCCGTAGTGCGTCGACTCCCCGCTCGGCTACGGCGGACATGATGCGGGTTCGAACGACCGGGTTCGGATCCTTGAGCAACTCGGCAAGAATGGGCAACATGACTCGCGGACCGGGCCGGATTTCCTCAAGGGCCTCGATCGCCTCGCGCCGCACCAACTCGTTGTCATTTCGAACCAGCCCCGCGAGTTTTTCCGCGGCCGGCCGGGCTGCTTCCCCGATGGCGCCGAGGGCCGCCGAAGCGTGGGCCTGCAACTCGGCGTTGTCCGACTCGAGCAGTTCTGTCAGTGCCGCCACCGCGTCCGACGCATCTGGGCCCATCGCCTCCAGCTTCTCCATGGCCTCGATCTGGGCAGCGACATCCGACGAGCCAAGAGACTTGGTCAGTTCGGCAATACTCCCGTCGGCGGCAACGCCGGTTGCACACCAAAGCAACATTCCCGCCAACGTGGCTACCAAAGCAAGTTGTTTCATCTCTTTCTCCAGATGCAAAGACCGAAACACGGCCCTTTTCCAATGTGTCCAAAACCGATCCCCAGGGCCTGGACTTGCGCCCCGCACCGTCTGAGGCCCCTCCCGTCCGTGGACGGGTGCAGGATATCGATTTTGTCAACACAAATTGACGATCTTCAACCACGCCTTTATTATATCTGTCAGTCCCTTCCATGGAACTACTCCCGTCAACTGCTTTGGGAGGCCTTGAGGCCTACTTCTTTTGGGGGGAGACTTGGTCGTCTTGGTGCTGTTCATTTCTGCAATCTGCCGTGAGGGGAGGGTTGCAGGGAATCGCATCGGAGGCGGCCTTGGAGTACCATGATGGCTGATCACCAGACTGCGAACCTCGGGTGAGTGTTCCAGGCAATATTGGAGTGGAATCGACATGAGAAAATCTGCAATCGGCGCATCGGCTCTTCTGAGCCTTCTCTGTTCCATCGGGGTCGCGCAGTACTACGGCGGCTATGTCGACAACAAGGCTTCCACGGTAGGCGAGAGCCACGCCCGAGGCTATGCAGACGTTGTTCGCTCTCAAGGCATGGCCAACCTGGCCAACTCTGCCGCGGCCATCAACATGACCGAGGCGGCCAAACGCGATATGGAGAATCGCGATCAGTGGACCGACACTTATTTCCAGATGCGGCAGAAGAACCGCGATTACCGGGCCGCCGAACGTGGCCCGCGGCCGTCGCGTGAAGATTTTGTCCGGATCGCCGCCGCCGGCCGTCCCGACAAGCTCAGCCCCAGCCAGCTCGATTCCGTTACCGGTGAAATCAGTTGGCCTCGCGTCCTCACTCAGCCTCAGTTCGCCGATTCCAGAGCCCAGTTGGAGGCTCTGTTTGCCAATCGGGCTGCCTACGGCCAGAGCACTTTGGACGACTACAGCAAGATCAACGCGACCATCAAGGCCATGTCGGAGGAGCTCAAGAAGGTCGTTCGCGACGTGCCTCCGAGCGACTACACCGCCAGCAAACGATTCCTCGATAGCCTCGCCTACGAGAACCGGCAGCCGGCTGCGTGACGGGCTGCTGCAGATCGCTCCCGCGGCATTGAGTTGGCGAAGCATCGCCGGTGAGCGCTGCGTGCATGGCGGGAGGCGGAGTTTCCGGCCAGATTCGCAGGAAAACAACAACGGCGACCGATTCCACTGAATCGGCCGCCGTTTGTGTTGTATTCGTGGGCAGTCCGCTTCTGCGAGCTTAACGTTTCGAGAACTGGGTACCGCGACGTGCGCCGCGGAGTCCGTATTTCTTGCGCTCTTTCATGCGGGAATCGCGAGTCAACAGATTGCCGTCGCGAAGCGGCGGTTCCAGATCGCGGTCCATTGTCTTCAGGGCTCGCGCGATCCCCAACTTGCAGGCGTCAGCCTGGCCGGTGAGTCCGCCACCATGGACGCGAATGGCGACATCGACGCCTGACTCTCTCTGGGTGGCCTTCAAGGGGGCCAGGACGGCGGTTCGCTGCTGCTCATTGCGGAAGAACTCATCCAACGGGCGATCGTTGATGAGGATCTGACCTTTTCCCGGGCGAACTCGAACTCTCGCCACCGAGCTCTTGCGCCGGCCGGTTCCGAGATAATCGCCCGTCCCTTTGCTTTCGATCGTCGCTTCTGACATCACTTCTTATCCAGTTTGTTTTTGGTCGTGCTCGGTATCAGGAGATCTCTTGCAGCGCCTCGGTCTAGCCGACAGCCGCGTCTTTCCGCGTCCCGCCCAACTCGATGGCTTCCGGTTTCTGGGCCTGATGGGGGTGCTCGGCGCCGGTGAAAAGCTTCAGCTTCTCGAGCATGTCCCGCGCCAGCTTGTTTTTGGGCAACATCCGCCGCACGGCATCGTAAAGGATGCGCTCCGGCTTCTTCGCAAAGCGTTCCCGGGCGGACTCTTTCCGCAAGCGGGTGTAGCCTGTGTACCAGGTGTATTGCTTGAGGTCCCACTTCTTCCCGGTGAAGACGACCTTATCGACATTCAGCACGATGACATAATCGCCGGTATCCACATGGGGGGTGTAAGTGGGGCGATGCTTGCCCATCAGGTAGACGGCGATATCGCTGGCCAATCGGCCAACCGCCTTGCCTTCCGCATCCACGACCCACCACTTGGGCTCCACATCGGCCGGTTTGGCCATAAATGTCTTCTGCGTTACCATACCAACTCGCTCTCGCCTAGGGGGCGTCGTCTAGATCGCCGTCGTTATGTTGCACTCGGTGGGACAGACCGCCCCGCCGAACTTCTGCGCAAGGATGGAAAACATGTAATTTAACCCGTTATCGGCCGATCGGCAAGGCGTCACCACGTGGAGTCGAAAAAACAAACGAAATCCGTTTATGCCACCCAATAGAGCTATTTGCGCTCCCAATTCCTCTTCCGATAATGGATATACCGCGCGTGGTCGGAAATGAGACATTCCCCGGGCGGGAGAGTTTTGGTA
>CAYSCH010000303.1:285-11715 GCA_964429355.1 uncultured Planctomycetaceae bacterium | reverse complement strand
TTATCGGCATTCACCTCTGGAGGGCTTGAGCTAATGTAGCGCTGTCATATTAGGAGGAGCATCCATGTTCAAGAAGTTCTTCGTTGGTTTGGTGCCGGTCTTGGTGTTGGCGATTGCCGCTTCGGTAATGGCCCAGGATAAGGTGAAGGGGAAACGAGAGGGGAAGCAGGGTGGCGAGAAGGCCAAGGCGCAAGTCCAGGTTCTGCCGAAGGCACTGCTCGAAGGGCTGGAACTCTCGGACGAACAGAAGGTCAAGCTGGAAGAGATTGCCAAGGAGATGAAGGCGCCGGTCGTCGAAGCCCGTAAGGCGATGGACTCGCTCCTGACCGACGAGCAGAAGGAGGCCCGTAAGGCTGCCCAGGCAAAGGCTAAGGAAGAGGGCAAGACTCCGCGGGAGGCCCAAAAGGCGGTGGACGAGGCTCTCAAATTGACCCCGGAACAACAAGAGAAGATGGCCAAGGCCAAGGAGAAGCAGGCGGAGGTCCAGAAGCAGATCCGCGACAAGGTGATGGAGATTCTCACGCCCGAGCAGCGAACGGCCGTGGAAGAGAAGATGAAGAAATCTCGCGGTGCGGGAACCAAAGGGGGCAAGGGGAAGAAAGCCGCCGCTGAAAAATAGCGTGCCTGCGAGTTGACACGGAATAGCCAGGGGCGTTCTCTGACAACGGAGAACGCCCTTTTTCTTTTCTTGCCTCACGGCGCTTTCGCCGGCCTGCCCGCTGGCTTACACTGGTTCGACAAGAGGGCTGGTCGTCCACAGCGGAATTGAACCGGAACCAAGAACCTGAAACGCAAGCGAAACGGGAAGAGATGAGAATGGATTAGAGCCGCTAACAAAACCACCGGCTGTGCACATCCATGCCCGTGGGAAACCCGTGCGTTTTGTGAGGGCTTCTGAGACTCTATCGTCGCTTGTGATCCGGGATTCTGTGAGGAATGCCACAAATGCCACACCGGCTGCACCGGGATCCGCTTGAGTTTTCGTTCTCCACCGCGACAAATTGAGGTATTTCCATGCGAACCAACCGACGAACATTTCTGACCTCAGCGGCCGCTGCCGTAACCGTTGCCACCATAGTTCCACGCCATGTTCTGGGCGGGCCGAAATTCGTGCCGCCGAGCGAAAAGGTCAACGTTGCCCTCGTGGGGGCCGGCGGCCAGGGCCGACACAATATCCGCAGCCTGCTTCGGGAAGACGATGTGCAGGTCATCGCCGTGGCCGACCCAATCGCCCAGGAGGACATGAGCCCCTTCTACTACAAGGGGATGGCAGGACGGGAGCCGGTTCGCGAAGAGATTGAGAAGCACTACGCCGAGAAGACGCCTAACTTCCGCTGCACCCCCTACGAAGACTTCCGCGTGATGCTCGAGAAGGAGAAGGCCCTCGACGCGGTGCTCTGCGCTACCCCCGATCATCTGCATGCCTACGTGTCGATTCTCTCGATGAAAGCCGGCAAGCACACGTTCTGCGAGAAGCCGCTGACCCACAACATCTGGGAAGCACGCCAGGTCGCCAGGGTGGCCAAAGAGACCGGCGTGGCCACGCAGATGGGCAATATCGGCCATTCGAAAGACGGGATTCGCGAGACCTGCGAGTGGATCTGGGCGGGAGCGATCGGCTCGATTCGCGAGGTCCACGCCTGGGTTGGAGCCAGCCGGTGGAACAAGGACCTCACCGGAGTACCCGCCGATGCTCCGCCCGTGCCTGAGGGAGTGAACTGGGATCTGTGGATCGGTCCGCGAGATATGCGTCCGTATCACCCGGCGTACACGCCGGTCACGTGGCGGGATTTCTGGGCTTTCGGAGGAGGCGGACTTGGAGACTTCGGTTGCCACGACATGGACGCCGCTTGCTGGGCTCTGGATCTGGCGGCCCCGACCACAATTGAGGCCCTTCCGGCAGGGAATATGAATACCGAAATCGCGCCCCACGGCGAAATTTGCTACTACCAGTTCGGACCTCGCGGCGACAAGCCGGCGGTGAGCCTGACCTGGTACGACGGCGGGCTGAGACCGGCCGCGCCCGAGGAGTTGCCGCCGGGGGTACCGCTCCCCAGCCGCGGTCTTCTGTTCGTGGGTGACAAAGGCCGCATGGTCTGCGGTGGCGCCGGCGACCCACCCCGACTCCTTCCGTACGAGAAGACTCGCGACTACGAAAAACCGGCACCGACGATCCCACGATCGAAGGGGCACCACCGCGACTGGGTGGATGCCTGCAAGGGAGGCCCCGCCGCCAGCGCCAACTTCGAGTACGGCGCCCGGCTCACCGAGATCGCCCTGCTCGGCATCCTCTCGCTCCGGACGGGCAAGAAGATCTATTGGGACGCCGACAAGATGGAAGCGACGGGCACCCCCGAGGCCGAGGCCATCGTGAAGGAATCGTACCGGAAGGGTTGGGAAATCGATTGAAACGGAATACGTTTTCAACGTATCGAGAACGTGGGATCCTTTTGTAGCGTGTCGACGCATCTGACATGATGCAATCGTATCCCACGTCGTTCCCCAGGAACATGAACATGCGAAGTCCTGATCCAAACCGGCATACGGCGACCGTTCTCACGGCGGTCGTGTTCTCTCTGTTGCTGACCGGAAGAGGGGCCGCCGATCTCTACGTGGCCCCGAATGGTGACGATGGCTGGTCCGGCGGCCACGCCGAGCCGAACACCGCCAAGACCGACGGGCCGTTTGCGACGCTGACCCGCGCCCGTGATGAAATTCGCAAACGGAACACAACTCCAGCAGGCGAGGGACCGATCACGGTCTACCTGCGTCAGGGTGTCTACTCGCTGCCCGAGACGTTCAGGCTGGACGCTCAGGATTCCGGGACGGCCGGAGGACCGATCACGTATCGGGCCTATGAGCATGAAAGGGTTGTGATCACGGGCGGCAAGCCGATCGGCGGCTTCACGCAGTATAGCGGCAAGGTTCTGAAGACCGATGTGAATGCCCAGGGACTGCAAGGAATCAGCTTCCGGCAACTCTTCCACGAGGGCCGGCGTCAACCGCTGGCCCGTTACCCGAACTTCGATGCGGAGAACCCATACGGGGGCGGTTGGGCCTACGCGGACGGCAAGCCTGTGCCCATGTATCAGGAGGTGCCGGGCGAGGACAGGCATTCGCTGCAATACCGCGAAAGCGATGCCCGCCAGTGGGCCAGGGGGGAGGAGGGCGAGGTCTTCGTCTTCCCCCGCTACAACTGGTGGAACAATCTCGTTCGCATCCAGAGCGTCGACCTCGCCACCCGCAAGATCACGCTTGCCGGCGACTGCTCCTATGCGGTCCGTCCCACCGATCGCTACTACGTACAGGGCATGTTTGAGGAACTGGACGCACCGGGCGAATGGTATCTCGACCAGTCGGCCGGGCAACTGTATTTCTGGCCGCCCGAGGTCCTAGCACCGGCCGACGTGACCGCCTATGCGCCCGTCTTGCGAACGATTCTCGAACTTGCCGGTGCCAACCACGTCGTTTTTCGAGGCATCACCTTTGAATGCTGCTCGGGAACGGCGATCGTGCTCCGGGAAACGAACGATTGTCTGATCGCCGGATGCACGATTCGCGGTGTTGGCGACTATGGCGGATCCGGAGTCAGCGTTCAGGGGGGAACGAATAACGGGGTCGTGGGGAACGACATTCACGATGTCGGCCGCGACGCGATCTCGATCAGCGGTGGTGATCCAACGACGCTCACATCGGCCGGCAACTTTGCGGACAACAATTACCTCCATCATATGGGCGTCTATTACAAGCAGGGCGTCGGAGTCTCGCTGCACGGATGCGGTAACCGGGCATCCCACAACCTGATCCACGACGGGCCGCGCTGGGGCATCGGGTTCGGCGGGAACAACCTGGTAATCGAGTACAATCACATCCGCCATGTCAACCTGGAGACTGCCGACACCGGCGCCGTCTACACGGGCGGACGGGACTGGCTCGGTTCGCGTGGAACGGTGATTCGCTACAACTACTTCCACGATATCCTCGGCTACGGCCAGGAGGACGGGCATTGGATCTCGCCCCACTACGCCTGGGGCGTCTATCTCGACGACAACACGGGCGGAGTCGATGTGATCGGCAACATCGTCGGCCGCTGCGTTCGTGGGCTGATTCATTTGCATAACGGCCGCGACAACCTGATCGAGAACAACATCTTCTTCGACGGCAAGCTTCAGCAAATGGAATGCAACGGGTGGACGGAGAACAGTGGGCCCTGGAAGGATCATCTGCCCACCATGATCAAGGGCTACGAGTCGGTGAAGGATCAGCCTGCCTGGAAATCGATGCGGAACATGGGGACCCATCCCACCGAGGCGATCTTGCCTGACGGGAAGATCATGTCGGGCAACCGCTACTTCCGTAACATCATCTACTATCACGACCCGGAGGCCAAATATACCCAGTTTCGCAATTTTTCCTTTGACCACAACGAATGCGACTACAACCTGATCTGGCACTTCGGCTTGCCACTCCTGACCGGCCAGCATCTGTTCGGCAAGGACCTTTCGGAGAATCTTGCGCTGAACGGCGACTTCGAGCAGGGCGCCTTGGGCAAGATGCCCGAGCATTGGCACTGGCAGATCTTTCCCTCCCCGACGGCCAAAGCGGCACTGGTGGACGGGGCGGCTGGGACGCGATTTGCGCTGCGGATCGACGCGGCCCTGAACAAGGAGAAGTCTCGCGACAACTATCCGATCGTGGTCGGCGACGAGTTGGAGTTGCCACTGGGCCACGGCTATCGTCTGAAAGCGAAAATGAAAGGGGCGGATGGCGGCGCAACAGCCAACCTGATGATGCAGTCTTATGTGGCCAATGCCTACTTCTGGGCAAGTAGTCCAAGCAACGTCAAACTGGGAGCCGAGTGGCAGGACGTGGAGCTCACCTTCAGAACTCCCGCCCCCGGCGAGCAGGGCTATCACGAAAAGATGAAGACATTTTGCATTCGCATCGATTTCCCTGATGAAATCGGCGCCCTGCTGGTGGACGGCATCCGGCTTACGGAAACGAAAGTCCTCGACCAGTGGCAATCCTGGCAGGCGCAAGGCATGGACCGCCATTCGATCGTGGCGGATCCTCTGTTTGTGGCCCCAGAAAAGGACGACTATCGGCTGCAGCCGAATTCTCCCGCCCTGAAGTTGGGTTTCAAGCCGATTCCCGTCGAGGACATTGGACCTTACCAAGATGAGCTGCGGGCCAGTTGGCCGATAGTGGAGGCGCAAGGGGCGAGGGAGAAGCCGCTGAAGTAGCTGAAGGCTGCGGCCGGCGCAAGGGGTCAGGCTGCTTTCGGCATCCGGTAAAGCTGCGGGTTATCGACGTCGAGCTTCCACATCTCGGTGCGCATCCGGGCGCGGACTGGGTCTCTCAGCGGTGCCAGGCCTGCCTCGGGTGTGCAGGTCGCCTCGCCGAAGTAGATTCGGCCATCGAAGTTGTACAGGTCGATGCGAATGAAATCGAATTCCCGCGACAGGATCTCGGCAACACGGACCATTTCCTCGGAGTTCTTCGGACGGACATACTTCGCGAGTTTTTCGGACGTGACCTGACCTTCGATGCAGTTCCAGTGCTTGTCGAAATGGACCACTGTCTCCGCTCGCGGTGTCGCGATTGTGATCGCGTAGTCGAAACCGTCCGTGCTATGGTAGCAGTAGAGGCTGTAGTCGGGGGGCGAATCGTCCCCGTCGACGAGCAGGGTCTCAATGAGGATCTTCGGTTCGATAAGCCGATAGTGGTACTCACCCGACTTGCGGCCATAATACTTGTGCATTAGTCGGTTGAAGTAACGTACCGAGGCAGGGATGTCCAGGTCCGCCTTGTTCCAGACGATCCGTTGCCATTTGCAGCCGTGGTTGGCCTTGATAACAAATCGCTCGGGCAGCGAGTCAAATACCTCCGGTGTCAGCCGATCGTAGACGCCGAGCAAAGGCACGAGGTATTGGGCACCGACACGCTCCGCCACATACTGGCGCACCCGGTACTTGTCGGCCATCAAGGCGTACCGCCGGTGATTGCCGTAGAGCTTGCGGAACTGGATCTTCTCCTCGCAGGTGGTGGGCGTCTCAAAGTCGCCCCAATAACCGACTTTGTGTCGAAATCGACGCTGAAGCCGCCATCTGCGCCAGGCGAATGCCAGCGACCCCTCGACGAAAACAGGAGAATGTACGTCTGCCATCGATTCTGCCCTCTGGCGAGGCCCTGGAGGCCCAGTCACCAAGTCCGTGTGCCCGCGCAACTCCGGACTTTGAAGCGTAGCGTCAGCCTCATCCTCGCTGATTCTGTAATCGACAAGGTTCTCCTCGGGCTTCAGAGCAACCTGCTGGAAGTTCAGGCAGCGTAACCTCTCGTTTCGCAAACCGACTGCCGACGAGCCCCGCGTGCGGGGGACAGGCCAGGTATTGCCCCACTTGGCCCAGTTTGTGCCGGTATGCGAGAATACAGGCTTGTCCTTGCTGATCCACACCCTGCGAAAGGCTTAGCCATCTGATGGGACGCCGCGCTCTCCGCAAAGTTGATCCGAAACTCGACCTGTCGGGTTACCTCCTGACTTTCGAAGACCTACCCAGTCCGTGGAACAGTGCCAGTCTGTTTGGAAGGGAGGCACCGCTGGAGGTCGAGGTCGGGAGCGGCAAGGGACTGTTCCTCCGGACGGCTGCCGAATCGCGACCGGATCTCGATTTCCTGGGGATCGAGGTTGCGAGAAAGTATGCTGTGTTCGCCGCGGCCGGGTTGGCCAAGCGAGGACTCACGAACGGGAAGATCGTTGCGGGCGACGGGCTGAAGATCTTCAGCGAGCTGATGCCGGCCGATTGCCTTCAGGCGGTTCATGTCTATTTTCCCGATCCCTGGTGGAAGACGCGGCACAAGAAACGGCGTGTGCTGGCCGAGCCCTTCTTGCGCGACGTCCATCGTACGCTCCGGCCGGGCGGCTCCCTCCACTTCTGGACCGACGTGGAAGAGTATTTTCGTTCCACACTGGATCTCCTCGGCAAGCTGGGACTGCTGGAAGGTCCCATCGACGTAGCTGAACCGACTGCCGAACACGATATGGACTACCGGACCCATTTCGAACGTCGTACTCGCCAGCACGGCGAGACGGTGTTTCGCTGCGAGTTTCGCAAGAAATCGTAGTTTCCTGCGCGTCCGATTCGGCGAAACATGCCGCTTCGCAACTTGTTGCTGGGCTGCGCCGGTTTTGTCAGAACGCCGGAAATCATGCCGGCAATGGTAGTTGCGATCAAACGGCTGGTCCGTGGTTAAGTGTGGTCCGCTTTTTGCACACGTGGTTTGCCGTAATGTTCGGTCACTTGGGGGGCCGTGCGTAGAGAAGGAGTTGTAGGAATGCAGATTTCGGGTCTATCGGTCGGCTACACCGATTCGGGAAGTGTGGGGCGGCGGAGCGAGGTCCTGGGTGTACTAGCGGGGAAGGCTAACGAGCAGGCAGCCCCGCCTGCAGGAGACAGCAATGCAACGATGGGCCTGCTCGCGGTTGTCGTTTCGCAGTACGATCTGACCGACATCACCCCCCGTGACTTCTCCGAAATGCTCCGTGAGCTCCGGGATGCCGGCGCCATCACCGAGGCCGATTACGGACAACTGGCGCAGATCCGCCTGGACATGGATGCCGAAAACCTGGACCCGGATGAGCCGGTCGACTTGCTGGAGTTTTACAGAAAGGCCGTTGATCGAAATCAGCAGGACAGCGGGTCTGACAAGTCGTCGCCGGTATTGGCGGCCATGGAACGGCGACTGGAATGGCTGGAGAAGGTGGCCATTCTGCAGGAGTCGCCCGAGGCTGCCGGCATGAACGCCTTAGTATAGCCAGGCCTGAGGCCGGCGCCCTGATGGGACTGCGGAGGTCGGGCCCTGAGAAAAGGCGGCTCACTTGAAGGGGTTCTCGACCACAGGGTTGGAGGAGACGTTGACCAGGTCGCGGACGACCTTCTGGTCCGTTTCGCTGAGCTTGGCCATGGGAATCTCGACTTCAACCCCGTCGTTGCGTTTCAAGCGAACCGTGTCACCGACGAGAGCAAGGAATTCGGCCACGATCGTGAACGTTCCGGTGCTGTCGCTCCATATTCGAATTCTCGTTCTCTCTGGCGGCCAGCCCACCGTGTAGGGCCATTTCCCTGCAGCGGCCTCTGCGTTCCGTCGCACGAGAACATTTTCGTGTTCCCTGAGGGCATGGATGGCTCCGGCAATCCGAAGATCTCCACACTCTGGAGTTCTGCCCTGGATTCTCTGCAGCGCCCCCAGCACAACCGCGGCATTGTCCGACTTGAGCTCCTCGAGGAACTTCTGAATCTCCATTTCTGTCAGCGGTGTGCTGGCCTTCTTCTTCTCGAGCTCGGCGAATTGTCTCTTTGCCTCCTCCGCCTTTCGCTTCTGCTCTTCCCGGTATTCCTGAAGCTCCGCATCCGACATTCGGTTGTATTTGATCGTCATGGGGATCACCGTCGTTGTATTCCCTTTCTGAACGATGAGCTTCTGTCCGAATTGGAGCGACTCGGAGATGCCCAACCGGTGGTTGAAGGTCCAGGTGCCGGTACCATTGATCTCAAACCCAGATACATCCTTGCTCAGGGCCGGGGAGTCCAGGCGGTACGTCTTGTCGACGATGATGTGCGGCCCTTCGGTGGTCCGCACCTGGTAGGTGAGGATTTCAGATCCCGTAGTTGTTCGCCTGGGAGGATCCCGTTCGAACGGGAACCGGTAGGGGAGTCCCTGACGTCCGCCCTCTTCAGTAATGGAGATTCCTGCCGTTACGGACCAGGATTCCCTGGGCTGTTTGGGAAGGGGTTCGAAGATCAAGAGCGAGGCATTTCCGAGCAGATAGGGGAGTTGCGAATCGCCCTGCATGGTCTGGACCTCGCCCAGGGAGGTCAAGGTCAGGTGGTTGGTGGTGGTGATGAGGCCCTTGAAAGGCGTTTCGGAGAAGGGGCCGAAGGCTCGCGAGGGTCCAAAGCGAGCCCCGAAGCGTGACGGGCCGAAACGGGAATAGTCTTGCGAGGGCTTGGCTATCGACGACTTGACGAGGCCACCGGAGTAAGTCACGTCGAGAATACCCGTTTCGACGTACGTGCACTTGTAGGTAATGACACCTTGGAGCGTTTCGGTGGCATCCTCCCGATCGGCGGTGATTTCGATCCGGTAGGCAACGGTCTGGTCGGGCCGGAGGCTGTATTCCAGCTTGTCCGATGCGGCCAGTCTCGCCAGAGGCACCGATGCCCACGAGACAGCGATGAGAGCTGCGACAAGAGACCTGGTCAACCACAGACTTGACCGTGCCATGATCGTTCTCTACCCCGTAAATTCGGATCCCTGTGAACCGGTGACGGAATCAATGATTGTGTGCATGAATGCCGGTGGGGGACACTTCCTCATTCTGTTGCCTTCTCTTCTGGAATTCTGGGCCCCATCGGGTGCCTAACAATTGTCTGGTTCCGTGAAGGAGTGCTCAGAATCCGTCGTTCCACTGGGTATCGGCTTCGTAGACTCGGGAAGCGCGGGAGGAATCTGCCGACGGCTCCAGATCGGAGATCGGAACTTCCATGCGGCCGTAGATGGCGTCGAGGGCCTGCCGGATCTGGTACTCTTCCCGATTATCTCCGCTGAGCAGGGTCTGGTGCAGGGGCAGCAGACTCTTCTGAGTGCCAACCCGCGCCAGGATGCCGTAGATAGCGGCCCGGGTAGTCAGGTCAGCGTCGGGGAGTGCGGCAAGCAAGGCAGATTCGGCGACCGGCCCCATCTCGGCGAGGGCATCGACGGCCGCTTCGCGGCGACTGGCAATGGCCAAATCGTTGACGAGATCATTGACAGGCCGAAGGTTCGATGTGGAATCCGGGCGGAGTTGCGAAGGGGCCGGGGAGAGGCCCGGTGTCGCGGCCGGAACTGTCTCCGGGGTAGATTCCTCGGCGGGGCCCGGGGCTACACGAGGTGGCGTAATCCGATGCTTCTTGACGGTCCCCAAGGGACTTTCGGAGAGGGCTTCGGCGACGATCCGCCGTTCGTTTGGTTCGTTGGCGTCGGTTGCGGCAGGCCTTGCACCGGCGGGGAGCAGGATGGTGGTAGCCAACAGAACGATCAGCGCGGACTGCCACCGGCGACCACCGTCGACGGGCAGACGGGGATCGAGGATTCGCCGCAGACGCTGAGTGAGGGGAGAAGTCGAGTCGAGTACACCTAAGGTGAGGGGAGGTGCCGAGTAGCCGAGAATTTCGGCGACCCGGAAGATGGCTTCACCATACGGTTTACGATTCCCGTTCAGGACCGCGACGGTCCGCTCGTCACAGGCGTCCTCGCGAAGCTGGCGAATTCGCCGATTGGCCCACCACACGGCCGGATGGAAAAAGTAGACCGCTCCAAGAATCCCCTGCAAGAGATTTGTCAGGCCGTCCCAACGCCGCACGTGGTGCAGTTCGTGGATGAGCACCGCCTGCAACTGTTCCGAGTTGAGCCGATCGAGCACGGCAGACGGCAGCAGCAGCACCGGCCTCCACACACCGACGACCAGGGGTGTGGAACAGGCCTCCGAGTTCCGCAGTTCAACTCTTCGCCGAACGCCCACGCGGTTGCGGCAATTCTCCAACAGATCGAGTAGCGTTGGATCGAGAATGAGGCGAGCTCGGGATACCCAGACGTGGACCTGGAGGGCCGCGGTGAAGAGCATCCCGCACCGGGCCGCCGCAATTCCCAGCCAGGCGATCATGAGGATCATGGCGACCGGCAGGGAGGCCGAATCCGAAACTTGCGGGGGAACGGTCCCGCCGGGACGGCTTTGAACCTCCGGGCCTGCCGGCGGACCAACGGCAGGAGACGTCGCCGGTTCGAGATCGGAAACCACATTCGTCGGGGTACCGCGCACCCACCAACCCCAACCAGTTGGAAAGGCGAAGCCGGGGGGCAGCACCAATCGAATCAAAACCAGAAGCCAGAGCGTGTACAGCAGCGACGCAGAATGACCTTTGAGAACCGCCGTCACCAGCGAAAGGACGACGACCAGCACGGCCACAATCCAGGCCATGCCGAGCATCCATGACGACCATGCGGCGGCAATGTCGTTCAGACCAATCGATGCCTCGAAATTCATCGATGGTTCTCCGGGTCTTCGGAATACTCGTCGAGCATCTGGCGGAGCTGATCGATCTCCGTGGCGCTGAGTCGACGACTCTGGATCAGGCGATCGAGCATCGGGGCCAAGGAGCCGGCAAGGACGCGATCGAAGAGATCATCGACGGCCCGGGCAACGACCGAGCGGCGGTGGACCTTGGGCGTATACTCATAGATGTTGCCCTGGCGGCGAGCCTTGACGAACCCCTTGGTGACGAGGCGATCAAGCATGGTCTTGACCGTACTATACGCCCAATGGTGCGAGTCCTCCAGGTCATGCTGCAGCTCGGTGGCGGTTCCCCGCTCCCGTCTCCAAAGCGCCTCCATCAC
>CAYSCH010000303.1:0-242 GCA_964429355.1 uncultured Planctomycetaceae bacterium | reverse complement strand
TTCGTCGATGGATTCGTCACAGTAATCTCTCCTGTGCTGGGATGCCTCTACAAACGTAGAGTGAATGGGGCCGAATGTCAACGGGCGGTTGATTCGGCGCGGCGCGCAGCAGGAGCCGCTGTCGATGTTGCCGGCCAGAGAATCGGTGAAATGTGGGCGATGCCTGCCTTGATCTCTGGTTTGACACGCCCCCTATTTGGGGGCACCGTGTCAGCATAGCCCCCCTGGGGACAAGCCCCCGG
>CAYSCH010000302.1:0-11727 GCA_964429355.1 uncultured Planctomycetaceae bacterium | reverse complement strand
TGCCCATCTCGAAGGGGCTGTCCTCGTGTTGTGGGTCGGGCTGGCCGTTCTCTCGATCATCCTGTTCATCCTCTCGCACACACGCTGGGGCCAGGAACGTCTGTTGCACAAGTGCCTTGCCCTCTCCATTCTCGCCCATGTTCTCATGGTGGGATACGCATCGACCGTAAGAATTGTCTCAGACTTGCCGGCACGCGCCCCCGCACCCGTCGTCGAGGTCTCCCTCGAAGATGGCGATGCCTGGGAGGCCTCTCCCGAGGCAACTGGCCCCAAGGTCCCAAGTCCCTGGGCAAGCCATCACGACGAGATGCTCGCCGAAATCGGTCCACTCGAAATCCCCCGCGCCGATCTCACGGCAGAAAACGATCCTATCCAACAGATCAGCCCAGAGGAGCTCGGCACGACGCCGCCCGCGCCGCTCGAAGACATCGCCATGGTGGGCCCAGCACAACCCGATCCCGATTCACCGCCGAAAACGCCCGGCGACCGTGAGGCATCGTCCGTCGAAGCGGCAACGCCCATCGATCCACCGCAGCCCGAACGACGAAACTCGCCCGAGAATCCAGTGCCCGACACTCCGTTTCAGCGCGCCGAAGTACCTGCCGTTCCCGGGGAAAATCCAGTCAAACGTACCGTGCCGGAAGACATCGTATCCTCGCTGCTCAGTCAACAGATCCCGTTGCCCCGTCTGACCGACCTGCCTGCCACGGCAGAGCCAAATCCCATCCTCGCCGGGCCGAAAGACACGATGATGGCCGGCAGTACCCCGCACGCGGACCTGCACGAGACAGATGCCGCAGCATCCAAATCCTCGTCCTCAGATTTCCAGCCATCGCCCCTCGCGGCAGCCGATACTTCGGCTCCCGCCTCACTGACCAACCTGGCAGCGGTCGCCGCGCCGAGCCTCGGCGGCGAGCCAGGAGTCATCCTGGGCAACGAGGCAATTGGACCTCCTGCCCTCGGCCGGGTCCAACGCGAGCTGACCACGAAGGATGTGCCACGTGTCTATCAATTGCGGGTCGCAACCAACCGCTCTGAGATTGCCAAACGCTATGGAGCCACCAGCGATTCGGAAGCCGCCGTTCACGCCGCCCTGAAATGGCTCGCCGACAACCAGGAGTCGGACGGCCGGTGGAATCCTGCTCGCCATGGAGCGGGCAGAGAATTGCGGGTCCTGGGCCGCGATCGGTTCGGCGCAGGGGCCGACGCCGAAACGGGAATCTCCGCCCTTGCCTTGCTTGCCTTTCTCGCTTCCGGCCATACCCACGAAGAAGGCCTCTACCGAGGCAATGTGCAACGTGGGCTGGAGTTCCTTCTCCGATCTCAAGCGTCCGACGGAAATCTGGGCGGCAAAGCAAGAACCTATGCATTCATGTACTGCCATGGCATGGCCACGTTTGCCCTCAGCGAAGCCTATGGTATGACTGGGGATCGACGCCTTGAAGGAGCGGTCCGCCGAGCGGTCCTGTATACTGTCACCGCCCAGAATCCTACGACCGGCGGTTGGCGATACAACGCGGGGGACGAGGGAGATACTAGCCAGCTCGGATGGCAACTCATGGCCCTGAAAAGCGCTGAACTGGCCGGAATCCCCATGCCCGCCCACACTCGTCAGGGCGCGATCCGCTTCCTGGAAAGCGTCTCGTCCGGCCGGTTCGGCGGCTTGGCAGCCTATCGGCCGGTCGAGCTGCCAAGTCGCCCCATGACAGCCGAAGCCCTTGCCTGTCGTCACTTTCTCGGCATCACTGCCGATCCGCGTGCCACCACGGAAGCTGCCCAATACCTCATCGCTGAAGTCCCCGGCGAGGGAGACGCCAACTTCTATTATTGGTACTATGCCACCCTCGGCCTCTACCAGACCCAAAGCGAAGCCTGGGACCAGTGGAACGCGGCCCTTCAGCGGGAACTACTGGCAAGGCAGCGCAGTTCCGGAGATCTTGCCGGAAGCTGGGACCCCAATACCGTCTGGGGCGGCTATGGTGGACGTGTCTATACCACGGCTCTGGCCACCCTCTGCCTCGAAATTTACTACCGCTTCATGCCACTCTACGTCGAAGCTGCCGCCGTCTCTCGCACTCTGCGCTGACTTTGCCGGGATGCTGAGCCCTTCCCACTTCAACGGAAAATCCGGCCATAGCCAGATTACCATCCGGGCGGCCCGAGTCGAGCCGGTCGACGTGAGCAGGCAGCGCCAAGGCCGTGAACCTGCTGAGAACTCCGACCTCGTTTGTTGCACCTCAACTCCCGCCACCTCTCTCCAGGAATCACCGAATAAATCCCCGCCACACTCAAATTGGCCGAGACCACTGGTCGCAACCTATTGCTGTCACATGAGTTAGGAATCCTGGCCCGATCCCGGCAATCTACTTCTCCAGAGGTACGGCTGGTTTGACATGGACAGGGGCCTCAGTAGAATTGAGTGAATAACACATTTCCCCACCTAAGCTCCACCCTCCTGCCACTTTCCGAGGGAGTTCGCTCTCACGGATTGAATATGACCCACATTGCTGGTCGGCAGCAAGTGTCAGGTCGAGCCCACCTTACCTGCAAAGGACCCCGATTTATGTTGGCTCCGTTGGCTGTGTTTCTGAGTATGCCGGGCCCTATGGAGATGTTAATCATTGGGGTCATCGTCTTGCTGCTTTTTGGCAACCGATTGCCCAGCACCATGCGATCTCTCGGTAGAGGGATCGTCGAGTTCAAGAAGGGCGTCCAGGGCATCGAAGACGAGGTGGAAAAGGCCGGGAAGACCAAGGAAGATCAGCCGTAGAAGCGATCTCTTCACTCCGGTTTGCCAGCCCTTTCCAGCAGTCCCATGGCGCGGTAGAATTGCCCGCTGTGGCTAGGCCTTTGTCGAGGTATAGAACGTGGTTACACCTTTGGCGTTTATCAGTATGCCTGGCCCGATGGAGATGGTATTCATCCTCGGGATCGGCGTACTTTTGTTCGGAAAACGGCTCCCCGAAGTTGGCCGTTCGCTGGGCAAGGGAATCATGGAGTTCAAGAAGGGCATACAAGGCATCGAGGAAGAATTCACGTCCGCTGCCTCCACCACGTCTACGGCCAAACCGACCCGCGCCCTGGCAAAGGCGGACGATTACGTGGAAGCGACGGCCCCCAAGTTCGAGCCCCCTACCAGCGAACCCACGGATTGACCGGCGTGTCCTGTTGCAGTTTGCTGGACCCACTCCGGTGTCCAGACCGATAAGAAGGAAGCCCTTTCGCCGTACTCGATCCGTAGGCCGGATCGGTCAGCAACCCCCTTTTTCGGGCGATTAGCTCAGTTGGTTAGAGCGCCGCACTCACATTGCGGAGGTCACTAGTTCAAGTCTAGCATCGCCCACTTTTTCTAAGTTTGTCCGAAATCAAGAGTTAGTAGATTCCTGCCGACGGTCGGCAGTGTGGCCTGGAGCTGAAGTTAGAGGGTACAGTCGTACCCTTTTGGCTGAAGGGAGCACTGCTCAAGCGACCGCCAAAACTCTCTCGCCACAAGGCCAGCCCCTACTCGTCAGTCGGATCCATCGTCAATCAGCGACCATTCTGCGGTCACTCCACCTTGGCCAGATCGAGCAGCGCGATCATCGAAGGATTGCCGACCGGCACGTACTGGCCGCTGAAGCAGAGGTTTCCTGTCTGGCGATTCACCTGGAACACGGCGATGTTGTCGGCCCGCTGGTTGCAGCAATAGAGAAACTGGCCCGTGGGATCCAACGTGAAGCTCCGCGGATAACTCCCTCGCGTCCACTCTTCTCCCTGCCAGGCGAGGTCGCCGTTGGGGCCAACCGAGAAGATCCCGATGCTGTCGTGGAGCCGGTTGCCTGCATAGACGAATTGCCCATCGGCTGAAACCAGGATCTCGGAGCAGAAGTTGCTCCCCGCGAAGCTAGGCGGCAGTGTCGACACAGTCTGCCTTGCAGTCAGGCGTCCAGCGGCGCCGTCGTAGTCAAATAGAACGATGTTCGAGCCTTCTTCCTGAAGGGAGTAGAGCCAGCGCCCGTTGGGGTGAAAATGGAAATGTCGCGGCCCGTCTCCGGCCGGCAGCGAGATCGCGGACGGTTCGTTCGCAGTCAGCATGCCCCGCTGTTCGTCGAACTTCCAGACGAAGATCTGATCGAGGCCCAAGTCCACATGGAGCACAAACCTTCCCGACGGATCGGCCTGGATCATGTGGGCGTGCGTGCGATCGTGCCCGCTATAGGCAAAGCTGCCCGGCGGAGCATTGGTCGCCCGGGGTGGGCCGATCTGGCCGGCATCGACTTTGACATCGGTCACGGTGCCCAACCTTCCGTCGGGCTGGATCGGCAACACAGCCACAGAGCCGCCGAAGTAATTGGCCACCAGCAGGAACCGGCCCGACGGATGGAGGCTCACATAGGTCGGACCGGCCCCGCCCGAGGGAACCGTGTTGAGCCATGTCAGACGCCCGTCGGTCCGATCGATCGTAAAGGCGCTGACGGTGCCCTCCTTGTTTTCACCCACGCGATCCGTCTCGTTGGCCGAATAGAGCCGTGTCCCGGCGGCATTCAAGGCCACGCAACTGGGACTCGTCCCAGTCTCCTGGATGGCCAAGGGCGTCATCGCCCCGGTGTGGCGATCGACCCGAAAAAGGTGGATACCGCGACCGTTACCCGGCGGCAGATCCACCTGGGTCGGCAGCACATCGCGAAGGGGAGAACTGAACGTCGCGACATAGGCGATCAGTGGCCCGCTGGATTCCTTCGTTTGGGCTGGGAGCACACCAGCAAGGAGCGGGATTGTACCCGCCGATGCGACACAACTTTTCAGAAACGAGCGGCGTGAAGGGTCGAGCAGAGTCATGAGAGGAATCCGTCTGCAGAATGCTGCGTTACGTCACGTTGACAGAATCGGAAGGCGCGCCGTGAGCTACGAAGGGCCCTCGATCGCTGCTGCAGCCACGCGCGTCGCGGCATCGAGGGGCGTCGCGCCCCGATCGAAGTATCGTCAACTTATTCCCACGTGACACCCAAGGTCAATGGGAAGCTATTACTTGACCCGGTCATCAAACGGCGCCAGAATGACGGCCGCCAGAGGGGTGGCGCAGGATGCCCTTGGACCTGCTGGCGTTTCGTACCTTCCACATTGGCCCTCTTTCATCCTCGAGAAAAGGAGTCTTTCCATGAGTCAACCGACCACGCGGCGACGCTTTCTTGGTGCGACCGCCACAGCAGCGGTTGCGGCAACCTGGACCGGCGCCCGGACCTATGCAGCCGGTGCGAGCGCCGCCCCAGGTCCCAATGACACAATCAACCTGGGCCTGATCGGCTGCGGCGGTCGCGGCCGGTACTTGTTGTCTCGATTCCAGGAACTGCCGGGCGTGCGGATCGTGGCTGTCGCCGACGTCAACGACCCTCGCGCCGAGGCGATCCGCCAACCGGCCGGCGGCGACAAGGTTCAGGTCTTCCACGACTACCGCAAGCTGCTGGAGATCAACGACATCCAAGCGGTGATCGTGGCCACCAACAAGCATTGGCATGCCCTCCCCATGGTTCACGCCTGCCAGGCAGGCAAAGATGTCTACACCGAGAAACCGCTGGCCCATTCGATCGGTGAAGGCCGCGCCATGGTCCAGGCGGCGGAGAAGTACAGCCGGATCGTGCAGATCGGCACCCAGCAACATAGTTGCCAGCGTTATCAGGAGGCGGTCGAGATCATCCGCTCGGGCCAGCTCGGAGAAATCTCCGAAGTCAAGGTCTGGGACTACGAGAACCAGTATCCCGGATGGGGTTCGCCCCCGGACTGCGATCCCCCCGCAGGGCTCGACTGGGATTTCTGGCTCGGCCCGGCGCCCAAGGTTCCTTACAACCCCAACTACTTCCTGCACGATTACTGGTTCTTCGACTACGCCGGCTCCTTCCAGTGCGATTGGGCGGTGCACCACTACGACATCGTCCACTGGGCGATGGGTGTCGACCGGCCGAAGACCGTGGTGGCCATGGGCGGCATGATGTGTTTTCCGGAAAACAACCTGCAATATCCGGACACTCTCGATGCGATTGTCGAGTATCCGCCCGGCCCGGTGGCCAAGAAGGGGTTCATCATGCAGTACACCTTCCGTGGTGGCTGCCGACGCGAGCACCGCTCGCACGGAAAGTGCTTCTTCGGCACGAAGGGCTCGTTGATCATCGACCGCGGGGGCTACACGATCACCCCCGAGAACGCCATCGAGGACAAGTCCAAGCTCGTGACGGTTGACGGCACAACCGACAATCACGCCCAGGTCTTCCTGGAATGTGTCAAGAGTCGCAAGCAGCCGGCGGCCAATGCCGAGGTCGGCCACTACGCCACGATCCCCGGCCACCTCATGAATATCTCCTGGAGATCAGGCCGCAAGATCCAGTGGGACGCCGAGAAGGAAGAGGTCAAGGATGATCCCGAGGCCAATGCCCTGGTTCACAAGAAATACCGGGCACCGTGGAAACTCGAGGTTTGACTCAGAAACACACAACGGGAAGAACTGACCGGTGTCGATGTTCGCTCCGCGAACGAACGTTTCTTCGCGGAGCGAAGAGCGACGACCAGCGACCGCCTGCTTCCAGGCAGTCCGGAGAAAGTGAGTGCGGAATGTACCTGCCACGATTCGCTGGCGATTTGACGAGATTCGTTCTTTGGATGGCCGCTTCGGCAATGGTAGCCGGGGTGCCCGCCGCGGAGCCCCCGGCGCCGCCGCGGCGGGTTGATATCGAACGTACCCTCGCCGCAGCACGCACCACGCCCCCAGTGGAACCGCCCCGTCCCCTGACGGTTATCCTGCTTTCGGACCGCAAAGACCACGGCGAGAACGAACATGACTACCCTCGGTGGCAATCGCGATGGGCCTTGTTGCTCGGCGGAAAAGAAGCGTCGGACGAAGCCGCGGCAAACCTCTTTGGGGCCGATCACGCTGACCCGGCGGTAAGCCACGGAGCGGCGGATGTGCGAGTGATTCGAACAGACCATTGGCCCAGTCCGCACGAGTGGGCGACGGCCGACCTGGTGGTCGCCTACTGCTATCTGGAGTGGAACCCTTCACGGGTGGAAGAGGTCGGCAACTTCCTTGGCCGGGGCGGCGGGCTGGTCCTCATCCACTCGGCTACCTGGACGCGGCCGGAGCCATCGCCGGACGTGGCAAAACTCGTCGGCGTTGGCGGGTTTGAGCACTGGCGTCATGGACTACTCCGGGTGGACGTTACGATGCCTGCGCACCCTGTCTGCCGCGGCCTGCCGGCCACCATCGATTGGGTTGACGAGCCCTATTGGCCCCCTACACCACCGGTCGGCCAGGGACGGATCGATGTCCTCGCCGGAAGTCAGGAGGAAACGGGGCCCGGGCAAAGAAGTCTCTCCCTTCAACCGCAATTCTGGGCCTGCCAATATGGAAGAGGACGGGTCTTCGGCTGTGTTCCCGGGCATTACACCTGGACCTTCGACGACCCCTATTTTCGCATCCTCGTTCTCCGCGGAATGGCCTGGGCAGCGGGTCAGAATCCGTACCGTTTCGACGAACTCGTGTTACGCTGTGCTGCCGTCGCACAAGAATAGACACGGTCAAGATCGCTCACCCGAACCGGAGTCCTCGATGAGTTCGGCCCAACCCCCGGCCAGCCGTCCGCGACTGTTCCTCACTGCCGTGCTGCCGTGTCTGCTGCTGGCGGGATGTGGACGCCAGCCCGAACCGGTGGCCAACCGCGAGGCGTCCCCGATTGCCCCTCCGGCCGAACGCGTGATGACCTTCACTACGGAAGGCTCCTCGTTCGCTCCCGTCCTCGTCGTGGAAGCCGAGCCGGACATCCTCTGGACCTGGGCCGACGGTACCACTAGTACCTCCGCCACCCCGAACAAAGACTTTGGGTCGGCCGCTTCCCGCTCGCATACCTTGCGGGTCAATCCGTGGAGTGCCGTCCGGCGGATCAACCTGGGCTACGATGGCGGCGACGGCGGAAGCGGGCTCATCGAACACGTGCCGGACCAGCACGTTTCGGCCGTTACCGGCCTGGAGCTTGTCGCGCCCACCCTCGGCCAATGGTGCTCTTCCTACAACCAATTCACGTCGCTGGATTTCAGCAACTTCATCAACCTCGACACGATTGAGTGTTTCCTCTCAACCACCCTGACCAACGTCAAACTGGCCAACACGCCGAAGCTGGCCCGTGCCTGTTTTGAAGACTGCGACCTGCGGTCGCTGGACCTCTCCCAGTGCCAGCAGCTTGAAGACCTGCGTGGCGCGGTGAACGCCTATCCGAGCATCGAATTCGGCACCATCGGTGCCCGGGTCTGGCACATCTGTGTACGAGACAACCCCCAGATGACCAACCAGGCCCTCTTCGCCGACATGAGCCGCTTCCCCAACCTCTCCGAGCTGTTTATCTGGAACGACAACCAGGCAGGGGCCCTGCGAATTCCGGCTTCCAGCCCCCACAGCCACGTGGCACTGCTGGCCGACGGCAATCAATACACCTCGGTGGACCTCACCGGGGCCCTGCGCAACGCCGACTCGTCGGCCACCGTGAGCTTCCGCAACAACCAACTCACGCGTCTGACGATCACGGGCTGCGTGCAGATCACCGAGATAGCGGTCGAAAACAACCGCCTGGGTGCAGACCAGGTGGACGGCCTTCTGGCAACTCTCGATGGGCTCGGTCGCAGTCGCTCCAGTACCGATCCCCAGACGCCGCTGCGGATGGACCTCCGGGGCAATGCCGCGCCTGGTCCCACGGGGCGTGCCGCGGCGGCCAGGCTCGCGGCCAAGGGCTGGACCATTGTTGCCGACGAGTTGACGGCCGAGCCCCCTCCGCCCCCCGACACGGGAGAGGTCCGTATCGAATTCGTCACTCGGGGCCCCGTCACCCGGCTGCGATGCGATTTCACCGCCCCCGCGACCGCCACGTGGCACTGGTCGGACGGAACCACGTCACAGGCAACCTCGGGTGACGAAGTGGTCAAATCGGAACTCGGCGACGGCGATCACCCTGGTTTTCTCGTCATCTCCAACGGTTCCGCCCTGACCCGTTTTGGGGCTGCCGATGGCGGCGGACAGGGTGGGCTGGTCTCCATTTCCGGGCTCAACCGCGCCCCGTTCCTGGCAGTTCTGTATGCGTACAACGAGAGCTTGCTGACCACCCTGGACCGCACCAACGCGACCCAGTTGCGAGAGTATCACCTCCTGGGCACAGCCCTTTCGCCCCCCACCCAGGACCAGGTGTTCGCCGACGCCGTTGCGACGGGCGTCCGGCGCGGACACGTCTGGTGCGCCAGTGGCACCGCAGCCAGTGAGGCGGACCGCAGCACCCTGGCCGAACGGGAATGGACCCTCGACCATTGACTCCCTTTCGTCAAAGGGTCCAGGCAGGCCCCCACGCACATGTGGCGGGTGCGGTATTTGACTCTTGTGGGGAATGTGGCAAGCTTGTGGAGATTACCCGCGTCCGCACGTAAGGCCCGGCGGGCTGCTGGTTGATCCCAGCCGGGTCTCACCTCCACCGGGAGCCGTGCAGATCGTGAAGTCTTTCACAAAGATCCGCGACTTGCCGGGAGCAGACCATTTCAGCCGAGCGGTAGCTGGTATTGGCTGTGGCCCTGCCGCCCTATGGACACCGACCCATGTTTCAACGACTGCTCATTGCCTGGCTGACGCTGCTTGGACTGACCGCGTTCTTTTGGGAGCAGTGGTTCCCGGGCGCGTTTGACCCGTTTGTCGCAACCAAGCCGCTCCTGAACTTCCTTTTCGCCGCCACCATGTTTGCCATTGGCGCGACCCTGCCTCGCGAGGAGATCCGCCAAGTGATTGTGCACTGGCCCAAAGTCCTTGGCGGAACGGCGGTGCAGTTCACCGCCATGCCGCTCTTGGGTTGGGGTATGCCTATCCTCTTCGGGCTCGATCATGACTTGATGATCGGCGTCGTGATGGTCGGTTGCGCCCCCGACGCTATGGCCTCGAGTGTGCTGACGCTCATGGCTCGCGGCAATGTGAGCTACTCCGTTAGTTTGACCGTCATGTCCACGCTCGTCTCGCCCCTGGTCGTTCCGGCGGTCATGTACCTGGCCCTCGGTCAGCATGTCGACTTCCCCACCGGCCGGGCGGCGTGGGAACTGTGCTGGATGGTGGTTTTTCCGGTGGTTGCAGGGCACCTGATTGCGCGAAATTCGCTGCGGTTTGAGAAGCTCGCCGGTCGCGTCGGGTCCGTGGTCGCCGACCTGACGATCCTCTGGATCATCGCGGTGGTGGTGGCCGTCAATCGCGAGCGATTGACGGCGATCAATCTGCGATTGATCGGTGCACTCCTGGCGGTGCTTCTGTTGGGCTGCGCCGCAGGGTGGCTCGGAGGCGTGGTGATGCGGCTGTCGACCCCCATGCGGCGTGCGCTGATCCTGGGAGTCGGCATGCAGAACGCCGGCCTGGGAACGGTCCTGGTACTGGATCTGTTCGGCGACCGGCCCGCTGCCGCGATCCCCCCGGCAATCTACACCTTTGGCAGCATGTTCATCGGTACGCTCATGGCCCGCATCTGGTCCGAATACGACGACTACTGCGCGCGAAAAGGGCCGGTTACCACGCCCCCGCTGTAGAAAAGACCCCGCAAAAGCAGGCGACGCGTGAGCAGTCGATGCAGTACCCTCGTCACGATGGAAGGCGTATCTCCTCCAAGCCCAGTAGCGTCCACGGGACGAGCAGTGTAGTCCACACGGATCTCGGTAATGTTCGGCGGGTCATACTGTGCCTGCAACGATAGCGTCAGGAGTATTGGTCACCGGTAATTGTGGCCCGCAAGTGTCTGGGGCAACAAAATGCAGGGACTATTCCGATTTTGCCGAAGAAGTGGACGCGCCTGTTCCGAAACAAACGATAGCCGCCAAGCGTAACCGCGCTACGGTGGCTATCCCGATGGCATGAGGCAGAAGGGTACCAAGATGCGATGTCCGGCCTGCTATTCCGAAAAGGTCTACAGGAGCAGAAGCGGCACAGCCAAGCTGCCTGTCCTGTTGTCACTGTTCGTCGTTTGTCTTCGGTGCCACCGCTGCGGGCGAAAGTCCTTCCGTTCAAGAATGTTCGCGGGTGCCATTCTGGACCGAAGTTTCCGGGCAGCCTGAGCAGTCTCTTGCGCAGACGGCATGCCCTAATGGCAAAAGGAAGAGGAGGTTGCGGGCGTTTCTCGCCGTCACCTCCTCTGCGCCGCCAGTTCTCCTGAGTATTGACCAAACCGGTGGGTGCAGAAACGCACGATCACCGATTGGCTTACTCTTCCAACGTGATCGTTACGGTCGTTTCCGCCGAGTTGGCCACTCCGTCGGTGGCCATGTAGGTGAATGTGTCGGTGCCGTGGAAGTCAGCGACCGGCGTGTAGGTCAAGGAACCGTCCGGATTGAGCGTCAGACTGCCGTGGGCCGGATCAACAACTGTGGTTACAGTCAACGGATCGCCGTCGGCGTCATCATCGTTGGCCAGCACGCCCAACGCCGTGTCCACCACTAATTCGCCGTTGACTGCAATGTCGTAGAAATCGGCCGTAGCGACCGGTGCGTCGTTGATGGAATTGACCGCGATCGTGACAGTCGCCTCGGCCGAGTTGCTGAATCCGTCGTTGGCAACATACGTGAACGAGTCGCTGCCGTGGAAGTCGGCGTCCGGTGTATAGGTGAAGGAGCCATCCGTATTGAACGTCAGGAGGCCGTGGGCGGGGCCTGAGACAAGAGCGGCAGTCAGCGGGTCGCCGTCCACGTCACTGTCGTTAC
>CAYSCH010000301.1:3791-11752 GCA_964429355.1 uncultured Planctomycetaceae bacterium | reverse complement strand
CTGCGGCTCGATCCGGCCACCGGCCGGCGGCTGGCTGGCTTTGCAGCCCCGGACCTGCCGGACGGAAACCCCGGTACCTGGGGAATCGTGGCCCTCGTCGACGACACGCTCTTCGGCTCGCTCGCCGACACGCGGCATCTGGTCACGTATCGCTTCCAGCAGGGCGATATGAATCAACAGTACACCGAATCGATCGGCCTGTTCGCCATGGATGCTACGACGGTCGAGGTCCGCTGGCGCTATCAGCCGGAGCATACCATTCGCCACAATACAATCGTGATTGGTGAAGGTCGCGTCCATCTGATCGACCGCCCGACGGCGGTGGGCGACCGCGAGCGGGAAAAACGCGTCGGCAATCCCGATCCGGAAGACTCGCATCCTTCGGGCCGACTCGTCACGTTGAATGCTGCCGACGGGACAGTGATCTGGGAATCGGCCGACGACATTTATGGCACCCTGCTCGTTCTGAGCGTCGACCACGACGTGCTCCTCATGGGCTACCAGGACTGGCGATTCAAGCTGGCCTCGGAACTGGGCGGGCGGATGGCTGCTTTCGATTCGGCGACGGGGAAGCGCCGATGGGACATCGAGGCGCCGTACAAGTCGCGCCCGGTGATCAACGACCGGACGATCTACCTGCAACCGCAGGCGTGGGATCTGCTCACGGGTAGGCCGGCCGATTTCGTGCTCGATCGATCGTACGGGTGCGGAATTCCGTCGGGCTGTACGAATATGCTCGTCTACCGTTCGGCGACGGTGGGGTATGTCGACCTGCTACGCAATTACGGAACCGAGAACTATGGCGGCATCCGGCCGGGCTGCTGGATCAACGCGATTCCCGCGGGGGGCCTTGTTCTGATGCCCGATGCGACCGACCGTTGCCGCTGCAGCTATTTGAACAAGGCGTCGATTGCCCTGGTGCCTTACGGATTGCGCCCGCCGGCAATCACGCCCGCCGGCGCCCGTCGCCGGCAACCCTTCGAGGTTCAATTGACTAGCGAAGCGCCAGACGGGGAGATCCGCTACACACTGGACGGAACCTCGCCGACCGCGCAATCGCCGCGCTACACCGGACCTTTGGCGATCGAGTGGGCCGTTTCCCTTCGAGCGAGGACGTTTGCCGCTGGTCTCCCTCCCAGCAATGTGGCATCCGCCCAATTCGACGTCGATCCCACCTTCATCCCGCTCGACGATCCGGGCTGGACCGTGGTCGACAGCCCCGGCGGCACTCCGCCGGTGAGCGACTGGAAGCTGGAGAGCGACTACGTCATCGAACGCTCGAACCATTTTGTGGGCGTGGCCGGTAATCTGGAACCGGCGGTCGATCGCCCGGGAAGTTATCGCTCGTTTGGACCAGGTGAGTCGTGGGCCAACGGCGAGCTTTCGCTCGAGATTGCTTCTTCAGACGACGACGGGCTGGGAGTGGCATTCCGGTTCAACGGCCCGGACGACTACTACCTGTGGTCGATGGACCAGCAGCGCAGTTTTCGGATCCTGGCCAGAAAGACGAGCGGCGCGTATCAGACGCTCGCCACAAACACGGCGGGCTACGAGAAGGATCGCTGGTATGCGGTGCGGATCGTACTCGACGGGCCAACAATCACGGTCTACGTCGACGGGAAGAAGGACCTGGAAGCGGTGGACGAAACGTTCGCGAAGGGCACAATGGCCCTTTACGCCTGGGGATGCGCGGGGGCGAAGTTCCGCAACGTGCGCTGGGTGGAGAAATAGCCGTCTGGTGCCCGACTGCAAGCACCGGTGCGAGCCTCACTCAGCCAACATGAGAATTGCTGCCGACAGCAGCACGGCCCCGGCCAGGCGGAACATGAGCAACTTCCGGCCCAGGGCATGCTCGTCCTGCGCGAGCCAATGCCCCAGGGCAAGCACCAGGAGAACGCTCCAGAGTCCGCGTGAACTGTAGACCACGTTGGCCGCCGCCGCATATCCCCAGTTGGCGATGGTGGAGATGATCAGCAGACCCTGGAGGCCGATCAGGGCCGAGCCGCCGGCCAGGAATGGCCATACCGCTATCGGCACCGAGCGGAGCGGTTGCGGGAATCGCGGAATGAGTACCAGAGAATAGGCGGCCGCAAACAAGCCCACCAGGGGCGGGAATCGCCCCACGCCCCAGTCCGGCGACCAACGCTGGACGAGGACGTCGAAGCAGGCGTAGGAGGCGGCAGCAATCAAGGTGCAACCTGCCGTGAACGCGGCGCGGTGCATGCCGGCGCGGTCGCGGCTGATTCCCAGAAACGCCACCGCCAGGGTCGCCAATGTGGCCGACATCCAGACCCGAGACGGGAGCGGTTCACAGAGCAGGACCCAGGTGAAGAAGGCCACCATGAGGATCTTCAGGCCCAGCATGGGCGTGGCGACCGAGACATCTCCGCGAGTGAGAGCAATGACCGCCGCGATCTGCCCCGCGATAAAGAGCAGCGCCACGACCGCCGGTTGCCAGAGCAAACCCATCGAAGGAATCTGGCCTCCGAAGACCCACAGACCGGCCAGGGCAATCGACGTAGCGATGTTCGAAACGAAGGTGATCCGCCAGACGTCGACGGCGTCGGTCGCCGCCCGCTTGAGCAACAGGGCGCCCAGCGCATAGAGAAACGCCGCCAGGAGCGACATCCAGAAAGTCGGCGCCAGCAGGAAACCAGCAGGCACGGCCGAACTGCCGGCAGCCAAGAGAACATCGGAAAGGGATGACAGGAGCGGCAAGGGTCGGTGAAATGCTTGAGGAAAGGGTCCAATTGTCAGCTTTGCAGGGCAACTCAGAGCAGCAGGCGCGAACCGGAATCAGACAAGCTGACCGGCAGCGAGCCCGTTAACTGGCATTGCCGCATGAGTCAGCCTGTCTTCCGCGTGATCTGCAGGAGAACGCTCTCGGACTCGGTTCCCGGCAAGGGATAGGAAGTCAGTTTGCGCAGTTCGAGGTTGTGCATCTGCCCGTGATGCCGTGCCTCGCCTCGCTCCTCGACCCAGGCCGGCCCCTTCACCAGGAGCACGCGGTGGAAGGCGCCCCAGTGCGGCTCGAGCCAGGTGAGGATTTTGCGGAGCCGGGCCACGGCGCGCATGACGAGGGTGTCGCCCCTCCAGGCCAGCAGGACCTGCTGCACATTTTCCGGATAGACGGGAACGTCGACTTTCAACTGGGCGACGATGTCGGCCACGGCCCGGGCCTTCTTGCCCACCGATTCGCAGAGCGAAATGCGCAGGTCGGGACGCACGATGGCCAACACGACGCCGGGCACGCCCCCGCCGGTTCCCACGTCGAGAATCACCTCATTCTCTCCGAGGTGGCTCGCGAAGGCCAAGCTGTCGACAACGTCGCGGGCGACGAACTTCTCATAATCGGTGTGGCGAGTCAGGTTCAGCTTGGAGTTCCAGTCCCAGAGGACGCGACAGTACCGGTCGAGGAGGGGGATCTGGTCGTCGGGCAACTCGATCTCATGTCGAGCCAATGCAGCGGCAAGGCTGTCGGGGTTCTCGGTCACAGGCGGGGCTTTCTGGAAGGATGCGGCAAGAGTCGAGCAGCGATTGCATCGCCCGTCTCAGAGGGATAGCATAGTGCACACGGGCTGGAACCGTTCTGCCCTCCCCGAGACAAAGGCCAATAGCCGGAGAATCATCATGAAATGCCATTTGACTCGTCGTAACTTCTTACGTCAAGCGGCTCTTGCACCGACCGCTCTGTTCCTGGGGGTTGGAATCACAGCCCGTGGAATGGCCGCTCCGAAGTCGCCGAACGAGTCGCTCAACGTCGCGGTGATTGGCGTGGCCGGACGGGGCGGAGCGAATCTGGGCGGCGTGTCGTCGGAGAATATCGTCGCCCTTTGCGATATCGATGCGAACCGTCTTGCCGGGGCTGCGAAGCAGTTTCCCAAGGCCGAGACCTTCCGCGACTATCGGAAGATGCTGGACACGATCGCCGATCGCATCGACGCCGTGGTGGTCAGCACGCCCGACCACACCCATGCCCCTGCCGCGGCTGCGGCGATGCGGCTGAAGAAGCACTGCTACTGCGAGAAGCCGTTGACGCATAATGTGGCCGAGGCCCGGCTGCTCACCGAACTGGCCGTCGAGAACAAGCTGGCCACCCAGATGGGTACCCAGATCCACGCGGAAGGAAACTACCGGCGCGTGGTCGAATTGATCACGTCGGGCGTGATCGGGCCGGTTGGCGAAGTTCACGTGTGGCACAGCGGTGCCCTCGGAGGTCAGGAGCGGCCAACCGATACGCCGCCGGTGCCGGACTACCTGGACTGGGATCTCTGGCTCGGCCCGGCTCCGGAACGGCCCTATCACCCGGTCTACGTACCGGGGAGTTGGCGAAGCTGGTGGGCCTTCGGCAACGGCACGTTGGGCGACTTCGGCTGCCACTACATGGACCTCCCCTTCTGGGCCTTGGGCCTGAAACACGCGACGTCGGTCGAAGCGGTCGGCCCGCCGGCGCACCCGGAGACAACGGCCCCTCAGCTCACGGTGCATTACCAGTTTCCTGCCCGTGGCGATCTTCCGCCCGTCCAGCTCACCTGGACCAACGGACCAACGCAGCCGGAGATTCTCGCCAGGCACGGCCTGGAGGCGTGGTCGGCGGGAGTGCTCTTTGTGGGCAAGCGGGGCATGCTGGTGGCCGACTACGGACGGCGGCAACTGCTCCCGGAAAAGCAGTTTGCCGACGTGAAGCCGCCCGAACCGTCGATTCCCGATTCCATCGGCCATCACGCGGAGTGGATCGAGGCCTGCAAGAACGGCACGGCGACGACGTGTCCCTTCAGCTACTCGGGCGTGTTGACCGAAACAGTCTTGCTCGGCAACGTTTCGTACCGCGTGGGAGCGAAGCTCGATTGGGATGCGAAGAACCTGAAGGCCACAAATTGCCCGGATGCGGAGCAGTATCTCAGGCGAGAGTATCGCGCGGGATGGACCCTCTGAGCTCGGAGGATTGACGAGACACGATGGCTCAACTTCTCGATCGCGAAGAATACGTCGAACAGGCGTATTTCTATCGGACGCTGAACGATCGCATGCAGCAGGGAATGTCGACCCAGGAACTCCTGTATGCGATACGTCAGGAACTGCTGTCCACGTCGAAACTGCCGTTGGCGCTCGATTTCATGCGAACCGAGCTCAAGCACACGGGCGGCTTCGGCACGGCTATGGCTCACATGGCACACTATTTCACAACCTTCCAGACCTTCGTGATCACCGAGGCAGAACGGCAGGAGGGGCGTTTCGATTTTCGCATCGCCCTGGAAATCCTGGAACGGGAGGCCAAGTTCCGGGCGGAAGGGGCCAGTCCGCAAGGCATTTTCTTCTACCAGTTCGAGACTCTCTGCCGCAATCGATTGGGTTACGACGCCGGACTGGGAGCGATGGCCGGGGATCCGATTTATGACGAGAACTGGTCTACGTGGATCCTGACGGTCCGCAAGCAGATCGGACTGATCGACTTCTCCGACATGATTTACATCCGCAGCCAGTACTGCAAGATGAAGGATCCCAGCATGGACAAGCCGGTCCTGTTCGGCGAGAAGGAAGGCCGGATTGCCGAAGCGAACCGGAAGAAAGACCCGGTCTTCCTGTTCTCAGCGCTGGCCAGGCACCTCGGCTATCCGGGTGTTCCGCGTCCCAAACCGCCGGGTGAGGTCGAGAATGCGATTCCGAAGCTTCTCCGGGCCGTGGAACGCCTGGAGACCCGCATCAAGCTCCTGGAGGAGGAACTTCGCGGGGGGATCAATCTTGGCAGGTTTTTCGTCAAGGATTCGGGACAGAAGAAACCCTAGAATCAGTGTTCTTGGAGTCGATTTCAAAACCTGTGACAACTGCGACAAGTCCTGCCCTTGGGGAGACTTTCGCCGCGGTTCTGAAAGCGTTTCTCAGGATCTCTCATACACTCGACATGGATTTCGGCGGATGTTTTTCTCGATTGATGGCGGCGACGGGGTTGGAAAGAGCACTCAGATCGAACGATTCTGTCGATGGCTCCAATCGCTGGGGCACGACGTGGTCACCTGTCGCGATCCGGGCAGCACGCCGCTGGGCGAGGCCGTTCGCGAACTGCTCCTGAATCGCCACGACCTGGCCATTCACCGCCGAAGTGAAATGTTGCTCTACATGGCCGCCCGGGCGCAACTGGTGGAAGAGGTGATTCGCCCGGCGCTGGAGGCGAAGAAGACGGTCGTGTCTGATCGGTACTTGCTGGCCAACGTCGTCTATCAGGGGCACGCCGGTGGGCTTGACGTCGATACGTTGTGGCGGGTGGGCGACATCGCCATCGACCATCTGACGCCCGATCTGACGATTGTGCTCGACCTTCCAAGTGAAGCAGCGGCAGCCCGGCTGACGGGCCAATTGGACCGGATGGAGCAGCAGGGAGCGGCATTTCACGGCCGGGTCCGCCAAGGATTCCTCCACGAAGCCGCACGGCAGGCCGAACGGATCGCACTGGTCGACGCCAGCCGTACCATGGACGAGGTGGCCGCAGATATTCGCGCCGCGGCCGCCGCAGCAATCGCCAAGAAGGCTTTTTAGAGCCGCTGCCAAAACTACTGATTGTGCACGTCCATGCCCGTGGGAGACTCCCACGTCTCGTCAGGGCTTTTTAGAGCCGCTACCAAAACTACTGATTGTGCACGTCCTTGCCCGTGGGAGACTCCCACGTTTTGCGAGGGCTTTTTAGAGCCACTGCCAAGACCACCGAGGGTGCACATCCATGCCCGTGGGGGACTCCCACGTCTCGTCAGGGCTTTTTAGAGCCACTGTCAGGCTTCCCAGTTGCCCCGGTTCCGGAACCTGCTTGCGTCGCATAGAATGAGTTAACCCCCTCACGAATCGGGTCCAAACCCCTCCGCGTGTTGACGGCCTCTACTGTCATCTATCCCCTGCCCGCCTGCCATGTCCTCAGAACCTCGCCAAATCACCGTTCCCCAGTTCGCCGCCATGAAGGAGGCCGGACGGAAGATCACCATGCTGACGGCCTACGACTTTCCCATGGCCAAGCTCGTCGATGCGGCCGGGATCGAGGGAATACTCGTCGGCGACAGCATGTCGATGGTCGTCCAGGGTCACGAGAGTACTCTGCCGGTCACGCTGGACGAGATGATCTACCATGCGGAAATGGTGGGGCGGGCCGTGCATCACGCCCTGGTCGTGGTGGACATGCCGTTTCCGAGTTTCCATTTGGGCAAGTACAAGGCCATTGAGAATGCGGGCCGGATTCTCAAGGAAACCCGATGCCACGCGGTCAAGCTGGAGGGGGGGATGGAGCAGGCCGAAGTCATCGAGGCCCTGTCATCCTCAGGCATTCCTGTCATGGCCCACGTGGGCTTGCGGCCGCAGAACGTTCACTGTCTCGGAGGGTACTCCGTGCAGAGAAATCGCGAGAGACTGCTGGCGGACGCGAAAGCGGCCGAATCGTCGGGCGCGTTTGCCATCGTGCTGGAATGCATCCCGGCAGAGATTGCCAACGAGATCACGGCGGCGCTCTCCATACCCACGATCGGTATCGGGGCAGGCAACGGCTGCGACGGACAGATCCTCGTGATGCACGATCTGTTGGGCCTGACTCCGGGACGGGTGCCCAAGCACGTGAAGGTCTATGCGGAACTCAAGGAGCAGGTCGTGCAGGCCGTGACCCAGTATCGCGACGAAGTGCGCGAAGGGGCATTTCCCGACGACCGGCAGACGTTTCATTGATTGCTCATGCCAAATCAACTTGCCGACGCCCTGAGCCCCTATTTGGCCCAGCATGCAGACAACCCCGTGGACTGGTTTCCCTGGGGGGAGAAGGCGTTTGCCAAGGCCGCGGCGGAGGACAAGCCGATCTTCCTGTCGATTGGCTATGCCGCCTGCCATTGGTGCCACGTCATGGCGCACGAGAGCTTCGAGAGCGAGCGGATTGCGGCAGTGCTCAACGAGCATTTCGTTTCGATCAAAGTGGATCGCGCAGAGCGTCCCGA
>CAYSCH010000301.1:0-3781 GCA_964429355.1 uncultured Planctomycetaceae bacterium | reverse complement strand
GATGCCATCTACATGGACGCAGTGCAAGCAATAACCAGCAGCGGAGGTTGGCCGCTCTCGGTATTCCTTACTCCGGATCGAAAGCCATTCTACGGCGGCACCTACTTCCCGCCAAAACGACGGGGACCGATGCCGGGATTCGAGGAGATTCTCCTGGCCGTGAACGACGCCTGGAAGAACCGTCGGGCCGAGGCGGTGGAGCAGGCCCAAGGTCTGACGGCCATTCTCCAATCCGACAATCTGGCGACGAAGAACGGCTCAACCGATTTCACCCAGATGGCGCCGCTGATGGACGCTGCCGCCCAGTCGCTGGCTCGATCCTTCGATCCCGAGTGGGGTGGTTTCGGCGACGCCCCCAAGTTTCCGCGGCCAAGCGATTTCGGCCTGCTGCTCAGGTACTGGTATCGCACGGGCAGTCCGCATGCGATGGAAATGGTCACAACCTCGCTCGATCGCATGGCGGACGGTGGGATTTACGATCATGTGGGCGGCGGCTTCCATCGCTACAGCACGGATCGGCAATGGCTGGTGCCTCATTTCGAGAAGATGCTGTACGACAACGCCCAGCTCGTCCGAGCCTATGTGGAGGCGTGGCAGGTAACCGGCGAGTATCGCTATGGGCGTATCGCCCGAGAGACCCTGGACTACGTGCTCCGAGACATGCGACATCCGGACGGCGGCTTCTACAGCAGCGAGGACGCCGACAGCGAAGGCGAAGAGGGTGTATTCTACACATGGACGCCCGACGAACTGGCCGCCGTACTGGGGCGGGACCGGGCCAACTCGTTTGCCAAGGCATACGGTGTGACCTCGCAAGGGAATTTTGAAGGCCGCTCGATTGCTTATCTGCCGCGTCCCCTGGCTGCCACTGCCGAACAACTTGGCCGCGACCCGGAAGGCCTGGAACAGGAGCTCTGCAAGAGCCGGCTTGATCTTCTCGAAAGGCGGGCCAAGCGCGTTCGCCCCCTTCGCGACGAGAAGGTGCTTGTCGGATGGAACGGCCTGATGATCGATGGGCTGGCAATCGCGGGTGCGGCTTTCGGAGAGAAGAAGTATCTGGACGCGGCCGCCGGGGCGGCTGAGTACATCGAGCGATGTCTGCGTGACGAGAGCGGGCAGTTGCTCCATTGCCGGCGAGATCACCAGACCAGCCATCCGGCCTACCTCGAAGATCACGCTGCCCTGGCCTGTGGATTGGTCAGCCTTTACGAGGCCACATTCGATGAACGATGGATCGATCTGGCCGTCGTCGAGGCCGATCTGCTTCTGGCCGAGTTTTACGATACGGATCGGGGTGGGTTCTTCTCCACTTCGGCTCGGCACGAAAAGCTGATTGCGAAAAAGCGCGACCTGCTCGACAACGCCATCCCCAGCGGAAGCAGCCTGGCCGCGTTGGCCCTGTTGCGATTGGGAAAGCTCTGTGGGCGAGGCGACTATCTGGCCGCCGCCGAGGAGACGGTCGAGGCAACGGTCGTCGTCATGGAGCGGGCTCCCCAGGCCGCGTCGCAGATGCTCGTCGCCCTGGATTTTCTGCTCGGCCCGTCGCCGGAGATTGTGCTGGTCGAGGGATCGGATAGCGAGGAAAGCATCGTTCAGACAAGCGGAATTCAGCGACGGTTCGTGGGAAATCGAGTCGTTGGCTATCGAGGATCGTCGGCGTCGGCCAGCATGCGTTCCAAGAACCTGGACGACCTTTTTCTGGGCAAAGTGCCACAAGACGGACAACCCCAGATGTTCGTCTGCCAGAACGGCACATGTCGAGAGCCAATTACCGGTCGTTCGGCGATTGACCGGGCTGTGAGCCAGATGGCGGACCGGAACAGGCCGGGCGTTCCCCTTCCCGACGCCGCAGAATGAGTTCGATCTGGCCAATCGGGATTGACAGTCGGCTGGCAATGTCGCTGGTGGGGAATCCGTAATCGGCGAGCAGGCAGACCTCGCTGCAAAGGTCGGAGTTTGCAGAAAGGTCGGACTCCGGCAGCGGCCCCGATTCGGCAGGGCTCGGATCGCCATCGCGGAGTGGCACGGCAGCGAGGGCTTTTTCAAGTCGCTCGGCAGCTCGATCGGCCTGACAGACCAGATGCCCCAAGGCTACCATCTTGCTGTCGATCTCGGCCTTGAGATCACGGGCGAGTTCCTGCATCTGGACTTCCCATCGAACGATACTCTCCGGGGCGCCGGCACGGAGGCCGCGGGGATCTGGTTCGGCCGGCGATTGGACGGGGTTTGCTCGCTTCGATCGGGCCTGATAACGGTAGATCCGCAGCAACATCGGCAGCGTCATCACCAGGATCGCGGCGATCACGAGCGCGTAGAAGTTGTTGTTTTCGGCCAGCAAGGGCAACCATGCAAGACACAAGTGCATTGGCCTCCTCCTTGAACGATCAGACGCCGCTACACCCCATACTACCTGGCCTCGGGCCATTCCATCCGTCGAGGGTCGAACCCGTTCTCAGCGACGCGAAAGACCTCACGGAGCGGCACCCCATTCTGTTGCGCCACCTGTCGGCAAGCTTCGTATTCAGGGGCAAATCGAATGGAGCCGTCCCGCAGCCGGCTGACCTTGCCGACAACGGGGCCCAGAGGAGTATCTACCGTATGGGCCGTCCGCTCAAGGACAGTTCTCTGGGCGGGCCAGCGACGAATCCCGAGCGTGGTTGTCTCTCGCAGGAGAATCGCTTCGGCGGCCTCGATCTGGTCGGCGGAACAGAGGACGGTCAACTGAACGGCAGGGCGGTTCTTCTTCATCTGGATGGCCGTCGTATAGACATCCAGTACGCCGGCCTCCCACAGCTGCTCGGTACAGTAGGCAATCTGTTCCCCCGGCATGTCGTCGAGGTTGGTCTCGAGGATCCAGATGTCTGGGCACCCTGCTTGGGTCTCCGCTTGTCCGATGAGGAGTCGAAGGATGTTGGGCTGTTCCTCCAGATCGCGCCTGCCGGCGCCGTAGCCTATGCGCTGGATGGTCATCGCCGGCACGGGGCCGAAGGCTTCGGCAAGTGTGGCGAGAATTGCCGCACCAGTCGGCGTGGTCATCTCCTTGGGGATCGAGCAGGCTGCCAGTGGGATACCGGTGAGAAGCTCGGCCGTCGCCGGCGCAGGCACACTGCACAGGCCGTGGGCGATCTCGATGGTCCCACAGCCGGTGGGCACCGGGGAGGCAATAACACGCTCAACTCCCAGCAGATCCAAACCAACCGCGGTCCCCACGATATCGGCGATTGAATCGGCGGCCCCCACCTCATGGAAGTGGACCTTTTCTACGGTCGTTCCGTGGACCTTGGCTTCCGCTTCGGCAAGCTTGCGAAACACACGGGCGGCCAGATCTCTCTGACGATCGTTGAGCACGCTGCCATCGATCATCTTGAGGATATGGGAAAGATGCCGGTGAGCATGTTCGTGTTCGTAGTGGACGGTAATCTGAAGGGCCCGAAAGCCTCGTTTCCGGACTTCTTCGGCGACCAGTCGACAACCTGGGAGTCCGAGGGAATCGATGGCTGCATTGAGGTGCTCCAGATCGGCACCGGCGTCAACCAATGCGCCGAGGGTCATGTCGCCGCTAATTCCCGAAAGACAGTCAAAATAGGCGGTTTTCATAAAGCGAATCTCTGTTTGTCGCACACGTCATGACAGAAGCTTGAGGGCACCATCTTAACACCCGGGCGACCAGTGGTCGAACCGAGGCAAATTGAGATTTACAACCGGCGACTTCAAACGTATGCTCCCCCCCATGCCGATGCATCTCGCCTTCCCGGCCGGACGCTTGGAGGATTCTTTTTTG
>CAYSCH010000300.1:0-11814 GCA_964429355.1 uncultured Planctomycetaceae bacterium | reverse complement strand
CCGCTGCCTTCACTTACGCGATTGCCTCCCCAGTACATGAATGATCCGGCCTTAACGCCCAATACCATACCAGCATAGGATTGCCGTTTGCTTCGCTGGAATGAGGTGTGCCCCCGATTGCGTATTCGCGGCTACTCAACCCACACCAGTCGCATCCGCATCGGATCCAGACGGACGGTCAACCGCCCATCCGCATACCCCAGCCCCTCTCCGCTCAAGGCATCCTTCGCCTCCTTCGGCGCGCCGATTCCGGTAACGTCCAGCATCACCTCAGCCGCCACGCTTTTCTCGGCCGAAAGGTTCGCGACCACCAGCAGCGCCCGTCCGGCTTGTTCATTCTCTGCCCGGTGGCAATACAGACTCACGTGCACCGACTCCGGCTGCACGACTGTCAGCGGCTCTTCTTCCCAGTAGGGATGCCACTCGGCTTGGTCAACCCCGAAACGGGTCATCACGTCCCAGATGGGTGCCATTTTCTCCAGCGCCGCCAGTCCGCACGGTCGCACCCGCACATCGTGCAACAGGGAGAACGCCAGCGCGTGGTCGTAGGTCCATTGCGGCGGCCGTTCGTACGCCAGGAACTCGCACGGCACCCCGAAATTCCGGCCCATGAACTCGGCCCGAAACGCATCCAGCGGCAGGCTCTTGAGCGGATCTCCTGCCAGTTCGCCGCCGGCAAACTGCTCCCCGTCCCAATACGAATCGGCCAGGGCCAGCGTCGGCGTCACGCAACATGTGCTCTGGTGCGCGCTGATCAACCCTCCCTGGGAATGGAACAGGCCATAGAGTCGCTGCATCAGCCGCCGCACTCCGAAGATCGGATACGTCGGCCGCAGACTGCCGTCGGCCGCCCGGTAGCCGCATCCGTGCCGCTCGTTGCAGCAGGCCCATGGTTCGATGGTGCCGTCCAGGTACAGACCGTCGTAACCGTAACGTTTCCTCGCCTGCTCGATGCCGTCGGCCAACCGGTCCGCCCAGACGCTGTTGTAGCAAACCTTGAAATCCCGCTGTTCCGGGTGGCGGTACCATCCCGGAGTAATCTGACCAGCCGTGTTCTTGACCAGCACCTCGTCCGACAGCTCCGCCCACTCCGGCGCCAGCGGCGACAGTTCGTATCCGTGATAGACCAGCACCTTCATGCCTCGCTGGTGGCAAGCATCCACGATGGCCTTGAACTCCGCTTCCGGTGTCGTCATCGGATAGTTCTGAATCGGCGCCCAGTCCTCGTGAAACACGGCCGTCTTCACCCCCAGTTTCGCCGCGCGGTCCAGCGTGGCCTCCGGATTGCGGTCCGGAAACGCACGATGGCAGAGCCACCATTCCTTGGGAACCGGCAGTGTCGAGCCGACCCCCAACTGCGGCACGTGCCAGATCCGCCATTCGTGAAAATCCTTCGGCCACGGCTTGACGGGTGTCGCTTGAAAACCAAACGTGAACGTCGCCGGCAACACCAGCGCGGAGTCCGCCAGGTGTATCCGCAGCGTCACCACGTCTTCCTCCACCGTCACCTCAATCGCCCTGTCCGCCGTCTCTGGCTGCCAACCCTTATCCGACTCCGCAAACCACCCCAGACCGCCCGCCTCATTGCCCAGCCAGACAAACGGCCGGAAGGGGAGCACCAGCCCGGTCTCCGGTAACCCGCCGCTGTTTTTCGCATTTCCCCAGCCGCCGGGGAAATAGTGAACGAGGCTCGTTCGTTCGCGCCTCAACGGCACTTCGAGCCATAATTGCTCCAACTTCGGCTTTGTCTTGTACTGCGGCAGAAAAACCGCATCCACTCGCATCAAGCCGTCCAACTCGATCCGCGTGGTCGTATTGACGATCAACTCGTCGCCTGCCTGCCAGCCACTGACAATCGCCTCCGCCGGTTCAGCGCGAAACACGAGATTGCCGCCACGCGTCCACTCGATCGATTTGCCGCCGACTTGGCCGACCAGCCGAATTGGAGCGACCAGCATCTCTTCTCCCGCGGTCACGATCGAGGTGGGCAAGGCGGCATTGGCAAACTTGTGCGAGCGCCCCCACACGCCCACCTCGACTCCCGCCCCAGTTTCTTCGACCGTCACCGGTGTCCAAGGCGCGATCAACTTTGGAGCTTCGCCTCCCCACGCACCCTGAGCCCACGTCGTGACCACCGCCAACACAAACCCCATCGCACCCGCCGGGTATCCACCCCGCTTTCGTCCCAAACGACTCCGCTCACGGTCTGCTGCGATCATGTCAGGTTGCACCGCCGGCTCGATTTGTCATTGGCTCCAGAGGCGGATTACGCGCCGCTCATTCTCGCCGATTGTAGCGCGGCAACGGATCGTATGCAACACAACCTCAGTCGCCTTCGCGACCAGTGGCGGCAGGATGAGCCGCTCTCGCCGAGGTCCGGAAAGGCCTCTCGCCCCCCCTGAAAAACTTGCCAATTGGCCCAAAAAATGAAGGCACAACCATGTGAAAAGGTGTATACTATAACCCTTGGCATTCCACCTCGCGGACCGTTCCAGTGCACACCTCGGTCCAGCGCAGCAAGACACAGGTGCGATGGATAAACGAACCCACTTGCCTCCCACCCCCAAACACGCGTCGAGAGTGCCATCCCCTCGGCCGACACGAAAGCCCCTTCAGGCAGCGGTTCGCCATGTTTCTGTACGGGTGTTCATAAATTTTAGAAACGGACGTGACTATCTCCTGATTCCCCTTATTGACCATTCAAAGCCTCTTTCTTCTTTTTCCCATCCGACCTATTTTCTCTTCCAGCCAAGACCCGCGATCAAGTATCGCCATACCCGTCCATGGTGGCCAAGCCGTTGCAGGGCCTTCTCCTCGGAGGAACCCCGCACAAACCGGCACACCCCCAACCTCGCGCGGACCAACTCCCCTCCCAGAGCCAGCCGTGAATTTGGCAGAATGGATACCTTGTTGACCAACTCCCTGCCACACAATCGCCAGGGACCGCCGCGTCCACCAATCACCAGTCGCGCCTTCACGGGTCATTCTGCCGGGGGCTCTCCCAACAATTACGCGGTTTTCTCTGTCGAGCGATCCAACACCGCTTCATAATGGCGGCCCTTCCGGCGAGAAACGTAGAAGCGGCCCTTGTTTTGCCGTCCAGTACAAAACACCCGCATAACTCGTCAACTAGCCTAGGCACGTCGCCGATAGTTTGGTGAAATATAGTATTCTCTGCATGACTTCTTCGACTCTCCGACAGCAATTCACACAATTCGGGTGAAACCGTGGGAACTGTACAGCAGCGATACGAACAACTCGCAAACCAAGCGGAAGCCAGCCGCCACGATCGACTCGCTGGCAATCCGATCGTGATCCAGGTTGGCTCGGCGACCTGCGAGCACGCGGCCGGCTCCAGAGAGGTGTTCGAAGAGTTTCGCAAACACGTCGTCGCCTCCGGTCGCAACGACATTCTGCTCCACCGCACCGGTTGCACCGGGCGCTGCAGCCGCGAGCCCATCGTTGGCGTGTTTGTGCCGGGACAGATTCCGATCAAGTACGAGCGAGTCGATCGCGAACTGGTCCACCAGATATTCACCAGCCACATTCAGAACAACCAACCCCTTCTCTCCCGTGTCCTGGATGGCCCGGTCGAACGAATCTACGCCTTCGAGTTCCTCTGCTGTGGTAGCCACCGCTGCGGATGGCCGGAAGGTGCTTCTCTGGAGGCAGCCTTGCCGCACCTGCTCCGAGAGAGTGGTGTCAACATGGAGCGGGTCAATATCGCCCGGGCGAGCTGCTTCGGCGCCTGCAGCACCGGAACCGAAAAAACCTGCTCCCACGTCCTCATCAAGCCCGACAAGGTGCTCTACCGCATCTGCTCGGTTGCGGATCTGAAGGAGATCATCGAAAAGCACATCCAGCGGGGCGAGGTTGTCGAGCGGCTCCAGGTGGGAGGCAAAACGATTGGCCGTAAATTCTTCGAAATCTACGGCGACGTCGCTTTTTTTAATCGCCAAACCCGCGTGGCCCTGCGGCACAACGGCGTTGTCGATCCTTCCAACATCACGGAGTACTTCCACTACCGCGGATTCCAGGCCCTCGCACGGATCCTCGACAAAGGAGACCCCAACTGGGTCATCGAACAGGTCACAAAATCCAAACTTCGAGGCCGGGGCGGCGGCGGATTCCCCACCGGCAAGAAGTGGGCCATGGGGGCCAGCGCCGCCGAGAAGACTCGCTACATCATCTGCAACGCCGACGAGGGAGATCCCGGCGCCTTCATGGATCGCAGCATGCTCGAATCCGACCCTTTCAACGTGGTCGAGGGCATGATTATTGGTGGCTACGCCATCGGTGCCTCCCGCGGATTCTTCTACGTCCGCGCCGAGTATCCCCTGGCCATCGAGCGTATCCAGAACGCCATCAACCGGTGCCGTGAATATGGAATCCTCGGCAAGGACATCTTCGGTTCCGGTTTCGATTTCGACCTCGAAATCCGACTGGGGGCCGGGGCTTTTGTCTGCGGCGAGGAAACGGCCTTGATCCACTCGATTGAAGGCGATCGCGGTCAGCCCCGTATCCGCCCCCCTTACCCCACCGAAAGCGGCCTTTGGGGCAAGCCCACCGTTATCAACAACGTCGAAACTTTTGCCAATATCACCGCCATCATCAACTATGGCGCTGAGTGGCTCAGCCAGATCGGAACCCCGTCGAGCGGGGGCACAAAAGTCTTCGCCCTCGCCGGCAAAGTCCGGCACACCGGACTGGTCGAAGTGCCCATGGGCATGACCCTTCGCGAACTCGTCGAAGACATCGGCGGCGGTGTGGTTGGCGGTAAGAAGCTCAAGGCCGTTCAGACCGGGGGACCCGCCGGAGGCTGCATCCCCTCCCACATGCTTGATCTCCCCATCGACTTCGATTCCCTCACCAAGGCCGGATCGATCATGGGCAGCGGTGGCATGATCATCCTCGACGAGGACGATTGCATGGTCGATGTGGCCAAGTTCTTCATGACCTTCTCCCAGGATGAATCGTGCGGCAAGTGCACTCCCTGTCGGGAAGGAACCACCCGCATGCTTGAGATCCTCGAACGAATCACCAGCGGGAAGGGAAGCCTCGAAGATCTCGATCTCCTCGAACGGCTCGCCAGGCTGGTGAAGAAGTCGTCGCTCTGTGGGCTTGGCCGGGCTGCCCCCAATCCCATCCTGAGTACCCTGACCCACTACCGCGACGAATATCTTGCCCATGTCGAGCAGAAACGCTGTCCGTCAAAGAAATGCACGGCCCTCCTCCGCTACCAGATCGACGAGCAGAAATGCGTCGGCTGCACGGTCTGCGCTCGTAACTGCCCCGTCACCTGCATTTCCGGCAACCGGCGCGAGGTGCACGTGATCGACCAGGATCGGTGCATCAAGTGCGGCCGTTGCGTGGAGGTCTGCCGCTTCGATGCCGTCTTGCGTAACTGAATACCCTTGCGTAATTCCAAAGTTGTAGGCATCACGCTCCGCCGTGATCAGCATCCAAGGTGGTGACTGAATTCCCCAGAATCACGTTAGGCCGTCGGGCGCGTTTGAGTTCAGTTTGACATCGGTTCTGCCTCACCCGCAGGCTCAACCTTACCGGAACGGTTCCATACCATGGCGAAGAAAACCATTTCGCTCACGATCGACGAGAAACAGATCTCCGTCAAAGAAGGCACGACTATCATGGCGGCAGCCGAACAGTTGGGGATCACGATCTCACGGCTCTGCTACCATCCCGACCTGAGCCTGGCCGGCTCGTGCCGCGTCTGCATTGTCGATGTGGAGGGGATGGGCTTCTATATGGCCTCCTGCAGCGTGGCCGTCTGGGAAGGAATGGTGGTGCGGACCAATTCGCCGGAGATCCGCCAGGCCCGGCGTGATATCGTCGAGCTTCTGCTCGACAACCACTCCAAGGATTGCCAGACCTGCGACCGCGACGGAAACTGCGAGCTTCAGAATCTCGCTTACTCGATGGGTGTGCGCCGCCGCCTGTTCGAGGGAAAACGCAAACAGTTCCCCATCGATGATTCCAGCCACTCGGTCGTGCGGAATCCCGAGAAGTGCGTCCTCTGCGGACGCTGTGTCCGGGTCTGCGCCGAGATCCAGGGCGTCAACAATCTCAGCCAGCACCGGCGCGGCTTCAACACGATCGTCGGCCCGGCCCACATGGCCGCCATGGACGATTCTGTCTGCATCCAGTGCGGCCAGTGCATCAACGTCTGCCCCACGGCGGCCTTCCTCGAAAAAGACAATACCGACGACGTCTGGAAAGCCCTCGCCGATCCCACCATGCACGTCGTCGTGCAGACGGCCCCTTCGATCCGTGCGGCCATCGGCGAAGGTTTCGGCATGGAGCCGGGTACTCCGGCTACCGGCAAGATGATCACCGCGCTGCGGCTCCTCGGCTTCGATGCGGTCTTCGACACAGACTACGGCGCCGACCTGACGATCGTTGAAGAGGCCCATGAATTCCTCACCCGCCTCGACGACGGCGGCCCCCTCCCCATGATCACCTCCTGCTCGCCCGGTTGGGTCAGTTTCATGGAGAAGTTCTACCCGGCTTTGATCTCCCATGCGTCCACCTGCAAGTCGCCCATGAGCATGCTGTCCACGCTTGCCAAGACCTACTATGCCCAGAAAGCCGGCATCGATCCCTCCAAGATCTTCGTCGTCGCGATCATGCCCTGCGTGGCCAAGAAGTACGAAGCCAGCCGCAAGGAACATGCCATGCCCGACGGCACTCCCTACACGGATGCCGTCCTCACGACTCGCGAACTGATCTGGATGATCAAGTGCTACGGCATCCATTTCGTCAATCTCGACGACGGCCAGTTCGACGCACCTCTCGGGTTGGCCAGCGGGGCCGGCGACATCTTCGGCACCACCGGCGGCGTGATGGAGGCCACCCTCCGGGCCGCCAGTGAGTTGATTACCGGAAAGCCTGCCGACCGGCTCGACTTCACCGAGGTCCGGGCCGTCGAGGGCTTGAGAGAAACGTACGTCGCCATCGGCGACCGCAGCATCCACCTCGCGGTCGCTAACGGGTTGCAGAATGCCAAAACCCTCCTCGACAAGGTGCTCGAAGATCGCGCGAAGTTTCAGGTCATCGAAGTCATGGCCTGCCCCGGCGGTTGCATCGGCGGTGGTGGTCAGCCCTATCCGCCTGAAGGATCCAAGGTCCTCGATCCCAAGCTCCTCAAGAAACGAGCCAAAGCCCTCTACTCCATCGACAGCGGGAAAGAACTCCGCAAGTCCTATGAGAATCCCTCCATCCAGGAACTCTACGACGTGTTCCTCGGTTCGCCGGGTTCTGAGAAAGCCCACCATCTGCTTCACACCCACTACGAGCCACGTTTGCCGCGAGGTATTCGATGACCACTTCCACCGACAATTGGGAACAGGTTCAAACCACCGCCAGGCAAGTCCTCGGTGACGATATCGTTAAGTTCATCGCCTTGTGCCAGACCGAACCGAACCCGGAAAGCCAACTGATCGCCGTCCTGCACAAGGTGCAGTCCGTCTACGGCTATCTCGCCGAAGCGCATCTCGATGCCGTTGCCCAGTTGATGCAGATCCCATCCGCCAAGGTGGCCGGCGTCGCCAGTTTCTATCACTACTATCGCCTGGAACCCCGCGGACGGTTCATGATCAACGTCTGCATGGGCACCGCCTGCTACGTAAAAGGCGCCGATCGGGTCGCCCAGAAGCTGATGGATGAACTCGGCATTCGCTTCGGCGAAACCAGCACCGATGGCATTTTTACCCTTGAAAGCTCCCGCTGCATCGGCACCTGCGGCTTGGCCCCCGTAATGATGATCGACAACGACGTCCACGCCGAGGTCACCCCCGACCAGGTGCCCGTGATCCTCGATCGATACCTCGACAAGGTGCGACGGGAAACCGCACCAAAATAGCCCCGGCACCCGCCGAGGAGTGATCTCCGCCTCGCAGCCCCGCAGACTGGCTACTGCTCACGCCCCACGGGGCCATTCGCGACCGTATTTCCTACGTTCCGAGCAGGAACGTTACGGTATAGACCATTCCCGTACTCCGCTTTCAGCGAATTCCCTGTCCCGGTTTCCCTGAATCGCTCCTCTATCAGTGGTGACTGCTGGCGGAAATCGCCAATTAAGCGGGCTTAGCCGCGGAAGAGAGTCTTGCGAATGTGGCAGGATCGTGATCGGGACGTCGACTCAAGTCATGACGGACTGATCCAGGATTACCTCGAAAACGAGCTGGTTCCAGACGAGGAGAAGAAACTCCGTCTCCTGCTGCGGAAGGAGTCTTTCTGTCGGCGATTGGCTCAGTTTGCTATCGATCTGGGCCAGCTTCATGACCTTGCGCGACAGGGAATGCTGAGCCGGATGTCGGTCGAACGTCCAGCGCGGTCGCGCCGCCGAGTTGTCGCAGCATTTGCCTTGACAGCCGCCGTTTTGTTTGCACTGGGTACCGTGTGGCTGCTTGCTCCAACGCGTGATCGAACGACCGGTTCGGTGTCGCCGCCGAAGATACCTTCGACCGCGACGCCAACGATCGCGGTCCGTCCGGCTCAGCATCCAATCGCTCGGGTCGTCCACGTCACCGGCAAAGTCGTCCGGGCCGATCGGCTCAGCTCCGCCCAAGAGATCGACGTGGCTACCGCAATCGACCTCTTTTCCGGTGATGCCCTCAGAACTGTGGGCGAGGATAGTTTTGCCATTCTCGAATTCCCCGACGCGTCGATTCTCGCCGTCACCGGCGGAACGGAACTAAAGTGCACCGTCGATTCCGAGCGGAAATGCGTCACCGTCACCACGGGCGACCTCTTGGCCCAGGTGAGTCCCCAACCCGTGGGAAAGCCGCTGCTTATCGAGACTCCCGTCGCAAATGCCGAAGTGCTGGGCACAAAGCTCTCACTCTCTGCTAGCGACGACCTGACCGAATTGGCTGTCCTCGAGGGCGAAGTTCATCTGTATCGTCCTGCCGACGGTCAGGCCGTGAACGTGCAAAGCGGACAAGGCGTCACCGCTTCGGCCCATTCCGATCTGGTCTCACACCCGCTCTCCCCTGTCTCCAGCCTCTGGGAAGCGGACTTCGAAAACGGAGTTCCACGCGATTGGCGAGCAGGCGAACTGGTTCACGATTCCTTGCCGCCCGGCTCGCGGGGCGCCCTACGGGCGGTGCAATCCCGGGGGAAGAACGGCAGACCGGAAGGAGCATTCCGCGTGTGCACTGTGCGAGAATGGACGCGAGGGCTTTTCCGCATTCAGCCCGACACCCATCTGAACTTCACCTGCAAACGCGTTCTGCGTGGCGGGTTACATGTCCGCTTGAATACCAGCACCGACCCGCCGGACCCGAGTATTATGGACATTTTTGAGTACCGCAGCCCAGTTCTAGGCGATGTTCGCCGCGGCGAGTGGCAGACCGTCAGCGTGCCACTGTTGCACTTCCGTCGGCTGCGAAGTTCCCGGCTGGGTGTGCCTGACCAACCGCCCAGGGCTGGTCATCTGGCCGTCATGGTCGGTCTTGGAGCCCCCAACCGGGATCCGGGACTCGTTGTCGATCGGATTTGGGTCACTCACGGGGCCCCCGCTTCGTGTGAAGTTCCGGTCGAACCCCAACCGTGAATCATCCAGGCCGCCCCCCGAGAGAATTGTCCCGGTTTCCGATCGATGCTCCTTTCCTATTGGTGCCGCCGTGTTGGGACAGGCGGATCTGCTGTGCGAGTTGATGTTCTCCGAACGTCATCTTGCCGTCGCGGGCAGAACACCGCGGCACCAATTCTCTCCTCTCCAGCATCTGTGCCACAACCGCTCTCAATCTCTTTCCTCAACGGCATTCTCTTGAATCTGTCGAGTGGCCCGACGGCTGGTCACCCGTAATACTGGGGGATTCATTGACATGCCTGGTCATATCGTTCAAGATCGGAATACGGGCGGCCTCAGAACGACAATCCCCCCTTACGCAGTGGGGTTCTAGGGGCTCGCTATCCTCGGTTGATGGGCATGTTTCTGCAGTGGACGATTCCGCCCAGGTGGGCCGCCAGGCGGATGCCCCCGGAACGACGAATGAGAAATGAGATCGTGCGGTTGCTCATGGAGCACCGCGGTACCCTGTTCGCATTCATCTACGCGAGCGTGCGCGATTACGATATCGCTGAAGAGGTCCTCCAGGACGTTTCGGTCGTGATCTGCCAGGACAGCGAAAGTTTCGAACTGGGAACGAATTTCGGAGCGTGGGCTCGCGAAATCGCGCGCCGACGTATTCTCGCTTACTACCGGAATTCCAAGCGGTTTCCTGATCCCTTGTCCGATGAGGAATTGCGGAACCTTCAGGCTGGTTTTGATGCCGTCGACGACGTGAGTGCGAAACGCCGCATGGCCTCGCTGGCCAAGTGCCTGGAATCGCTGAAGCCCTTCGCAAAACGGCTCCTCCAGTTGCGTTACGCCGCCCGGTTCAGTTTGTGCGAGATCAGCCGCCAGGTCGGCAGGCAACCGGAAAGCGTTCGCAAGGCCCTCTATCGCACTCGCCAAACCCTGCGAGAGTGCATCGAGCGCCGCCTCCGCCGAGGGGATGAAACCCTATGAGTTCGAGGGAAAGCAAATCGTTTCACGATGAACTCATCCAGAACTACCTGGAGAACCAGGCAACGCCCACGGAAGAGAGACAGTTCCGGCTTCTGCTTGGTGAGGAGTCTTTCCGCCAGCGGGTCGCCGAGTTATCGATCGATCTTGGTTGCCTGTACTCTCACGCCTGGCAAGGAGTGTTCGACGGTAGCCTCATGGAACCGCATCCACCACTTGATCGCCCGTACCGGCGTTTCATCGCGATTGCCGCCGTAGCCGCTATGCTATTGCTGGCCATTGCCGGGCCGTGGAACCTGTTTCGCCTCGATCACAGGCCCTCCGACCATATGAGCCGGTCCTCAGGCAGCCCGCTCCACGAACCGATCGCCGCCGACACGCAGAAACCTTCCGCTGCCGACATCGCAGCAGAGCGGCCAGGAATCGCCCTCGCGGCACACGTCATCGGCCGGGTCGTCGCGTCTGGAAACTCCGATCCTGCACAATGGCGAACGGTGGAAGTTGGTTCGACGCTCCAGTCGGGCGACGTTCTCCGGACCGTCGATGACGACAGTTTCGCCCTTGTCGAGTTTCACGACGGCACGGTCCTCGCGGTCGCGGGAGAGTCGCAACTGGCGTGCACGCTTGACGACAGCCGAAAACGCGTCAACGTCTCCGCCGGCGACATCATGGCTCAGGTTTCCCCGCAGGACAAGTCGAACCCAATGTTGATCACCACGCCGAATGCGCAAGCCGAGGTTGTTGGGACCAGGCTTTCCATGTACACCAACGCTGCCATGACCGAACTGGCTGTGCACGAGGGACGGGTCTTGTTCCGCAGGCTCGATGACGGTCAGACCATCGACATTTCTGAAGGTCAGTACGCCGTGGCAGAGACTGGTTCTGACCTGGTAGCTCAGTTGATTCAATCGGTCCCCAGTGTCTGGGAGGTGGATTTCGAGTCGGGACTGCCTGAACGTTGGAGACACGGCGTTTGGGTTCGGGGTGATATGCTGGCTGATTCGAATGGTGCCGTGCGTGCGGTCGTTCGCCCCGAAGACCAGGGCAATCAGAAAGCGCCGTGTCTTGTGATGACGGGCAAGGAGTGGTCGCACGGCCTGTTCTGCGTCGAAGACGATACTTATCTGAACTTCAGATACAAGATGTCCAGGCCGGGGTGGTTCTACGTTATGGTCAGTACTCGCACCGATCAAGCCGTTCCGGTCTTCGCCGGCAGTTACATCTACAACCGCCTTTCCGAGGATCTGCCTCGCAATTTCTGCGAATTTCTTCCCCAGGTGGTC
>CAYSCH010000299.1:11463-11818 GCA_964429355.1 uncultured Planctomycetaceae bacterium | reverse complement strand
TCCGTGTTTTGCCGCGAACTCTGTCAGACCCGTCCCATCGAGTTCTCCTGAACCTGGCCGCAATTTCCTCCGGGAATCCCGCAAGGCTATTTAGGGCAAAACGGGACGCCTGTTGGGGGCGAGCGGTGAAAACGAAGCGAGCCCCGGCGCCGTCGCGGAGCCGAGGCTCGTCCCCCCCTCGTTTTGTGTGGTTTGGACTCTTGGAGCCGACTGCGAAACCCAGGCCGCCCCCTGACTTGCTGGCGGGAGGCGATTGGTCCCGGTTTGGCAAAGGCTGTTATTGGAGCAGGGACAACACAGCCTCCGGGCTCTTGTTGGCGATGGTGAGTACGGAGGTGCCGGCTTGAACCAGGAT
>CAYSCH010000299.1:0-11453 GCA_964429355.1 uncultured Planctomycetaceae bacterium | reverse complement strand
CGGTGGTGGTCTGGATACCCATGATTCACCCGCCAGTTGGGAGACGAAATCTGCCGGCGCCATGCCGGGTAGCACGGTGGAGGGAGCCTGGAGGCAAACGGCCCTCATCGGATGCGGATCGGCTGGCAATCGCGGAGAAGTTTAGCGATTCTTCGCGACCGGAACAGCCGGCATAACCGGCCCCCTGGGAAGACGAAGCGAGCCCCGGTACCGGCGTGGCACCGGGGCTCGTCCCCCCCGAATCGTACGCTGGTCTCGGACGTCTATTGGAGCAGGGACAGCACCGCCTCCGGGCTCTTGTTGGCGATGGTGAGGACGGAGGTGCCGGCCTGAACGAGGATCTGATTCTTGGTGAGGTTGGCACTCTCCTGGGCGAAATCGGCATCGCGGATCGAGCTCTCGGCTTCCGTGAGGGCCTCAAGGGTGTCGCTCAGGGAGGCGATGTTCGTTTCGAGGGTGGTTCGCTGGAAAGCACCCAGACGTCCGCGAAGGGTGGTAACCTGGGTGATGACCTCCTCGATTACCATCGCGGCGCCGATCACGTTGTTCTCCAGATCCTTGGCACCGCCGGATCGCAGCTCAAACAGGCGGCCTGTCACGCCACCGAGCTTCGCCGTATTGACGCTCGAGATCCCCAGCCGGGCCTGCTGGTTGGAAACGACGTCGGGACCGAGCTGGAACTGGCCTCCGCCGCCGGTGATCCGGAAGCTCAAGGAGGCGCCGTCTTCCACCGTCTCGGCCAGGGAAAACGAGAGGTCGAGCGACGACGTGTTCAGACTGGCGGTCAAGCCCGAACCGACTGCCTGGATGCCGTTGATACGGGCATCGACGTCGGTTCCGTCTACCCGATCGGTTCTGACTCCAAGGTTGTCGACGACGTTGAAGGAGGTGCCGTTGAGGGCGCGAACGGAGACGAAGGCATCGGAGCCGTACTCGACGGCCATGAACTTGAGCCCGACGTTGGCCTGGTCTTCGTTACCCAGAAGCGCCGCCCCATCTTCTCGTCCGACGTCAATCGTTCCGCCGCTGAACGTGCCGACATCGTTGACGGTGAGCAGTCCGGTACCTGCCGAATCGAGGCCGGGAATACCGTAGAGGTCTTGAGTCAGGCTGGCCGTGAACAGTTCCTTGACCTCATCGCTGGCCCCCGGAGTCGTGCCGTTGATGCGATCGATAATCATCTGCGCCGTGGTAGTTCCGGCATTGATTGAGACGGTGATGGTCTTGGTTGTGGGATCGTAGGTGACGGTTTCGGCGGCGGCAGCGGCGGTGTCTTCGAACTCGACGCTAATACCGTCGTAAGCCGGGCCGGATGTTTTTGCGGTGATCGTGAAGATTGCCTCTTCCCCGTTGGCTGCGAGGATCGTAGCCGACGAGTTGGCATTCTGCAGGTCGGTTCCGGAAGTGGAGAAGACGATGTCGTCCTCCGTGGCTTCCAGAATGCCCGTCCCCATGCTTCCTTCGACATTGCTGACACTGAGGCCGAGGGCCGCGAAGTCGGCCGTGTGGTGAGCCGTGTCGTTGAAGAAGTCGATCAGGTCATTGGCCGTGGTCTGCACCAGCCCGGCAGCATTGGTTTCCAGGTTGATGATCAACGACCCTTCACTCTTCACGCCGCCGCTCAAGGTCACGCTGGCGTTATCGAGATCCGCATCGCTGAAGGTAGCCGTTCCGTCGGCAAGTCCCCAGGTCTCGGCGCGGAAGTACTTGGAGACATTGGCGTTGTTGTTGACCAATCCGATAACCTGATTGAGCGTGGTTGCTCCAGCCAGGTTGACGTTGAGAGTGAGTGTTTTCGATTGGGCATCCCAGACCGCAACCTCAGTGGCTGAGTTCTTGATCTCGACTTTGACGTCGTTGAACTCTTCGCCTTTCTGCCGGGCGGAGATCTTGAAACTGCTATTTGGCAGGGTTCCCTGGAAGACGGCCGAAGCAAAGTCGAGAACTCTCGGATCCGACGACATGTCGATTCCGAGTTCTTGGCCCGGAGTGCTGACGAATCGGACATTCCGCGTGCCTTCTGGCCCAAGGAATTGGAGCCGATTGTCGGCGTCCGTGTTCCCATAGAAGGCGAATTCCTGGAAGGCCGTCACGGCCTGATGGCCGTCGCTGCCTTGGGCCAGTGCCGCGGTGATGACACCGTCCAGGTCCGGCTCGTTATTGAGCAAGTTGACGACATCAATGCCGGTCGATAGGATAGCCCCGCCATTGACGCCGGCCGTGGTCTGGTAGGTGGCAGCCGGGAATGTGCCGGCATCGACCACTCCGGCCGCGGTACCGCCGTCCGCCGATGTGGCAACCGAAAACATGGAGTGGAAAAGAGGATCCGCATCGAGGAAGGTTTTCAGCGCAGCGGCCGTCGAACCGTTGGTGTCGATCTCGATCTCTTTGTTGGCAACATCCACATCGACCGCCAAGGGACCGCCAGCATTGAAGATGAATTTGTAGCCGTTGTAGTCCGTGCCGGCCTGGTTTGCGGTGAAGGTGAAGGCATTGTTGGGCACCCCATCGGCGAAACCAAAGCTGTAAACGGCCTTGGTCCAGGACTGGGTTTCCAATTGCACCTCGATCAGGCCCGGCTCTTCGCCGGACGGTGGCGTATAGACGGCTGCCGGCGTCGAATTGCCTGCCGGATTGGCCGTGTACTTGACACGGATATTACCTTCCGCCTGGCCTGGCTCGGCTGCCGTGATCACGATATCGTTGTTGGTTCCATAGCTCGACGCAACCATCGTACCTTCGGTGGCTTCCGTTTGAACCTCGGCCCGAACGCCCAAGGCGTCGGCGACCAGATTGATCGCGTTGGCGAGGTCTTCGATCGTGCTCCCGCCGGCAAAATTGAAGGCTTCGAAGCCGTTCTTGCCGCCGATCTCGAGAACCACGTCGTTGGCAATCGCTCCGTGCTCGTAGTGCAGTTCCGCTTGGGTTGCCTGGTGGACGACTTCGACGGCCACGCCCACTTCCGTCTGGGTGCCAAAGTTTGCCTGGTCGATCTGCAAATCGGTGACCGACTCCGTGTCGAGTCCGTCGGTGATGAAGTCCAGGCTTCCGTCCAGCAACCGGCGCCCCTGGAACTGCGTCACCTGGGCGATGCGGTCAATGGCCTCCAGCGACGAGTCGATCTGCAACTGATTGGCAGCGATCTGTTCGGCGCTCATGGCGCCCGTATTGGCGGCCTCAGAGATCAGGCCCCGGATGTCGTTCAGGAGCGAGCTGACCTGCCCCAGGGCACTGTCCGCCGTTGCGATCATCTGGTTGGCGCGCTGGCTGTTGGTGATCGCCCGTTCCACTCCAATGATATCGCTCCGCAAGACTTCGCTGGCAATCAGGCCCGCAGGGTCGTCCTTCCCCGTGTTGATCCGCAGGCCGGTGCTCAAGCGGGTCAGCGATTCCTGAAGCTTGGCGTTGGATCGAGCCAAGGTCTTCTGGGCATTGAGCGAACTAACGTTGGTATTGATACGTGTCATGCCAGACTCGCCTCCCTAACATGGTTCCATTCGTTCTTTTTGATCGGGATGTTACGGTTACTCCCATCAATCTACTTGTGTGGATTAGTCTCAATTTGCCGGTTCTGCGGCCTTCCCACGGCCCAATTGGATGTGCGGCGGCCAAAAAGTTCCCCTAAACCCCCTGGATGAACAAGCAAGAGTGTTGCAGGCCCCGAATCAGGCCAGCGGTCCGGAGACGGCAAATCTCATGCTGCCCCGTCAGACAGGTTGAGTCTGGTCTTGCCGGCCATCTTCCAGGACGCTGTTGACGCAGGCGCTGCTGGGGGGCACACTGAAGAATGCGCCCAATTGGTAGTATGTATGGGGGGTTCGCTCGCGGGCGTACTCGGTCAAACCACGTATGGTCGATCCTTGAGGAGATGCTTCGATGACCAGATACACGCGACGGAGTTTCATGGTCCAAACGGCGGTGGCCGGGGCCTTGGTGTTGAAGGGGCAGGAATTGTTGCTGGCGGATACGACAGCGCAGAAGCCGGTCGACATGGCGATCGCCCGTTGGAAAGGCACGGCGATTGAAGATCCCCAGGACGCCGGACTGCCGGCCATTGCGACCAACCTGACCAACAAGGCGGTCGACGGCCTCGGAGGCATGGCGCGGTTCGTCAAGAAGGGAGACACGGTCTGGATCAAACCCAACATTGGCTGGGACCGCAAGCCCGAACAGGCCGGCAATACGAATCCCGAGGTGGTGGCCGCACTGGCGAAAATGTGCCTGGATGCCGGCGCCAAGGTGGTCAAGATTGGGGACAACCCGGTCCATGCCTCCGCCAAGTCCTATCCGGCCAGCGGCATTCCCGACGCCGTCAAGTCGCTGGGGGCCGAAGTTGTCTATCTCGACAAGGCACGATTCAAGAAAGTCGACCTTGGGGGTGAAGTGCTCAAGTCGGCCCTTGTATATCCCGACATTCTGGACTGCGACCTGGTGATCAACGTTGCGATCGTCAAGCACCATGGGCTATCGAACGCCACGCTCTGCATGAAGAACTACATGGGCGTGATCGACAACCGCCAACCGCTCCACCAGGACTTTGCCACCTGCCTGACCGATCTCACTCGGTTCATGAAACCGCGGATTACCGTGCTCGATGCCGTGCGCACGCTCAAGGCCAACGGTCCCACGGGCGGCAAACTGGAAGACGTGGTCGTGAAGACCACCGTAGCCGCAGGGGTCGACATCGTGGCTCTCGACGCTCTCGGGCTCGAACTGCTCGGCAAAGAACCCAGTGAGGTCAAGAAGGCCCGGGCGATCATCAATTACGCCGAGGAATCGGGCTTGGGCAAGTCCGACTACCGTTCCCTGGCGCTGGCGGAGTTGGAGATTGCATGAGCCGGCGACGAAGCGTGTTCACCGGTGCCCTGCTGAGGCGGATCGTGCAGATCGGGGCCTTGCTGTTGTTCTTTGGATTGGTTCTCCTGGCGCGCCGCCAGGGCGACACCTCCCCGGGCATCTGGCTGCAGGGCTTCTTCCTGCTCGATCCGCTGGTGCTGGCGATGACGTGGCTCGCCGGGCACGCCGTTCCGGCGGTTCTGCTGGCCTCGCTGGTCACGGTGGTGCTGACGCTGCTCCTGGGACGCGTCTTTTGCGGATGGTTCTGCCCGTTGGGCACACTCAACGCGATCGCCGGGCGTGTGCTGGAGTTCTTCTGGCCTCGGAAGCGGGCGCCACAGCATTGGTCTCGGTGGCAATTGACCAAGTATTACTTGTTGGTGGCGATTTTGGTCATGGCCGGATTGGGAGTCCATAGCGGTGCAGTGCTCGATCCGCTGGTACTCCTGTATCGGACGACGGTCGTTGGGCTCCTGCCCGGCGCGCAATGGATACTGGAAGACGGTTCGGCGGCCCTGGGGCTGAGCGAACCGGTGCGGCAGTATCTGCGCGAGAACGTAACCGAAGTGGAACGCCAGGCCTTCCTGGGAAGCAGCCTGGTACTCGGTCTGTTCTTCCTGATCATGGCCCTGAATCGGGTGCAGCCGCGATTCTGGTGCCGCTACGTATGTCCATTGGGTGCGATGTTGGGCGTATTGGCCGTTCGCCCGTTCCTCCAGCGGCGGACGACTTCCGCCCAGTGCAACCAGTGCGATCTGTGCGGGCTGAGTTGCCACGGAGCTGCGACGGGAGCACCTGGGGGCCAGTGGAATGCGGCCGAGTGTTTCGGGTGTCTCAACTGCACTCCGGCCTGCCGCCACGAAGGGCTGGGATTTCGTCTGGTGCGGCCATGGCGCCGCGATCCTGCGGCTGTAACGGGCGCGGCCGCGAGCCGTTCCCGACGCCGGTTCCTCCGGGGCACGATTGGAGCAGCGTTGGCCGGGGTGGCAGGCACGTTTGTATTGCGTGCGACGCCCCAGGCCCGTGGGTCCATGGGGAGCGAGCGTCTGGTCCGCCCGCCGGGTTCGCTGCCGGAACGGGAGTTTTTGAGTCGCTGCACGGGCTGCGGTATGTGCATGAGGATTTGCCCGACGGGCTGTCTGCAGCCCACGCTGGCGGAGGCGGGACTGGAAGGGCTGTGGACGCCTCACGCCGTTGCCCGCCTGGGCCGTTGCGAGTACGACTGCACGCTCTGCGGCCACGTTTGCCCAACCGGTGCGATCAGTCCACTGACCGTGGAGGAAAAGCATGCGGTCAAGATCGGCATTGCCGTGATCGACCAGTCGCGGTGCATTCCCTATGCCTACGGCCGGGATTGCGGCACATGCGTGGAGGCCTGTCCGGCTCCGGAAAAGGCGATCCGCCTGGTCGACGTGGAGATCGAGTTCCACGACGGCAAGAAGCAGCGGACGAAGATCGTGAGCCAGCCGATCGTCGATCCAGATCTTTGCACGGGTTGTGGTGGCTGTGTGACGGACTGCACTTTCAAAGACGAGCCGGCGATACACGTGGTGAGCGCCAACGAGACGCGGTCGCTGTTTGGGCCTCCGTTCCTTAATCTTCGGTCCGCGGCAGCGGAAGGAAGTCCTGAAGCCGGCGAGGCCTCGGGGGAGGCGAATCCTTACGCAATGGGCGGCTTGCCGGAATGATCCTGATGAAACGAGGAAAGCGCTTCGATGAGCCTATGGAAGAACTCGATCGCCGCAGAAGTGATCCTGATAGGGCTGATTGCCGGGATGACAGCCGGCGCAGACCTGGCTGACACGCTCAGCACCCTGCGGGCAGTGGGGCCGATGGGAGCGGGCAACGAGGCGGCGGCCGATGCCTGGCAGGAGGCGGTGGCGGTCGATGCAAGCCGGGTTCCCGAGCTGCTGGCCGCACTCGACGGAGCCAACCCGCTGGCAGCCAATTGGATCCGCACGGCCATCGATGCCGTTTGCGAGCGAGCCGTGCACGACAAACGAGCGCTCCCGCAGGCGGCTCTGGAGAAATTTGTGCTGGAAACGTCGCACGATCCGAAGGGGCGGCGTCTGGCCTACGAATGGCTGCTGAAGGTCGACGCTTCGGCGGAAGAGAGAATAGTTCCCCAATTCGTGAACGACCCCAGCATCGAACTACGGCGGGATGCGGTCGCCCGTCTGATCGAACAGGCGGAGAAGGCGGTCGTGGCGGAGAACAACGACGATGCCGCGAAGATTCTCAACGACGCGTTCGCTGCCGCTCGCGATCGCGATCAGGTCAGCCTGCTGGCGGGACGACTGAAGAAGCTCGGTCACGAGGTCGACCTTGTAGCCCACGACGGGCTGATCGTCGATTGGCTGGTGATCGGACCGTTTGACAACGCGGGCGAAGCCGGATTTGCCCGGGGCTATGCCCCGGAAGAGAAGTTTGACCCCGATGGGCGCTATGAGGGAAAACACGGGGACGTCACTTGGCTGCCGTACCACTCCGACAAGCCGGACGGAAAAGCCGATCTCTATGAGGCCCTCAAGGGATCGCTCGTCCGGATCTCCGACAAGCTCCAAGAACGCGAAATTGTGGCCTACGCGGTCGCCGAGTTCCATTCAGCGACCGAGCAGAAGGCGCAGATTCGAGCGTCTTCGATCAATGCCATCAAGATCTGGTTGAATGGAAACGTCGTCGGTGAGCATGAGGTGTATCATGCCGGTTCGCCCTTCGATCAGTATCAGGCCGACGTGGTGCTCAAGGCGGGCAGCAATCGAATCCTGGTGAAACTCTGCCAGAACGCCCAGACCCAGGACTGGACGGAGGAATTCGGTTTCTACCTGCGAGTCTGCGACGCGATCGGCGGCGGTATTCGCCCGACGAGATGAGGCCTGTGTCTTCAGCAGACTGGTGGAAATCGAGTGGTTTTTGTCCTCGGAATCAGAATTGCATGAGAATCGACAGCGTGAGAATTCAAGTCATCCTCTGGCTGGCGGCTGTGACTCTCGGCAGCGGTGCCGACTGGCTGCAGTTTCGCGGCACCGACAACACCAGTTGCTGCGAGGAGTCGGGTCTGCCCACCGAGTTCGGCGACGGGAAGAACGTTGCCTGGAAGGTAGAACTTCCTGGCCGCGGACCGGCCTCGCCGATCGTGGTGGGAGATCGCGTGTTCGTGACTGCTTCGAGCGGCGCTCGCGAGGATCGGCTCCACCTGGTGGCCCTCGACACAGCCGACGGCACCACGATCTGGCACCGCCAATTGTGGGCCACGGGCCACACCCAATCCAACCCGATGGGGGCCGTGGCCAACAACACGCCGGCCTCGAACGGAAAGCGGATCTTCGCCCTCTATTCCTCCAACGACCTGGCGTGCTTCGACCTCGACGGGAATCTGAAATGGTTCCGTGGACTGGCGTATGAATGCCCTTCCACCCGGAACGACGTGGGTATGGCATCGTCGCCGCTGGTCGTGGGCGAGGTTGTCGTCGCCCAATGTGAGAACCAGGGGGAGTCTTTTGTGGCAGCGATCGATCAGGAAAACGGGCTGACTCGCTGGCAACTCCCGCGAGATCACGGCGCCATCTGGTCGTCGCCGACGGTACTTCGGGGCGCGACGCCCGACGCCGACGTGATCCTGCTCCACGGCCGGTCGGCCCTGACCGGTCACGAGTGGCAGACGGGCAAAGAACTGTTTCGCTTCGAGGCCTCCTCGCATACGATCGCCAGCGTGACGACATGCGGAAATGGCGTCTATTTCCCCGCCAACGGAATCCAAGCGTTCCAATACGATCCCGCTGGCCGGACCCTGGAGCCGACGTGGTTTGAAGCGAGACTTCGCGGCAATAATTCGAGCCCGGTGGCGTTTGGGAACCGGATTTTGCAGGTGCGAAATCCGGCGATTCTCACATGTGCCGACTTGGAGAGCGGTCGAAAGCTCTGGGACGTGCGGTTGGAAGGCGCCGTCTGGGCAACGCCGCTGGTGGCCGGCGAGTATGCCTATGTGGCCAGCTACGAAGGCAACGTGTTCGTGGTACGGCTGGGAGAGAAGGGCGAGCTGGTGAGCACGAATTTCGTAGGGAAAGGCATCCTGGCCTCGCCCGTCGCAACGAACGGGGCGCTCTATCTCCGAAACGACACGCAGCTACTCAAGGTTGCGATCCCAAGGCTCTGAGAGAATGGCATGGCTGTGGATCCCGCCCCACCGCACGGAACGTTCCCATAGGGGTTATCCTTTCAGGAACACCGGGCTTCCTTCTGCGCAATCGTCTGACACGCCCAGGCAGGAGATCGACATTGAACGATTCAATTGAAATCCAGGTATCGGGACCCGTGCGGGGGACAATCCGTCCACCGGGTTCCAAGAGCATTACGAACCGCGCGCTGATCTGCGCGGGATTGGCGAGAGGGGAGTCGATCCTGCGCGGGGTACTCGACAGCGAGGATACTCGTGTCATGATCGACTCGCTCCGCCGGCTCGGCCTGAGGATCGATCACGATCGCGATACGGCTCAGGTTGTGGGCTGTGCGGGGCGGCCGTCTGTCGCGGGTGCCGAGCTGTACATTGCCAACAGCGGTACGTCGGTACGGTTTCTGACGGCGCTGGCCACGTTGGCCGAAGGGCCGATCCGCCTGGACGGAACAGAACGGATGCGTGAGCGTCCGATCGGTGATCTCCTGGATGCACTCATTCAATTGGGAGCTGACGCAACAAGCGAACGAGGCACCGGATGTCCGCCGGTTGTCGTTTATGGGAAAGGGCTGGCGGGGGGAATTGCGCGAGTGGCCGGCGACATTTCGAGCCAGTTCCTCAGCGGACTCCTCATGGCTTCACCCTGCGCCCGGGCGCCCGTCGAACTGATTGTGGAGGGCGATCTTGTCTCAAAGCCCTATGTGGATATGACCTTGGCGGTAATGCGATCGTTTGGAGCGGTGGTCGATGGCCAGGAACTTCAGCGATTCACGATTCCAGCTCCACAAACCTACGTGGGAACAGACTACGCCATCGAGCCCGATGCTTCGGCGGCAAGCTATTTCTTTGCTGCCGCCGCGATCACTGGAGGGCGGGTGACGGTGGAAGGTCTGAGCCGATCCAGCCTCCAGGGAGATGTCGGGTTCTGCGATTGTCTGGAGTCGATGGGCTGCGAGGTCCTCTGGGAAGCCGACCGGATCACGGTAGTCGGTGGCCGACTGCGGGGAATCGAGGTCGATATGAACGCGATCAGCGACACCGTGCAGACGTTGGCGGCGGCAGCCGTCTTTGCCGAGGGGCCGACGCGCGTGACGGGAGTTGGACATATTCGCCACAAGGAGACGGATCGCATCCGCGCCTTGGCTACCGAACTGCGGAAGCTGGGGGTCACTGTGAAGGAAGAGTCCGACGGGCTGACTATCATGCCCGCCCCGCTCCGGCCCGCCGAGATCGAAACTTACAACGATCACCGAATGGCGATGAGTCTGGCCCTTGTGGGGCTGAGGCAGCCGGGCATCGTGATCCGCGATCCAGGCTGCACCGGCAAGACGTATCCCGAATTCTTCCGGGATCTGAAGGAAGTGACACAGGCACGTGCGTGATGAACCGACCGGAGACTGCTATCTCAGCAAAGGCAAACCATGCAGAACCCCGGCAGGCTATCGCGGATAAGGCACCCGATTGTGGGCCAGGACGTGACGGGAGGCATCGCGAAGCAACTCTTCCGCGTGGCGCAGAAGCTGTTGGGCTTCGCTGCAGCCGGGGTAACGAGAGGTCTCAGGATCCTGAGCCTTGAGCTTTCCGCGGCAATGCTGACAGACCACTTGTCGACCAAGGTATTCGACGCGAATCTGAAGCCGTCGGCCACACGTAGGGCACTCTTGCACGAAATAGATAGAGTTGGCCATGGCGGACCTCCTGTCAAACCGACTCCTACCGATTCAGCCCTCAGCTGAAGATGCTACCAAGAATCTGTCAGATTTTCAACAGTTCATGGGCATTGTGACCTACTGTGGTCGAGAATTCCGTCCAGAGTAGGAGTTAGATAAAATGGGAAGGTTGGCTAGAGTTTTCGGACGCCGATGATTGTGATTGGCACAACGGGGACGTGGTTCAGTTCTTTCCGGGTTGTGACCTCCTTGCTGGCGATCTTCTCAAGTACTTTCAGCCCATCCCCTTCTACCTCGCCAAAGACACAGTAGCCGACGGTCTGCCAGATGGGTTCGGTCCCATCGTTGGGACGGTAATCGAGACCCGAATTGTCTGTCAGATTGAAGTAGAACTGACACCTCGCCGAGTCGGCGTCTTCCGGTTCTCTGGCCATGCCAATCGTCCCGGCCTTGTTGGGAGCGGCATTCTCTGACTCATTCCGAATGGTCGGATTGCGGCCCTCCTCCTTCACCAGCATATTGTCGCCGTCCATGATGTACTTGCCGGCGACGACGGCATAGCCGGGGGTGACTTCGTGGAAAATGGTGCCGTTGTAGTAGCCCGAATCCACGTAATCGAGGAAATTCTTGACGGTATTGGCAACGCGATCACGATGCAGCGTGACCGTGAAGGTTCCCTCGCTGGTTTGGAACTCGACCCGAGAAACCGAGTCAGTTCCTTGGGGCGTCAACTGGGCTTCGCCGGGCGCGAGGAGGTCGCTGGCCGTTTGAGG
>CAYSCH010000298.1:0-11852 GCA_964429355.1 uncultured Planctomycetaceae bacterium | reverse complement strand
ATTGGAAAGCCTTCCTGAGAAGTGCGGTAGCGGAAGAAGAGCTTCGAGACCTGCGTGCCCACGGGCGTACCGGCCGGCCCCTGGACAGTTCGGCATTCGTGGATCGGTTGGAGAGTCTTGTTGGTCGTGTCTTGAAACCGCAGAAACCCGGCCCGAAGCGCAAATCGCGCAAGCCGCGAACAAACAAAACCGCGAATTAGGTATTGTGTCCCCGGAATTCCTCCCCGGAATTCCGGAATTCGAGAACTGGCCGGACTTCGCAGACCGCAACTTCACCTCCCAGCTCGACAGGCATTACGGCATTGAAGGTCGACCCGATCGCCGTCGGGGCAGAGTCGACGTGAGGGTTGGCCCGGGCGGCGTGGATGTGGACGTGGAACGCAAGCCGGCCCGCAATCCGGATCGATAGTCAATCCCCGGATACGTTTCTGGGTGACCGGAATTCAAGGGCGTGCCGCCGCTTCGGCAGGAAGGGAGGATTTCGGTCGGCACCGCGCACAGAACACCTGAATATGTTCGGCGCCAAGGAATAGAATGGTGGTCGCATAGAAGGTCCAGAGCATGATCGCCACAAATGAGCCCACCACACCGTAGACGCTGAATCGTGACCCGATGACGACCGCTGCCAGCACTCGCCGGCCAACTTCCCACATGACCGATGCCAAGAGCGCTCCGCGGGCCGCCTCTCCCCACGCAATGGGTACCTTCGGCAGGAATTTGTAGACGACCAGAAACAGGACCCAGTTCAGGATAACCGCGGCAGCCGTCGTGAGCAGAGCCGTAACCGATTCATACCGCGAGAGCCAACCGCCGGCGTACCCTGCGAGCGCCGTAAGGCTCATGCTGGCAACGAATCCGCTGACAGCGAACAGCCCGACTCCCATCAGCATCAGGAACGCACGCAGTCGATCCACCAGGATGTGGCGAACCGCCCCGAGCCAGCCCGATTTCTTCGGGCGCGGGACATTCCAGATACGGTCCATGGCGTCGTCAAAGTGCACGAACACGGCCACGGAGGCGACCAGTAACATCACGATCCCGATTGGGCCGCCAATAATTGCGTTTTCCTCTACGTTCGAAAGCACGGCCGCGAGTTGGCTGGTAAGGGCCGGAGCGGTCTGCTCGGCTATCACGTCGAGGAGACGATCTCGCGCATCCTGGCCCCACCCGGAGAAGCGAATCGCGAAACCCATCGCTGAAATCAAGACCAGTAAGAGCGGAAAGAACGATACCGCCATATAGAATGAGACGGAAGCCGCCAGGTGGCTTCCGTCATTGTCCTGCCAATTCTGATATGCCCGATAGATGTCTGTGGCGGTGGTCTTCGCTTTCTGGAGCATGCAGGCACCCTCCCCACCGCCGCCGGAACCCGATCGGCGGCACACATGGCTCATGAGCCGTCCTCTTGCTCGGCCTTCTATTTGCCCGCCCGTCGAAGTTTATCCCCGGTCAATTTTCCCGCCGCCTTACCACGGCTTCAGCTTCCAGCCGAGCATGAAGCCGATTCCGAAGGCCCACAAGGCCACGACCTCCGGGCGTTCTTGCGCATATTGCTTGAACAAGGCAAACCCCGCCTCGGAAGCGGTGAGATTTTTGTTGGCGACAATCCCGCCATAGTCGTTTCTCGTTTCTCGTTCGGTCGCCTGTTGAGGCATTGTCAATTCCTCCTAGTCTTGATTCCGGTTGGTGTTACCGACGCGATTTTCGGAAGACGGATGGGCCACGGTGGCTCTGAACCACGCTATGTTTCTTTGCAGTTCCGTCTTGCTGCGATCGAAGGCGGCGACCGCCTTCCGCAGAAGATACCAGCCGGACCAGATGGCGCCTGCCGCCAGGATCAGTCCGGAAAAGCCTGCGACGAGAAACGACACGGCGTCCGACAGTCCAGTCCGCTGGAGACCTTCAGCCAAGGCAAACAGGAGAATGAGGATGCCGCCGAAACCAAGCACGATCCCGATCGCGATCAGGATCGCTGGAATCGCCAGCGCCTTGCCCCCCTCGCGGGCATCGATCTTGAACAACTCGCCCTGGAGTTCGGTCAGATCGAGAATGCGGCGTACCAAACCGCCGACCTGGGCAACCGCGGACCTCTCACTGCCAGACTTGGATCCGTTATGTTGATTCATCTCCGTTTTACCCACCATCCAATAGCCATACCCACCACGATCGCAGCACTCAACGCCGCAACCGGGTGAGTGGCAATTATGGCCCCCGTTTGCGCCAAGGCCTCCTTCGCCTGTTCCTTCCACGGACTCTCCGCAGCAGCCTCATTTCGCCCCTCGCGCCGGACGGGATCGAGTGTTGAACCAAGATGTCTGCTGATTCGATCGATCATTTCACGGGCCTCCACCCTTGGGTTCGAGCGGATGCTCAAACCTCCGCGTCTCATGGCCATTCGCCGCTGACCTATGGCTTCGGGTTCGCTCCTTACATGCTTACGGCTTCTTTCGCTCCTCTGTCTCACTTCGGTTGCAGCCGATTCCGATTCGCGTGAACATCCTGCAAGCCGCTGGCGCCACGCAGCTTCTGGCCCAGATACATTGCCGCACCCCGCATGGCTGCGTGCAAAACAAGGCCAAACAGTCTGTTGGCCATGCTGTTTCGCACCGGAGGCGCAGCGTTTGCCTCGAACACCCGATTATTCTTGCTGGCCAGTTCGAGCAGCGCCGTCGCCTCAGGCCGGCTGAATCTCAATCGTTTCGGAACCACGAAATAACCGACAGCCGTCGCCAAGCCCACACAGACCCAGGGGTATTTCTCAACGTAGGTGTGCCAATCCATGAATTGCCGCGCGGAGTCCACGATCTCCTCGACGTCGTCGTCGAGTTGATTTCGAACGTCCTCCATCCGCCGCTGTATGCACTCTGCTGAGTCGTTCACGGTTATTGGGGCGCCGGTCAGGAATTGATTACGAATCCGAAGAAATCTTCATTCAGGACACTCTCTTCATGATCGAGTCCGGCAGGATCCCAGATAATACGTCAAGAATCCGCCTGGTTATCGCCACGTCGCGCTGGTGCGATGTGTTCGGCAGCAGGGCCACTGCCAACAGCCCGAGCCCCAGGCCGGCACCGAAGGCGGACAAGGCGGAAGGAAGTGGGTACTGGCCAATCAGGTGGACCGCTTCTTCGCCGGCTTCTCTGGCTGTTCCTGTAACAGTTGACATCGAAAGTTCTCCAACCCGTTTCGAGGTGTGATGGCTTGAATTCGTCCGTTCCGCATACCGCAAGACTCATCTGGATCGGGTGAGCAGGCCAACGATCACGCCGGTGATCAAACCCGCGCCAAAACACACGGCCAGCGATTCGACCGGACGAGCCCGCACAAGGCGCTCCGTTTCAACATAGCCTGCCCGCACGGATTCGGCCGTTCGTTCGGCCGCATGCTGCGCCGTTTCTGCCACCTGCTGGGCCTGGTTGACCACGACCTCTTTGGCTTTGCTCACCATCGAAGCACCGTCGGTTGCCGCAGCTTGCAGGTACGATTCCACTTCGCTTCGGACCTCACCGGTCTTCTGCTGAATCAGGCCGACGAGGCGATCGATGCTGCCACGAGCTTCTTCGAGTTCGTTGTCTGTCAACTGTCCCCAGCGTTCGCGTACTTTCCCTTTTACCTGTTTCCAAGAGCCCTCGATAACCTGCTGAGTGACGCTCATCTTTCGTATCCTTTCGAAAAGTGTCAGATACAGTTTGGCAAATCCCTTCTCCACCCAAAGCAATTGGCATGCCAATTCACGGAACGGGCCAGGCTCAATCGGCTCCATGTCACCACTCTCAAGATCGTGAGAAGCCCTGGTAAACATGCGAGTCTTCCACCGGCATGGACCTGCACTCGGCGGTTCTGTCAGCGGATCTATACCCTCTGTCGAAGAAGTTCTCGGGAACCACGCAGACGCCCTTCAATTCCGGGAAACGTGGATCTGCCAGTGGATTGGCGCCGTCCAAGTTGCTCTAACGACGACCAGAACCTGCCTCGCACGGCCCTGTGCCTCGCCACCGCGGATCCCGAAAGACAATCACCTCCGCCGGCGGGCCAATTGGCATAGTACTTGCATCCATGCCACGCATCAGCCGCCAATGTGCCGGATGGCCCTTGGCGGCCAGGCGTCGGCAGTGCGTAACGCCGGCAAACACTCGAACCCAACTTGAAAGCGAGAGGTGAGACGATGTTGTCATGGGCACTCACGTTTTTGATCATCGCACTGATTGCCGCAATCTTCGGATTTGGTGGAATCGCAGCAGGTGCGGCCGGAATTGCGAAGATCCTCTTCTTCCTCTTCTTGATTCTGTTCATTGTCAGTCTTGTGGCAGGCGGGTTTCGCCGGCCCGTCGTCTGACATGCCGATGTGAAAGATGCCCGCAGCTTTACCGCCCGCGATGGCTAACCTGGCGGACGGCGGTTGACGCCGTCGGCCGCCAGGGACCTCTGCTGGGAAAGAAGGGTCCGAATCTGCGGAACCGCACTGGAGAGCTTCCCTACCAGATAGGTTGCCGGATCGTTGGAAAACTGCTTCAGTGGAGTGGGAATATCGGCAGATTGCCACAGCCCGATCACGATCGGCAGGTTGGGGTGGTTGGCACGCAGACGCTTGAGGAGGTAACGCCCATTTCGCCGCTGGATGGGGGGCAGAATCGAAATGGCTACCACGTCGGGTTTGATGCTGGAGATGCGATCCGCGTGCTCGCTCGTCAGAGAGTCTGCCGATCCAAGTTCGGCAGACACTCCCTGCAGGCGAAGTAACTCGGCGAGCATCCTGGCAGCCGTTTCATCTGCGTCGTCGACCGCGGGAATGCAAACAACCTGCACCGGGGTATCGGGAGCGGCTGGATCGGGCTCACCGTTCCGCTTCCGAACGTGCGACAACACTTCCTCGATCAAGTCCTCCGTTGTTTCGAGAACGAACTCGGCGGATTCCTCGCTCAGAATGCCATTGTGCCGATCGCGTTCCGCCAGTTCCATTGCCGGAATCATCACTTGATCAAAGAGTTCCTCCAGCCCGTGCTCGTCGGCAAATCGGAGCACAAGGCGTCCCGATTCCGTGATGTCGCGAGCCAGCAGCCTCTGATAGAGCTTCTCAGAAAATGAGAGCGTCGACCGATCGCTGAACAGAACCGTGAAGAACCTCAATTGCGGTACGTAGTGCCCTGTCACCACGAGGCAGACCGTCAGGGGAACCGCCAGCACCAGCCCAACAGGGCCCCAAAGCCACGTCCAGAAAATGGCGGCCACAATGATGCCCAGCGACGATACACCGACGGTACTGCCGTATAGCAGCGGTTCGAGAACATTGTTGACCAGCAGTTCCAGCACCACGAACAGGCCGAGTACCAGAAATGCTGCCGGCCATCGGTCGAACACCGCCAACGACAGGAGTATCGGCATGCTCGCTGCGATCCAGGGACCGAGGTAGGGGAGGAATCGCAACAGCATCCCCAGGGTACCCCAGAGAAACGCGTTCGGCAATCCGATGAAGTAAAGCCCTGTAGCCACGCCGATTCCATAACAGGCATTGATCAAGAGGTTCATCCGCAGATATCCGCTGACACGCGAGGCGGCGTCGGTGATCGCTTCGGTGGTCGTGTGAAGGTTCCCCGTTCCAAAAAGCTGAATGATACGATCGCGGATATCCTCGCGCTGCAGGAGGATGAAGATCGCCAGCACAATGACGATCCCTCCCGTCGTCAACGGGGCGACCAGCGGCCCAAGCCAGTCCTGAATCTGCGTGAGGGGCGATGGCGGCATTTGCACGACCTTCACCTCCACCGCTTCTTCTCGGGCGGATTCGGAGTCACTCCGCGACACCGGTCGTGACGGCCGCAGATTCTCCGCGGGTTTTTCCTGCGAGGATTCCGCTGACTTTGGCTGCTCGTGGACGGATGCCTGAGCTTCATCCGTGAATTCCTTGCTGACGTCTTCGATGGTCTTCGTGACCTCTTTCAGATTGCCTCCCGCTGCCCGGAGAGAGCGAACCTTGGCAACGAGGTTGCTCCGGTACTGGGGCAACTCGTCGCTGAGTGAAACAACCTGATTCAGCAGGACCCAGCCCAGAACCAATAACATGACAAGGACGCCCAGAATCGCCATCACGACCGACATAACGCGTCCCAGTCCGAGTCGCTCGAACCGGTTCACAAGCGGCGCGAGCAAAAAGCTCAACAGCGCCGAGAGCGCGACGGGTAGGAGAATCTGACGAGCAAAATGCAGGGCGGCGATCGCCAAGGCGCCAACGATGACCGCCGAGAACGGAAACCGAATCGAACTCTCACGTGATTCTGCCATTGCCTTGCCTATCCTGACGAACCGGAGACATCCACCCAGGTACGTTCCATGACTGAAGCAACGAACCGTACTGCGGCCCACGGCCGCGAGACTCCAAGATTCCTGTTACCGATGCGCTCGCTCTCTCCCCCGAATCGCTGTGCCGTCTTGATCGGCAACCTCGCCACCGTGAGGCGGAGAAGCGTTTCGAACTGGGCGTTTGGCCAACGGCGGGCGTTACGCGATCGGCGTTTCCCGCTTTGCGCCGTGAGGTTCGCGGTAGGGAGTGAGGGCCCGGTTCAATCGGACAATCTCCCATTCCAGCTCTTGCACCACGTTCCCTGCGCCGACAAGACATCCCGACTTGCCCATCTGTTCCAGGCAGAGAGCCCGGCCCGCAGCGTCCGCCGCCCCGAAATTGGCGGCCAGGCCCCGAAGACTGTGCGCCGCCCGCTGCAGTTCCGTCGCATCCTCCTCGTCAATACACGTCCGGATCCTCTGGAGAAGCCCGGGAATGTCCTGGTCGAAAAGACGGACGACGTCGCAAAACAGGTCCTTGTCGCCTCCGAGCCGTCCCAGGGCGCCGCGGTAGTCGATGATCGATTCGCGATCCTCATCCAGGGAGGTGTCCTGTTCTTCCATGTCTGCAGGCGGATAATCGCCGCAGTTCTCGCGATTCTCTCCCGGGGAGCCCAGATCGCCGACGGACGGCTCCGGGTCGATGTGCTCTGCCGGCATGTCATGGCGAACGGAGCTTTCGACCAGCTCGATGAGCTGGCCGACGTCGATCGGCTTTGCCAGGTAAGCGTCCATACCGGCCGCGGTACAATTCTCGCGATCACCATGCGTGGCGCGGGCCGTCAAGGCGATGATCGGGATCCGTTTCTCTCTACCCCTCTCCCGATGGCGGATGGTTCTTGTTGCCGCATAGCCGTCCATGACGGGCATGGTGACATCCATGAGCACCACGTCGTACGCCTGCCGCTGGAGCGCCGCGATTGCTTCTTCTCCATTGCCGACCACCGTGATTGCGTGTCCCCTTCGCCGCAGCACGCTTGTGATCACCTCCTTGTTGGCGGGCGTGTCTTCCGCGAGCAGAATCGACAATCGCCGTGAAGTGGTCTCCGAAAGCGGCGACCTGGGCTCGCACTCCCTCGCGCAAACAGGCAGGCCAAGCGCCCGCCGGATGGCTGGCAGCAACCGGCCGGGTGAGATTGGTTTCTCCAGACATGTCACCTCCGGGCGGAACTGAAAGCCGTTCCCGTCCGTGCGGTCCTCCCCGGGATGCGTCATCAAGATCACCGCGGGAACGTCGTCGAGCGATTCCACTAGACGTGACGGCAACGCTGCACAGTCCAATCCGACCGTTTCGGCATCGGCAATCATCAGCTTGAAGGTTCTGCCCTCGGTTTCCGCTCGGTAGAGCTTACCCAAGGCATGATCGTAATCCACGCCGACGTCCGGCAACATCTCCCATCGGCCCAGCATTCTTATCAGCGCCTCGCGACTGGCCTCGCTCCTGTCGACGATGAGCACCGATTGCCCCCGCAGTTCTCGGGCGTCTTCGCATGTCGAGCTGCCAGGGGGGGTGTCCCGTGCTGCCTTCAGCGGAAGGGAAAACCAGAACCGGCTCCCTTGATTCGGGATACTGGTCACGTTGAGCTTGCCCCCCATACGCTGCACGAGTTCCCGGCAAATCGCCAATCCCAGGCCGGCACCACCCTGGTGCTGCTCCGCTGTGGCGTCTGATTGAATGAATGGTTCGAAGATTCGATTCAGATCCTCCGCGGAAATGCCAGTGCCCGTATCGGACACGGCAAATTGGATCAGCGGAACCCCAGCGTCGTCTTCGCGTTCGACCGTGACCGCTACTTCGCCGCGGTCGGTGAATTTCACGGCGTTCGTGATCAGATTGGTGAGCACCTGGCGAAGACGAAACACGTCGCCGATCACCTCGTCGGGGACTTCCGGCTCCACATCGCAAACCAGTTCGAGCCCCTTCTCGAAGGCTCTTGGCGCAAGCGACCGGATTGCGTCGTCCAGCGACTCCCGCAGGCGAAAAGGCTCCGACTCGATGGTCAGTTTGCCTGCATCAATCTTCGAGACGTCCAGCAAGTCGTTCAGCAGTACCAGCAGCGAGTCTGCCGAAGACTTCGCCGTGTTCAGCCATCCTCGCATCTCGGAACGCAACTCGTCGCTCAACGCCAGTTGAAGCATCCCGAGAATCGAGTTCATCGGCGTTCGCAACTCGTGGCTCATGTTCGCCAGGAACTGGGATTGCATGCGGTTGGCCCGTTCGGCCGCTTCGCGAGCTTCTCTCATTTCGCGCTCGGCTTTCTTGCGTTCGGTGATGTCGCGGGCAACCGCCGCAGCGCCAATCACGGTCCCCTGGGAATCCTTGATGGGCGAAATGCTGAGCCATATGTCGATACATTGCCCGTCCTTGCGCTGACGCACCGTCTCGCAATGTTCGATACATTCGCCGCGGGTGATCCGCTCCATGATCGCCGGAAACTCGTCCAGCCGGTCGGGAGGTACCAGAAAAGATACCGGTCTGCCGATCGCTTCCTCGGCTCGATACCCGTAGATCCGCTCCGCCCCGCGATTCCAACTGAGAATCGTCCCGTCGAGCGACTTCGACAGAATGGCATCGTCGGAAGACTGCACGATGGCAGCCAGGCGGACACTTTCCTCCTCGAACTGCTTGCGTTCCGTGATATTCATGCAAACACCCACCAGCCGCCGGGACTGGCCATCGGGCTCGGTGTGCACGGCGCCGCGCCCCTCGAGCCACTGGATGCTTCCGTCCGATCGGATCACGCGATATTCAACGCGGTACTCGCCCCCTTCGCTCAGGACCTGCTCGATCGCCGCCGTCACACGTCCGCGATCGTCGGGGTGCACCTCCCGTTGCATGGCTTCGAGAGTACCCTCGAACGTACCCGGCTCCCGCCCGTGGATTTCCTCCAGCTCGGGCGACCAGATCACCTGGCCGGTGTCCATGCGCCACTCCCACGTTCCCATGCAGCCGCCCCAGAGCGCCAATCGGAGCCGTTCTTCGCTCTGACGCAGGGCGAGGTCTGCTTTTCTCCGCTCGAAGAGCCGGCCGAGTTGTTCGCCCACGCTCCGCGCAAGGGGCATGAATTCGGTATCGACATGGATCGGTTTCTCCGAAAAGAACTCCATCACCGCAACCACGTTGCCGCCGATGGTAATCGGCAGTAGAAACGCGCCGACAACCCCGAGCCGATCCGGCTTCTTCAGCCATTGGTAATCAGCCGATTCACTCACGTCTTCAACCGCGATCGGTTCGCCGGCCCGCCAGACGCGCCCAGCAGCACCCTGGCCTTGCGAAAACCGAATGCCTCGCGTTGCCAGCTCGAGGAGTTCGAAACCTCCCTTCTCATCCACGTGCCAGAGATCCGTTGCCACAAGGTACTGCCCGCTCCCGTCACGCACGTAAACATGGCCGGCCGGCCAGCCGACGATGTCGCACAAGGTCTTGAGACTGTTTTTCAGCGCTTCGCGGAAAGAAAGCTGCGACGCGGAAAGGGCTGTGGCCTGGTGGAGTAACTGGGCCTCCTGCATCTGCTTGAGCTGGCCTTCCTGGAAACGGCGCCACACATCGGCCATGCCCGCTGCTGCCCAGATCACGCACAGTACAATCGCCCGGTTGACGAATACCCACCATTCCATCTGCTCCTCGCGGGGAGAAATAAACCACCCGGCAAGTGCGAGCAGGCTGCAGATGGTCGCGGTGGCAGCTATCGCCTTTCTATGGCGAATCGCCACGGCCGACAGAACGGCGGCAATGTAGAGCGCTCCGGCGGCGACTCCCCGCGGAGTCAGGCAGTCGATTACCAAGACTGCCGCGACGATCATCGTCGTCCGAGCCCAGGGAATCGAAAGCAGTTCCCCCATCCGCGTGGATGCCAAGTTCGCGCCTCGAACCAGTGCACGAGATATCCCGGCGCAGACCATCCTCACTCGCGAACCGCTCCGACCAGCGGACTTGTCCGAGACAACTCGATGACTCGCCATGCACATCTCCCAGCAACCCGAACACCGTCCCGCACCCCCATGGCGAGACACTCCGCGGCTGGATGCCGCGATGTGGATGAAATAATCTGGCGTTTTGACCAGAGGAAGCGGCTAATGTCAAACCTCAGTTTGTGGGTTGGCCATCGGCTGGAGTCCAGCCTTCAGATTGTCTCTTACACGCCGAAGCGAGGACTCCAACGATCCGCAACCCCGCGTGTAAGATTTGACAGGGCACTCGAGAGATCGGAAGGGTATCACGGGCGTTGGATCGGGAAGACGTTTCGAGGTAAACAGCCGCCTTGTCCCGCTCATTCGCTTTACGGTCCTTCCGACCCAGAATCCACTCCTCTCGACCACCAAATCGTAACGAAACAGCGTCCAAGTCGAGTCCGCAGGGAATGATAGGAGGGGCGTCTGAAGCAGACAAGTCAAGCCGTGCATGCTACCCGCCCGCCAGTTTGACTCTCAATCCTCGCGCCTGCCCTGGCGGCCGAGCGCATTGGCCGTCGCCGTTATGACGAAGAGCAGTAAGAAAGTGAGAAGAGACACTCTCGCAGCCCAAGATTGGGTCTGGCATATTCCCGACAATGCTATCGCGGCCGACAAAAGGGCAAGTCCCAGAAATCGAACCGACAGACGTAAGGCAATCTTAGGACACATGGAGGGCGCCGTGCGAGTGGACGTCAGAACCCAGGTCTTTATGGGACTAACGCTCGCCTAGTTGATTCGTGGCGGATCGCCCCCGTGATGGGCAAAACCACCTCTCTTTCCTGCGGTGAAAACGGGCCGAAGCACGCTCTAAATGGACTTGCGTGATTCCAACTCCGACTCGTGGGCCAGGTGATCCGCGCACTGCGTGCTTCCTCAACCTGTTACAAGGTTATCCTGCGGAACCTGGAATCCAATCATCGCCGGAATTGGATGTCTCAGTTTTCGCAGCATGGCGACACCCCGCGAGGGGACCTTCGGACATTGGCGGATATGTATCTCGATCGGCGTCACCGCCACCCAAAGCGTATCGCCTTCGTGAAGCGGGGCCGGACTCCTCAGCAAACGGTTGTTTAACCCGGTGCCGTTGCTGCTCTCCAAGTCCCGAACATAGACGCCACCGTCGCGAACCGTCAGGACGCAATGGTGCCGGCTTACCAACGGGTTGGTGAGGGTAAGATCGCAGTCTTCGGCACGGCCGATAACGAATTCGGGTCTATCTACTGAAACGATCCGAGGGTTGGCCTCGCAAACGCGTAATAGCACTTCCATCGTTATTCCTCCGAAACGAATGCGTTGAGTCTATAAAAACACTGTCGATGAAGCCGCTCGAGAAGAAAGGCACCGTTGGGAAGGCCGCCGGTAAGGGAATAGAAACCACCTGTGTCACGATCTGCACAGGGGGGGAGCACCTGCAGGCGACGACCGTCGCACTGTCGAGGCTGATTCCGGTTCGTCGGGGCCTATCAGGTTACCTCGCCCCCGGAGAACTTCTGCAAAGGCCGTGCCACACCTCGCGTGGCACGGAGTTTGCGTGTATGGTGACTGACGGATTCTACAGGGGT
>CAYSCH010000297.1:0-11885 GCA_964429355.1 uncultured Planctomycetaceae bacterium | reverse complement strand
AGTTGGTCCCTCGGCGGGCTCATAACCCGCAGGACGCTGGTTCGAATCCAGCCCCCACAACTGTTATTCCTTGAAAATTCGATGGGGCAACGTGACTGAACGGCTGGCCAGCCTTCAGTGACGCGGCCAAGAAGACAAGAAGCCCATGCAGCGGGCTGCATCCGTTGCATTGGGCTTTTTTTGTTTTCTTGGCCCGCCCCTGGAGAACACGCATGATCGACTTGCAGAATCCTCAGCAACGCGGCCGGCTGCTCAAGGCGGTAAAGACCTCCCGAGAGGCTCTTGAACCGTTCCGCCGCACGCGTGAGGAGTTGATCCGGGACTACGTCGGATCGTGGTATTCCACGAACGGCGCCAGGTATGAAACGCTGGTCAACCTGATCAATCAGACTGCCAAGATCTACACCGTCGCCCTGGCGGCCAACAACCCGAAGGTAAGGGTCTCCACTCCGACCCCGGAGAACTGGGCCTTCGCCAAACGATTCGAGGCCAGTCTGAACCAGTTGATCTCGGACATGAATCTGGACGAGACGTTCCGGATGATCGTCCTGGATGCGTTCTTCTGCATCGGATGCGGTGTGGTCATGATGCGGGACTCCGATACCCGCTTCCACGGCTTGCTCGAGTCCGAAGAGGACGTTTGGCTCGACCCGGGCGAACCGTGGCTGAACCGCGTCTCGACCGACGATTTGATTCTCGACATGTCAGCCAAGGAACTCTCGAAGATGCGGTTCGCCGGGCATCGTTACCGGGCTGACTTCGAGAAGGTGAAGGACGAGCGCGGATACGACCAGAAGGTTCGCGACAAATTGACCGCGACGTCGAAGAAGTCTTCCGGGGATGCGACACGGGCCCAGGACATCGCCTCGGGCGCGGTCGTCGATGACGACGAACTGAAGCCGATGCTGTGGCTGATGGATCTTTGGATCCCCGAGAATCGGTCCGTCGCTACGTTCGCGTGCGACCAGGACGACTTGGCGCCGCTGATCGAACGGAAGTGGAAGGGGAGCCAGGGCGGCCCCTACAAGTATCTGTCCTTCGGGCCCGTGCCGGACAATCCCGTCCCCGTCTCTCCCGCGGCCAACCTCAAGGGGCTGCACGATCTGCAGAACCGGCTACACCGGAAGATGCAGAAGCAGTCCGACAATCAGCGGACGATCAACGTTTATCCGCCTGGAGAATCCGACACCGCGGCCGTCTTGAAGAAAGCCAAGGACGGCCAGTGGGTCAAGGTGAGCAGTCCCCAGGCCGTCGGCCAGGTCAAGCTGGGCGGCGTCGATCCGGGGAACCAAGCCTTCTCGATGGTCGTCCAGGACGAGTACGACCGGTTCGCCGGCAATCTTCGGGCGATGGGCGGCCTCGGCGCCCAGGGTGAAACGCTGGGGCAAGAGGAGATCATCCAGGGGAACGTCTCTCGCATGGAAGCGGGCATGCACTTGAGCGTTCTCAAGTTCGCCGGCGAGTGCTGCTACGACCTTGGCTACCTGATGTGGAACGATCAGACGTTGACCGTCAACGCATCGCGTCAGATCCGGGGAGCGGACGTGTTCGTTTCGTCCTCCTGGCGGCCGGGGCATCGGGTGGGCGACTTCGAATCGTACCAGTTCGATGTCGAAGCCTACTCGATGGTCTACAAGCCGCCAGCCCAGAAGCTGGCCGAGTTGTTCAGTACGCTCGATCGTATCGCGCCACTCTGGCCGATGTTCCAGGCTTCCGGCGCCGTCCTGGACGTCCAGGAGTTGCTCCAGATTATCGCTGATCTCCAGAGCCGGCCGGAACTGCTGCGGATCATCACGTTCGCCACGCCCACCGACCAGCTTGGCGGCGACGAGAACACGATTCGCCAGTCGCCGGTGACCACGCGGCAGAACGTCCGCAGAAACATCCCAACGGGCGGCACGCCCGAAAGCCGCTCGTCGATTCTCCAGCAGGTTTTGAACGGCGGGCGCCCGCAGGTCAACGGGGCCCAACTTGCGTCTTTGTCGAGGAGCCCAGCGTGAGCGTCGTATTCAAGATCAACGGCAAACGAGTGAGCAAGGACGAGTGGGACAAGAGGCCAGGGGCCGGCTTCTCGCCTGGCAAGGCTCCGATGGGGACCGTGGCTTACAGCGAAGCCGATCCGTGGACGTCACAGAGCGTCGGCTGTATGCCCGGCCAGGTGGCCGAGTATCGGGAGTTCGTGAGGAAGCACAACCTTTCGGGCGTTCGGGTCAATGACGACGGATCGGTCGAGTGCACGACTCGCGGAGACAGGGGGCGACGAGGGCTCATCAAGGCTCTCGGAGACTGTCACGACAACGACGGTGGTTACGGAGACGGTTGATTTTCAGGAGAAGGCAAAGATGGCGATTGGTGAACTTTCCGACAACGCGACACATGAAGAGATTCACGATTACGTGAGTCAATTGGTTGCCGAGCAGAGCGCGGAGCAGAAGGCCTCCGAGGCTGAGAGCTCCACGGCGCCGGCCGACGACACGACTTCCAAGGAAACACCCGCTGGCGATGAGACTCCCGCCAGCGGTGATACCGCCGCAACCGACAAGGGCGGCGAAGGCCAGGCCAAATCGGATTCCGCCGAGCGGACGTGGCTCGACGACGACACGAAGGGACTGGCGTCAGCGTACGGCATTTCGGACCAAGAACTTTCGGGTTGCCAGAGCAAGGAGCAGCTTGACTGGGCCCTAGGGCTTCTGGATCAGCGGGCGATGGCCGCCGGCAAGGAAATCCTTGCCAGCAACCAGACCGCATCGCCTGACCAGAAGCAACAGACTCAAGAGCAGCAGACTCCCCAAGCGGATCAGCGGCAACTGCCGGCCCGCGGGACTGACGGGAAATGGCTCCCCAAGCCGTCGCAACAGCAGGCGACGAATGAGGAGCCGTCCTACAAGGTGCAACTGAACCCGGAGGACCTGGACTCGGAGAGCGTGGTCAAGGAGTTCAACGGACTCCGGGACCACTACGAGGGACGGATCCAAGCTTTGAACAGCGAAATCCGCTCCATCGGTGAACGCTTCGCTCGTCTCGAGAAGGTCGAGCAACAGCGGATCGCCCAGGCTCATCTTGAGGCTTTCGATGCCGTAGTCGATTCTCTCGGCCAGGTCGAATTGTTTGGTGAGACGATGAAGGAAACGCCTGCGCAAATGGAGAACAGGCGGAAACTCTTCGCGGCTCACCATACGCATCTGGCCGGTCTGAAGGCAATGGGGCGCCAGGGCCGGACAGACAAGGCGTTTCTTGACCGGGCGGCGCGTGCCGAGTTCCCGGATCACTTTACCAAACAACTTCGCAAATCACTCACTGCCAAGGTTTCCGAGCAGTCCAAGATGATCATGGGTAGCGGGGGCTCCAAGCCCACGCCCACGAAGCCATCGGTGATGGACAAGATGGAAGCCTTGTACGCCAAACTCGAAAAGGGCGGGTGAGCTAAGGAGTCTCATTCATGGCGCTCTCGATCGAACAGTTGGATGATTTCGTTCATGCGTACCTGCAAGAGTACGTGATGGGGGAGTGGCAGGACATCAGTCTTCCGCTCCAGGAGTATTACTTTGCGTCGCGCCTCTTCGACAAGATGAAGAAGGCCGAGATGACCACGTCCCTATGCAAGTGGAAACTGGAGGTCCGCAACCCGGACAACTTCCAGGTGGTCGGCCTGTACCATCGCGACTCGTCCAACCGCGTGAACGTGCTGGACGACGGGTCGATGCGGTGGGCGATGACGACGACGAACTACAACTACGACCTGGACGAGGAGATCTTCGGCCAAGGCGCAAAACAGATCGTCAACTACGTCAAGCTGCGCGAGGACGGCCTGATGAAGTCATTCTTCGCCGGCATGGAAGATCTGATGTTCGGCGAAGGGCCCACCAGTCCGACGCAGAACCCGAATCCCCCGTCGAGCCTGCTGTGGTGGATCACCGCGAGCGCGACCGAGGGGTTCAACGGGACCGAACCGACCGGATTCGAGAGTACGGGCGTCGGCGGCATCAAGACCTCGGACTACAAGGCGTGGAAGAACCGAACCTTCGCGTACTCGGCCGTCTCCCAGGCGGATTTCGTCAAGAAGGTCACCCGTTCCATGGACCTGTGCGAGTTCAAGCCGCCGCTTCCTCGGCCCGATATCGCCCCTAGCCGTCCGAAATGGGAACTGTTGACCACCTACAGTCGCGTGGAAGCCTGCCGCGATCTGTTGGCCCAGGGCAACGACAACATCGGCAAGGACTTGGCCACGTACCAGGATACCGTCATGATTCGCCGGGTGCCGTTGATTCACGTCCCGGCCTGGTCGAACACCGAAAGCGTGAACCTGCGCAACGACGGCATCGTTCTCGGCGTCAACTGGGCGACTTTCAAGTGGTACTATCAGGCCGGCCGGTCGCAGCGCAAGCGCAAGCCGTACCAGCATCCCGAAATGTCGCTGGTGCGAGTCCGTCCCATGGACGACTCGGGGCAGATCGTGTGCTTCAACCGTCGCGGAAACTTCCGCGGCTACTACGCCGACTACGCGACGGATCCGATCAGCGAGGCGGCCTGACCTTGGCTTGACGGTTCGTAGGGGCAGATTCCATTTCCTGAAGACAACTCTTTTTCGGAGTGATTACGATGAACGTTACTTGGGACGAACTCGACGGCTATCATTCTCCGTCTGGCCGTCTGTGGAAGAAGTTCGCGCCTCCCAGTGGGGCCGGCTTCGAATCGACCGCGTCGGGGAATCCGGCCTTCGGCTTCCTCGACCATTTCTTCGGCTTTCAGGCGAGCACGCTGGAAGGGCCCTACAAGATCCTGGAAGGGACCGGCTGCACCGTCGAGCAGATCGCCTGCACCGGCAACACGGAGACGAAGGGGCTCGGCCTGGTCCAGTTGGCCCTGGACGGCAATGCCGCCAACGACGAGGCGGTGTTGCAGTGGGGACGCGGCCTGTGTGCGCCGTTCAAGCTGGCCGATCATGACCTCTGTTTCGAGGCCCGGATCTCGGCAAGCGCGATCACGGCCGCGAAGTGGTCTTGGGCGGTCGGGCTGGGCGAGGTTGGAATGGGCGTGACGGACTGTCTGTTCGTGGACACGACCGGCGCCCTGGCCGACAAGAACTTCCTGGGGTTCGTGCACCTGGCGGCCGAAGCTGGCGCCGTGGATGGTGCGTTCAAGGCCGATGGCCAGACCTATCAGGACGGAGCGGTCAAGACCAAACTGGACACGCTCCACACGGCCGTGGCCGGGACGTTCGTCAAGCTCGGGTTCCGTTACGAAGCCCATCCGAAGTCGATTCGGTGGTTCGTCAATGGAGTCGAGAATGTCGCGGCCCGGCTGTTGGCATCGGAGATCGACGCGGCCACGTTCCCGGATGACGTGTTCCTGGCTCCGATCATCGGCGCCAAGGACATCGGCGGCGATGCCGCACTGAACCTGATCATGGATTGGTGGGCCTGCGCTCAGGCTCTCTGATCCGTACGGCGATCCGGCTGGGGCGCTACAGGGGTGGCGCCCCAGCCGTCTTCTTCTTGCGAGGTGCTCCATGCTGGGTTCCGAAGAATACACCGATGCCGACGCAAGGGCGGCGGTTTCGTGCACGGTCGTAGGAATCACTTACGACAGCGCGACCGGGGTGTTCAGTACGACGACTGGCTACGGAATCCCTTCGTCGGCATCTCAAGCGAATTGGGACACCGCCTACAGCGAACGACGGCAGTGGGATGGAGGCTCGAGTAATCTCGTTGCAGCAACGGGGCGTACATCCTTGGGTTTGGGTGACGCTGCAGTCTTGAACGTCGGGACTGCGGTGGGGACTGTCTCCGCTGGCGATCACGCCCACACTGGAGTCTACGACCCAGCCGGCACCGGAGCATCGGAGGCCGCTTCGGCAGTGACCGGGCACACGACGACTTTTGACCATTCGCACTACGATACATGCTACAGTTGGGGAAACCATGCCTCGGCCGGGTATTTGAAGGCAGACGGGACGGTCGCGCTGACGGGAGCCTGGACGGTCGGGAATAAGGACATCGATCTTGGGGCCGGCGGGCTTTACGCCGGCTACGTGTTCGCTGGTGGACTCGATGTAAATGGAACAGTCGGGACCCCACTCGTCCCCGAGCAGACGCTTACCTACAATCTCGGTTCACCCTCCAACCGCTGGAATGCGGTCTACTGCTATGGGCTGAGTGTTTCCGGGCCGCTTACGGGATTTTCCTCCGTAGCTGCCAGCCTGATCCCGTACGCGGACAACACGTACGACATGGGGAGTCTGGTTCCACAGAACCGCTGGAGGAATCTCTACGTTAGCGATGGGATCTACGACAGCGCGTTGACGAACGGCCGTGTCGTTCATGTTGGGGCGAACGGAGTTCTTCAGGATAGCGCCGACCTGACCAAAGCGGCGCTAGTGACCTGTCTAGCACAGTATCACCAGTGGGACGGCGGTTCGACAAACCTCGTAGCTGCTACCGGCCGGACATCACTCGGACTTGGAGACTCAGCGGTCAAGAACGTTGGCACCGGCGCCGGCGACGTCTCCGCAGGTGACCACGTTCATACGGGGGTTTACGATCCGGCGGGAACGGCAACTAGTGCCGTCAGTACGCATGAGTCGACGTACAATCACGCCAACTACAACACGGCCTACGGCTGGGGCGATCACTCGATCGCGGGATACGCAGTCGCCAGCAGTTTAGGTGGCGCTGCCGTTCTGGACGTTGGAACAACGGCCGGAACCGTTGCCGCCGGGGATCACTCCCATACAGGCACGTACGATCCTGCCGGGACAGCCTCGTCGGCGGTTTCGACTCATGAGTCCACCTACAACCACAGCAATTACGCCACGGCCTACGGTTGGGGGAATCATGCCAGCGCCGGGTATGCCCTGGCTAGCAGTTTGGGTGATGCGGCGACGAAGAATGTCGGCACGACGGCGGGAACGGTTGCGGCTGGGGATCACGCCCACAGCGGCGTATACGACGTGGCTGGAGCGGCTTCGACGGCTGTTTCTACTCACGAGTCTACATACAACCACGGCAACTACAACACCGCTTATGGATGGGGGAATCACGCATCGGCCGGATACGCGGTGGCGAGCAGTCTAGGTGGCGCAGCTGTCTTGGATGTCGGCACGACGGCGGGCACGGTCGCGGCCGGCGATCACAACCACAGTGGCGTCTACCTGACTGCGGCGATCACCAGTCTTAATGGATTGACCGGGGCTTCGCAGACGTTTTCGACTCCAGGGACTTCGGGCACGGCGCCGGCTTGGTCTTCGACCGGAACCGCCCACACCCTCAACATCCCCATGGCTTCCGCGGCTGGCGTCACGGCAGGGTTGATCTCCAAGACGGACTACGACGCTTTTGTTGCTGGTGGAGGCGGCGGGTACACTCCCGGGGGAGATGATGTTGCACTCGCTGATGGCGGCACTGGCGCATCCCTGGCCGATCCAAATGCCGATCGGATTTTGTTCTGGGACGATACTGCTGGAGGAGTGACCTGGCTGGCTTGCGGCAATAGCGTTGCGATCGTTGGCACGACTCTTGACGCAGTGCAAGACATTCGGACGACCGCCAGTCCCTACTTTTCGTCCCTTGGAATCGGCATATCTCCGACTTCCGGGAATATTGATTTTGGAGGAGATTCCTCGCGTTATGTCGAGGTGATGAGGAGGACCACAAGCGACTACACCGGCAGCGGCCTTACGATCTCCGCCGGTGGAGCGAAGGCTGGCAAGTCGAACAAGAATGGCGGTGATTTGACGTTGAGTTCCGGAATCTCAACGGGGACCGGACGGTCGAATGTTTACATTGCGGTGCCACCCGTGGGCACGACTGGCACCGCAGATAACGCGACGGCGCGAGTTGCGAAGTTTGGGTGGAGCACCACTGGGCCCGTGCTGGTGTTGAGCACTAGTACGACTATCCTTGAGGCCGCTCCTGCAAGCGGAAACATGATTCAGTGTGTCTCGGAAGGCACTGGCGTTAGGGCTGGATTTTGGTTTCAGGTTGCAAGCGCCTCTTCTGCAATTGCACCGCTGAATGTGCTAGCGAGATCCAGGGGAACGTTAACGTCCCCGGCTTACGTGTTAGTTGGCGACAGACTCGGAACATTCACCTTTACTGGAGTAGACACGGGGCTAGCGACCAGAACAGCCGCGACATTCCAAGCAGAGGCAGCTGCGGTTGGGGCTTCGTATGTTTCCGGAAGATTCGTGATTTCAACGGCAGATTCAAGCGGAACTCTTGTCAAAGGTCTTAGCGTCGAGGACGGTGAATTGACGACGACCAACGTCAAGGGGGCTGGGCTGAATTTGACTCACGCAGTCAACAAGATCTATTCGGATACTGTCCGTCATTCGCATGATGATGTTGCTTCAACAACGTCTACAACTTACGTGAAAATCAAGACCATTACGTTCCCTAACGGTCTGCTTGGTTCGCAGCGATTCAGTTTTACTCTGCAAAGCTCAAATACGCTTTCGATGGCGTACGGGAGACTCTACAGGAACGGTGTAGCGCTCGGGACGGAGCAGAGTACAAACGGCGGTGGCTCGCCAACGACGCAGATAATCACGCAAGATTGGGAACCGGGGGATACGGCTGAGATTTGGGCGAAGGTCGGAACTGCCGGTTATACGACATCCGTATTCAACTTTCGGGTCTTGTACAACGATTCGCCAACGGTCGCGGTGGCGTCTGTTAACAGTTGAGGTGAGTATGGCCGGCGAGATCGTTTTCAAACTCGCTCCGTCACTGACGAACCTTGTGGTTGCACTGTTTCCACCCGACGGCCACTACGCATGGAACGGTACGAGTCAGGTGTTGTGGGAGAATCTCACGTTAGCCGCCTGGCGAGCAGCTCACATCGCGCTCGTCGAGAAGGTGCTTTCCACCGGAGAGCACACGGGCATTTACGTTGCGGACTTTCCCGCCGGCGTGGCCCAGGGAAGTTGGGGAGTGGTCGCGTATCAGGGGCCGAACGTGTTCCCGTACAGCGACCACAAGGGTCGGATGTCGATCGACTGGACCGGCGAGCAGCAAGTTGCTTTCCCGGCCGGATTCGAGGATTTCGGGGCTTCCGGGGCGCAGAACTTCACGGCGCAAACCTTCAACATCGTTGCCGGGGACGGGTAAATGAGCGTCACGATCACGAAGACATGGCGGGTAAACGGCGTCCTTACCGACGTTACGTCGATGATTCTGCAGGACCCGACCGAGGCCTACGGTGTCAAGCGGAACGACAACGATGCCGTGGTGGTCGCTTCGGGTACCGCAATGACGTGGGTCTCGACGGGGACATACTCCTACATCTTTGCGGAGCCGGCCTACAGTCTCGAGTACAGCGTTTCGGTGAAGGTGACCTATCTTGGGAACACCTACTATCTGACCGACGAAGATCTCGCGGGCAACGATCCCGCTCCGACGTCGACCGGGCTGTCGACTACGTACGCGGTTCTCTGCCAGGAGATCGCCCACTTTGTCGGCTGGAGACGCGGCCCGACGTGGTCGGCTGAGCGCACCGCTACATTGGATGCCATCATTCGAAGCGGCCTGAACAAGTTCTACTATCCTACTCTCGGCAAGACTGAAACATACCAGTGGAGTTTTCTACGTCCATTGAGCACGATGCAGACCACGGCACCGTACGCGACGGGCACGGTCACGATCGCCAACGGAGTAGTGACGTTGTCGGGCGGCGTCTTCCCATCGTGGGCCGCGCAGGGAGAACTGGTCGTCAACTCGGAGACGTATCCAGTTTCGACGCGGGACAGCGACACCCAGTTGACCCTGACGAACGACTGGGTTGACGTTTCGACGGCATCGGTCTTCAGTCTCGGGCGGCCGGCTTACGATCTTCCTGTCGACTTCACGGGGAGACTTGCCAGCGAGATTACTTTCCGGCCAGGCGTCAACGAGGCCTATCCTCCGATCAGGATTACGGAACCCGGCGCCCTGCAGTCGAAACAGCAGGGCAACCCATACTCGGGCGTTCCTTACCTGGCAGCGGTTCGACCGAAAGCGTTCGTCGCTACGACCGGGCAACGATGGCAGCTCATTCTTTACCCGACGCCGGATGACGCTTACGAGTTGTTCTATCGTTACAAGGTCAAGCCGGGGATGTTGGACTCGACGAACATCTATCCTCTCGGTGGCGACCAGCACGGGGAGACGATTCTTGAAAGCTGTCTGGCCATCGCGGAACAGCGGCTGATGGACGGCGGGGACGGGATCCACGCGGCCGCATTTGCCGAACGACTTGCCGCGTCGATCGCTGAGGATCGAGACTCGTTCACACCCGACACCATTGGCGACGACGAAGGCGGCCAGGAGGACTCGTCCGTCCGTCGCTATTCCACCATTCCGATCACTTTCAACGGCGTCGATATGTAGGAGCCAACCATGCTGCAAAAGCACAAAGCGACCATTACGACCGATTCTTCGGGAAACGCTACCGTCTACGTTGGCTCGAACATTCGCGGAGCGATCCATGCGATTCTATACGAGCCGGGGACGCTTGAGAGCGCGAACCTGACGATCACCGGCGAAACGACCGGGGTTCCCATCTTGACCAAGGCCGGCGCCGGTACGTCGGACGTCTGGTTCTATCCTCGGGCGTTGGCGAACCAGAACACGGACGGAGCGGCCGGAACAAGCCCGGATGTTCCGATTCAAGTCGTCGAGGAGCGGATCAAGGTCGTCGTCGCCTCTGGCGGGGACACCTTGGCCGGCTCGATTACGGTGTGGGTTGACGAGTAGGGACCTGCGTCCCAGGGGCGAAGACGCGGCCCCGTTCAACGGCGTCAGTTAGGAGCGTATCGTGAGTGCTACGAAAGCTGTGTTCGATCTGTTCAAGTCGCCGTATGCGATGGAGGATCCCGGCGCCAGCAAGCCGATCAGAGTCGATCGTCAGTTGGCGGTTGTCCCCATCAAGACCGCGGCGGCGGAAGCTCGTACGTTGACCCAGCCGACCAAGGCCGGGCTGACTTGCACCGTTGTGTTGAGGACCGATGGCGGTGACCTGACCCTGACGGTGACGGGAGGTTACAACCAGGCCGCCGCAACCACTCTCACCTTTGCCGAAGCCGGCGATTTCGTGACTTTCCGCAGCATCCAAGTCGGCTCGTTGTATTACTGGCGAATCGTCGAGTACGAGGGCGTTGCGGTGACAGAGGCTTCGCTGTCCGCGACCAGTCTGACTGCCACCAACCTGTCCGCAACCAGCCTGTCCGCGTCGGCTTTGGTGTCGCCTGGAACGCGGTCCGTGGTAGCCAGCACAACCTTGACGGCCGCTGATAGCGGGAAGACGATCGTCGTCAACACGACGGGGGACTGTATCCTGACGCTGCCTCCGACGGCTGCCGGTCTGAAGTATGACATTTTCATCCTACAGGCCGCAGGCTCCGGGAAGCTGCATTCCATCTCGCCCAACTCCGCAGACAAGCTGATTGGGAGCGGTATTACGGCGACGGACAACAAGGATCTCCAGAACACGCAAGCCACGGCCGCGGTCGGAGATTGCGTCTCCCTGGAGGCCGACGCCGCCGACGGATGGCTCGTCAAGAACGTCACCGGAACCTGGGCGAGGGAGACATGACGTCGAAATTGCGGGTTCTTATGACAGCCCCAGGTGGCGGAACGCTTACTTGGGGCTGTCATGTTGGCTTGGCGCATCCGACCAGCGGCAAGTACCACGTTGAGGAGCTTCCGTCCCTGAACTCGGGCGGGAACTTCAATACCCTGTGGTGTCGATGCTTGCTGGCCGGGTTGCGCAAGGAGTTTGATTTCGCCGTCATGCTTCATGCGGACGTGGAACCGCAGCCAGGATGGGTCGACATTCTGGCTGACGAATGCGTGGCCACTGACGCCGATCTGGTGAGCGCGACAATTCCGCTCAAGGGGACGCAAGGCTAC
>CAYSCH010000296.1:0-11895 GCA_964429355.1 uncultured Planctomycetaceae bacterium | reverse complement strand
CCCACCATGATAGCCGCGTGGGCTTGCCCCGCGCTCGGTTCCCCTCGCCACCGGCATGCAGTCCGGCATGATAGCCGCGTGGGCTTGCCCCGCGCTCAGTTCCGTCCGTGTTTTGCCGCTGCAGTGCGTCGCCCGCTTGTGCAGGCATCCGAGCGGTCTGTTATAATTGCTTCGCAGCAGAACCCCCTTCGCGCCCTCCCCATCACCCACCGACATGCTGACGGAGCCTCCCCATGCCCAGGATTCTCCAGCTTCCCTGCCTGTTTCCCATTCTTGCTGGACTGGCCCTTCTCGGTTTGGCCTGTTTCTCCAGTGACCTGCTGGCCCAGGAGAGGTTGCGATTTGAGGCGGAAGACGTAACCGAGCCCAAGGATGCGTGGAACGTCAACAAGTTCACGGGTGAGAAATGGAACCTCTGGTCCACCGATAAGGATGCGGACAAGAAGTGGTCGGGCGGCATCGTGCTCCAATCGCCGCAGGTGATGGCGGATCGAGCCAGCCCGGAGGAAGGGGCCCCCGTGCTCCATACGGTGGTTAAAGCCATCCAGCCGGGCAAATACTATGTCGACCTGGGGGGCGTGAGCCGTTCGATCGGTGTCTCTTTCGACGGCAAGACTTGGCAGAGAATCGAAGGCGCCAATCGAAGCCTGGGACTGATCGAAGTGGGCGAGGCCGGATTCGAATTGTGGCTCGACGATCGCTTCGCATCGGCCAGCAACCCCGGTTCCTGCTACTACGACTACCTGGAGTTCACGCCCCTCCCCGATCCCAATCGCAAGCCCAAGGTCGAAGGTTTTGCCAAGACTCGCGTGGAAGAGCCGATGGGGCGTGGTATGATCGCCCTCTCGAGGGTCGACGGCAGCATCTACCTGGGGTGGCGACTCCTGAAGGACGATCCGGACGGTACCGCCTTCCATGTCTACCGCCGGGCGGGATCGCAGGACCTGCAGAAGCTCACCGATACACCGGTTTCGAAGACCACCGACTTCGTCGACGAGGCTCCCATGGTCGGCGTGATCAACGAGTATGCGATCGTGCCCGTGGTGGATGGAAAGGCCGGTACATCCTCCAAGCTCGTCGCCGCCACGCCGACGGGCGACAAGGGAGGCTATGTTTCCATCAAGCTCGAAGGCGACCACACGTTCCAGAAGTGCGGCATTGCCGATCTCGACGGCGACGGCGCCTGCGACTATGTGATCAAGCTGCCGAACTCCAATATCGATCCCTATGAACAGTACTGGAATCGCAGCCCGGACACCTACAAGATCGAGGCCTACCTGGCCGATGGCACCTTCCTCTGGCGCTACGACATGGGATGGGCAATCGAGCGCGGTATCTGGTACTCGCCCTTCCTCGTCTACGATCTCGACGGTGACGGCAAGGCCGAGGTCTGCCTCAAGGCGGGCGAAGGCGATCCTCGCGACGACGATGGACGCGTCACCTCGGGCCCGGAATTTCTGCTGGTTCTCGACGGGCTGACCGGCAAGGAAAAGGCCCGCGTCGACTGGCCCAAACGGGAGGATTTCCCGAGCTACAACTACGCCTCGCGGAACCAGATGGCGGTCGCCTATCTCGACGGCAAGACGCCTTCGCTGATCGTGGTCCGCGGGACCTACAACGTCATCCAGGTGCTGGCCTACGAATACTCGGGCGGCCAGCTCCACGAACAATGGCGCTGGAACGACGCCGAAGAAGGTGGCCGCTATCGCGGACAGGGGGCCCATAGCATGCACTCGGTCGATATCGACGCCGACGGCCGCGACGAGCTGTTCCTCGGATCGGCCGTGCTGGACGACAACGGGGTCGGCTTGTGGTCGACCGGCCTGGGGCATCCCGACAACCACTACGTGGGCGATATGGATCCCTCGCGCCCCGGCCTCGAAGTCTACTATGGAATCGAGACCCGCAGCCCGAAGAACGGCTGCTGCCTGGTCGACGCCCGTACCGGCGAGATCCTCTGGGGAATCGACGTCCCCACCCGGCACGTCCACGGCACCAGCATGTGTGCCGATCTGGACGGTTCCGTGCCGGGCATCGAGTTCTACGCCTCCGATACCGATGCCGAGAAAAAGTCGAACGTCCGCTGGCTCTTCGACGTCAAGGGCAATGTCCTTCGCGACGATCTCGACTGGGGTTTCGGCTTCCGCACGATCCACTGGGACGCCGATCCTCAGCACGAGATTCTGCGCGGAAAACGGATCCTCAATTACGGAAGCGATGAGCCGATCGCCCAGATCGAGGGATCGGCAGTCGGGTTCGCCGACATCCTGGGCGACTGGCGCGAAGAGCTGATCGTGACGGTGCCGGGCGAGCTGCGAATCTACTCCACGACGATTCCCGCCGGCGATCGCCGCGTGTGCCTCATGCAGGACCCGCTCTACCGGATTGACGTATGCATCCAGGCCATGGGCTACACCCAGTGCCCGATGACGACGAACTGCCTGTCGGCCGAGTAAGCGAGTCTATTCCGCCTTCTCAGCCCCCAGGGCCTCGGCGGTGGCTCGCAGAATGAGCTCCTCGGTCATGGGCGGCACCCAGCAGTAGCTGTCATTGTAGCCGTCCCGCCAGCACTGGTCGGTGGGGACGTAACCGGCGGCGCCGTCGCCGAATCCGGCCACCATCACCAGCGAATCAGGACGGAGCCGCTGAGCGGCCAACTGGTAACCCACGAACATCTCGGCCGGGAGGATCGTGAACAGGGCAGCCCCGTCGGCCAGATCCAGGCATGGCACATCCACCGGCTGCCCCGCATCGACGCGCTGGCGCCAGCTCAGCCCGAGGGCTGCACTGATCCTCTGCCAACGGGTGGCCTGGGGATCGGCCAACGTTCTCTGCATGGCCTCAATCGTGTAGTCGCCGTCGTCCCTGGCCGGCAGGGGCAATTCGGCCACTCGGAAGGTCGCCTTGGTGAGCGGTTGCCGCTGGGTGTTTTTCCAGGCTGCCAGCATGCCCTGGTAGAGCCGGTCGGCGAGTACGGCCCGATTGGCCGGATCGCCCGTGTTGTACTTGCCCGCGGTCGTATCTCCGCCGCAGCCGGTGAAGTAGATCTGAAACACTCGCGGGTCGTCGCTCTGCCGCCTGGCGCGGGCGATGCCGGGGAAGTCGGCCGAGACGCTCCCCTTGCCGTAGTGGCTCATGGGGTGGACGGCGTAACAGCTCCAGGCCACCAGCGGAATGTCGCCATCCCATAGACTGATCGTTTTCAGCCAGGGATCGATCTCGCCCTCCGGCGCGTCGTAAAGGTTGCCGCTCGCACTGCCGCGGTTCCAACTGATTTGTCCCTCGGGGCTGACGACGCGGCGATTGGATGCGATTCGTTCGACCTGGGCCTGGCCGATGCCGAAATGAGTCACCCGGCGCAAGGAGCCGAGCGCCTTCTTGAGGGCCTGGGCGGTTCGCTCGACGACCTGCTCGTGGAACTTGGGATCGCAGTTGTAGCCGGCAAGCCCTTGTTCGTCGAGCAGCTTCTGGGCAGCGAGGTCGCAGATCGGCGCGTCGTGCTGGTGGACCGTGGCCAGCATCACCCGCGAGCGGGTCGTGCCGGCCGCCTCGGCGAGCCCATCGCGCCAGCGATCGTAGGAATCGTTATTGCACTGGCACCAGTCCAGGGCGATCACGACGATCGGCTGCTCCAGGCCGGTGAGCACAAACCCTTTGGCCAGCAGCGGGTCGACGATCTCCTTGGCGTCCTCCACGCCTCCCCCCATGCAGGCATGGCCGACGGGGATCGTGATGTCGGCCTCGAACGTGGCAATTCGGTACTGGCCGGCTTGAACATGCGCGGCGCTGTTACCAAAGAAAAATACCGACAGGATAACCCATCGGACGATGCTTGGAACGTTCATGATGCTCCTCCATCCGGTTCATTGGCAATCGCAGTTATCTTTTCCCAATCCAGTAACTGTTGTGTGTCGGGCCACTCTCGCGCCAAGGCCCACCACCAGCGGATATCCCGCAGTTCTGCGCCGACGGCGAAGCAGGCAAGGGCGATTGCCATGGTTGGAAGTCCCAGCCACCAAATATAGACTGGCCCCAGGACGCACAGCAGGACAAAGAAGACCTGTTGTTTCCAGCTAAGCTTGAAGTAGAACCAGATTCCGGATGTGTCGTCTCTGCGCGCGAGAATCAGCCTCGCCTTTTTCTGCAGCCGGGAGCGTGGCTGATCCATCATCGGCACTCGAGGCGACCGGTAGGGATTCGAGTCCATGGCTTCTCCTGCAATAAAGGCGCTAATCGAGCGACCTCGATGTCATCCGTCGTCTCCTGTCCGTGTTTCATCCGTGTTTCATCCGTGGCTGTCGGTTCCCTTCTCGGCTCTGGAGAGCTACGGGCTACGTCGCCTATTCCACCACCAGAATCGAGTACACGTCAAGCTGCGGCACAGTCACCGTCGCACGTCCATCGGCCCACGCAACATCCAGTAACTTGCCTTCCGGTTGCATCGTGATCGACTTGGGCGCCTCTTCCAGACGGATGGAAACCGTCAAGGGGCCGACCGGCTCGATCTTCGTAATCCCTTCGTCCGGCGCATCGGCGTGGGGACCGGAGGTGTTCACCAGGTGAATCGATAGTTTGCCCTTGAGAGTTCTCGGGCTGACGTCCAGGTCCGTGGCACCCGCAACGGCGACGATGGGCTGCGGGAATGCTCTCGCAAGGACTCCCGGAAAATCGCCATCGACCGTCTCGACCGACACGATCGCCGACCCGCTCTGTGCCTTCAACTCGGCTTCGAAAAGCTTTGCGGGGCCCGCTCCGATGAGCAGCAGTCTCCCGCCCGATGCGGCATAGGCGGCCAGTTGGTCGCGAAAGTCCGGCTCCAGGTATTCCCAGCCCGGTACGACGATCAGGGGCCACTCGGACATCTTCCCCTTCAGGTGATGCTCGCTCACAACTTGCACCCCGTAATGGTTCTGGAGAATCGGGGCCAGGGCCTGGCGCAGGACGGTGACTCCGCGGCTGCCGGACCAGTGGAAAAGACTGGATGAATGCCGGTAGTGGCCGGCCGTGGAATAGAGCAGCGCGATCTGCGGCACGGAGACCGAGTGGGGGCAGAAGGCTTGCCGGGCGCGGCAGAACCGGGCAACCTCGGCCATCACGTCCATCTCGGCCGGATTGCGTAGGGCACCGTCGCGGTCCTGCTTGAAATAGGCCTGGTAGCCGCCCCCCATGGCCAGCACGATCGCGGCTTCCTGCATGAGCTGGACGGCCGGTTTCTGCTTGCCCGTCTTGCGGCTGAACGACCAACTCATCAGGTCCCAGGGCACGCCCTGGTTCTCGAGACAGCGTCCGGCAAAACGGGCCGAGTTCACGCTGTCGTCCGGCGAGAAGTCGCCCGAGAGGCCCGCCACGTTGGCCGAGACCGCTTCGGGCATGTGATCGCTGAAGGCCCAGTTGCTGATGACCTGGAAATCGGGATGGGAAGCTTTCAGTTCGTCCACGTAGTGGCGCACGTAGCGGCGAAAGCCTTCACGGTTGAAATCCAGCCATTCGTTCCAGTAGGGTTCACCGGCCTTGCGGGGCGCAGACTGGGCGCCCGTCTGCTTGCAGAACTCGCCGACGGCCTTCTCTCCGTAATCGGGTGTGGTGGCCCAGCAATCGCCATCGACCCAGACACCGTCCACACCATAGTCGCCGGCCAGCTCGCGGAGTTGAGGGATCATCAGGGTGTCGACATAGGGGCCAAACACCGACGTCGCCTTGTCGTTCGGCTTGCCGCCGCCATCGACGGCCGCCCATTCGGGATGGACCTCCACGGCACGCGAATCCCACACGCCCGAGTAGTGCATAAACAGGGAAACTCCACGCCGGCCCGTTGCATCCCGCCAGATCCGCAGCGGATCGCCGACAAAACCCGGGGCCGGGTTGCCGACCTTGGTCGGATAGCTCGAGTAGCCCGCGTGCCCTTTGCAGTCGATCTGAATGTAGTCGGGGTGGACCTTGTCGATCACCAGTTCGACCATCTCGGGCGTGGTCCGCTGGCCGACCTGAACACAGTCCTTGCCGGCGTGAAAGTCGAAGTGGATCCCGAGAAAGGCGTCCGCCCGGCGCATCCGGGGCGGATCGGCGGCCGGGGATGACGGAGCAAGGAGGCACAGAGCGAAGGTCGCCGTCATAAGCGGGACCACAAGGCGACTCAAGTGGCGGGCGGAACGACTGGGCGTCGCTTTCATCAAGGAGGCTCCTGTTCGTCGAACTTTTGGGAGGAAGACCGCTGGATCCTGGCACTGTACCAGGGCAGCGCCCTACGCGTCCAGAGTTGTGAAGACTTTCCGGCCCCGCCGGCTCCTTCTCAGACATTGGGCGCTCCCGAAACGTAACATGCTCATTCGCAACAAGTTACGGCAGATCCGACTCTGCCCGCCGGAGTAACAGGGTCCCACGGGTCTGGAGAAGTCCCACCTGAAACCAGTGGATCCGTAAGGTCAAAACCTGCCCCCCGCGCAGCCTGTTCCGCATCCAGAAGATCTAACCCATCCGGGGTGATTGTCGAGCCTGCACGGCGGCGATAAACTTCTAGTGGCTGGCCAGCCGAGAGTGAGGGCCGACACACCTGGTTCTACCGCTTGCTCACTAGGAAACATGGGCAGCAGGTGACCCCAATCGGCGTAGCGCCCCTTCACTCAGACAACTCGATCCGAGAAGCCCGCCGCTGTGGTGCGGGCTTCTCTGTTTCTTGAGGTCGAGTGACACGTCTGCTTGTCATCTCTCCCCAAATCCTGCAGGGCCATTCGCACGCCGCCAATACCAGAGGCATTTCGGACCATACCGGTTTTCCGCCCTTGGTCTGAGCAGCCAATCGGTTCGAACGGGCGTCGTAACGGCAAGACTACCCTCCTGAGGGGGAGTGGGAGCAACCGATTCGGGCTTGCGTTCCTCAGCGGAAAGGGTAGAAAGAGCACTTTCCGTTCCCCTGGCGTGAGATCGATGAGATGAAGCGAGTCCTCTTTCTGTGTTCGGCGAATTACTATCGCAGCCGGTTTGCCGAGCATTTCTTCAACTGGTTGGTCGAGCAGGAGGGGCTGCCGTGGCAGGCCGATTCGCGCGGGCTTGCCGTGGACAAGTGGCCGGACCTCGAGCGGCTTTCTCACTACTCGATCGATGCTCTCAATCGCCGAGGCATTCCCGTCGACGGAGAGCAGCGGGATCCGAAACAGCTTACCGCGCGGGATCTCGGCAACTGCGATCTGGTGATCGCGGTGAAGGAGGCGGAGCATCGGGCGATGATGATCGACAAGTTCCCCCTCTGGGCCGACCAGATCGAGTACTGGCAGATCGACGATATCGACTGCGCCCCGCCCGAGGAGGCGCTGCCAATTCTCGAAGAGAAGGTCCGGGACCTGGTGAGGCGATTGCAGACGTCCGAAGCTGCGGCTTAACCGAAAAGGTGCCAGCCACGTGGGTGGCGCTCTCTTGCCGATCAACCTCGGCTTCGCGTCCTATTTCGGCGCGAGCAGACAAAAGATGCTATACGTGTTGCTGAAGAATTCCGCGATAAATTGGAATTCCTGCTGGTCATTCGATGATCGCACGGCGACTTCGATCTTGTGGCCAATGGCGATGTCGCGGCCGGGCTGGGCAACCGCTGCCACCACCTCAGGCGGAACGACCCCGGAGACGCTCTCGAAGTATTGGGTCTTGAACGTTGCCGAGGCAATGCAGTCGCGGACGGACCAGGCGGGCGGCTGGCCCAATTCAGCGCCGCTCTGTCGAGGCTCCTTCTTGAAAACGACCAGCATGCACGGCCGGAAGCTCTTCTCGACCATACGGCGTGCCGTCGCCTCGAAGGATGCACCGTACTTCGTGGCCAACTCTTTGACGGTTGCGGCGTTGATGGCGCGGCTGTTGGCCTCTAGGGCGAATCGATCCCCCAGGAAGAGCAGGTCCGCGGCGAACTGGCTGGCTTCCTTCTCGAACACCAGCCGAGTTGAGGGGCTCAGCCCGATGTCGTCGCAGACATAGAGCGAGTGCTCGTGGTGAGGAAGGACGAAATGCCCCACCTCATGCAAGATGCTGAACCGCGTTCGCTCCTCGTCCAGTTCTGAATCCGTCGCGATAATCCGGTCCCCAAACGAGATGAGTGCCCTCGGGCGCGCGTCGCCAACCGTTTGCCTGGCTTCCTGCGGAAGTTCGAGGTCGAAGTTGAAGCTGACGTAATCGAGCCCAAGAAAGTCCAGCAGATGAGCCGTATTCACTGACTCTCGCTCAAACTGCCCCGACTCGCGAAGGAGGTAGGTGACCAGTTCACGAGGCTCGATTTCCAGGTAGGTTGCGTTGAACGTTGTCATTTCTTCTTCCCCTGCGCAGCTACGATTTCACGCAGTCGCCGGCGAAGGCTTTCCGTGTTCGCCAGGCCGAGGTCACCGCCGTGTGCGGCCATCCCATGCTGGCGTTGGCCTTTGAGCGTCCGCAATCCACTCACATACTGGGAGAGCCGTTTATCGCGATCCGGCTTGCGTTCGGCATCCACGATCACCAGTGCGTCGGCGTTCTTGTCCAGCAGTCGAATCAGCGTGTCGTTCGACCTGTTCTGGATGGACCGGCCGTTCTCCCAACGCGTGTAGCTCTTCTCCCCCACGCCGAGCAGGTTGGCCATGTCAACGGCCGACAAGCCGGTCTTCTGCCGCACCTGCCGGATCTCCAATGGCGGGAGCAACCCCAGTCGCCGGTACCGCTCAGCTTCGATGGCTCTGGTCAATTCGTCCGGCAGTATCTCTTCACCACAACGGGTGCACGCGTCCCAGGTGGCATTGGCGATGATCATGGTGCCGCCGGGGACGTTTTGCGGCGGCTCAAAACGGTACTCGCCGTGCTTGTGTTCCAGGGTCTGGTTACCACAAAGCGGGCATTGGGTGCTGGTCATGGTCGTCTCTTTCAATCAGGTCGTCGCGTCTGTCAATGGTCCGGGTGCGCCGAAACGACGAGCATGTACTCGCCCGGCTTCCCCAACTCAACCAGAGTGACCTTGATGTAGAAGAGGGTGTTCCTCATGCGAGGCTTGATCTCATAGGCCGTCTGGCCGACGAGACTTGGAAAGCTGTGGAGCACGACTTCCTTGACGGGCTCGCCGCGGTCGATCCAGGCGATGATTTCGTCGCAAACGTCGGCCTTGGTCAGCCGGTGAGCCATCAGGTCAAATTGAACGGTCTTGGTCACCCGGACCCGGCGCGGGTCTGCCGCGAGCCGACGTATTTCTGCGAGCTTTCCAGCATCGGTCTGCTTCGCGGCCATCGACTCGGTCCTGATCGATCCTGTTCCTGATGCTCTGCCGCAAACGCCGGTATCATATGATACTATATTGACACTGAAAGTCAACGACTTTGGGCCATGTGACCATGTGAATTCTTCGGCGTTGATTCCCGAGCAGACGGTTATCCGTCTGTGGGCCAACCGATCGCAGGCCGAGACGGAACTGGAGGCGTTGCGTCTCTGTGTGAATCGCGGCTGTCCCCTGGGCGATGCCGATTGGATCGCGCCGGCGGCGAAGCACCTAGGACTCGAATCGACACTTCGGCCGCGTGAGAGGCCAAGGAACGACTCGCAGGCATAACCGATAGCATGCCTTATATTGCCCATACGCGCCAAATCTGGTGGCTGGCCCCTTTTCAACGCTCACGAGCCCGGTCGTCCTGCTCCAGTCCCCTCAATTGTCGCGCCGTCATCCGCCAAACCTTGAGTTCGTCGCTATAGGATTTTTGGACGAAGCACGTGCCGTCAGGCGAAAGGGAGCATCCAAAGTGCGGATCGGGTCGCTGCGGTATTCGTCCGAGAAAGGCGCCGTCGGGCAGCCGAAGCAGATGCCCGGCGAATTGTTGGTAGGAGTGGCCCGGGACGATGCCCCTTCCAATCACCACCCTGCCATCCAGCGACAAAGCGGAGCAGGTGAACTGAAACGGCCCCCACGCAAGGGAATGGGTGAGTTCCAGGCGGTCATCCGGATCCACTCGCCACGCAAGGCAACGCTTCTCCCCAGCCAGGATGACTTTAGAGGAATCTTGAAAGGCAACGGCGATCCATCTGCCAGGCTGCAGCCTGGCAGATGCCGGTTCGCCGGCACCCACTTTACGAACATCCAATCGCCACGGCGCGTCGCTGCCTTCATGGTCAAAGACCAAATGTGCGAAAAGGCCCCCGTCCGGCGAAAACGCTCCCGGGAAGGGCACCTGCTTGAAGGAATAGTTGGATTGGTTTCCAGCATCCCAACGTGCGATCTCTCGGAGGCCGTCGGTATCGTAAACCACCCATTCCCCGGCCAGCCAGATCGCCACCCGATCGCCTTTCGGAGAAAGCGTGAGAAACTCGGCACTGCCCGACATCTCGACTTCCGCTAAGACGGTCGCCGTATCAAGATCACCGACGCCGATTTTGCTGGTGGTCGAAAACCGGCGGCCTTGGGCGTCACGTATCTCGCTTCGCGTGGTCACCACCCAGGCCAATCGCCGACCGTCCCGCGAAATCACGAAGCCGTCTCCTGCGCCCGACGATTCATATACGCCGCCGGCGCCGACCGACACAACGATCTCAGCCGGTGGTTGCGATCCAAGAGCACGAGTGATCCCAAAAACCGCTTTGCCTGCTCCCGTTTGCTGATACGAGCCGTGCAAGTCCTGACGCCATACATCTCTGTACGAAAGCGCGACAACGCAGTTGCCCTCTGGCCCTGTCCTGAAGCCAAATTGATTCTCCGGCAACGTTGCTACAAGCTCGAGCTCTTGAAGTCTTTCGTGCCAAAGACGCGTCGCCGAAACCGCCAGCAAGATGCCTGCCATCGCCCACGCCACTGGCCACAAACGCCGGCGCGCGCATACCCTATCTGCTGCAACTCCGGTTCGCCGACGGAAGACCTCCGATGCGACCAACGCCCCCAGCCCGCCGGCCAATACGCCGCTCGACAACAGCACGAATGTCAGTGCGCCGCCATTCCAACGCCATGCAATCTCCAGCCTCTGGAACATCGTGAGAGTTGGAACGCGTGAGGGGTCAAACGCGAAGTGTTGACTAAGAATGGCCCATTTCCAGCTTGCCACCGCAAACGCGGGCAGCGAGACAATTCCCGCCCAACGTCGTGCCAGCCGTCCGAATCCGGCGATCCGGTTCCCCCATAGACACCCCAACAACACGCCGAGGATGAGCCAGGCCAGGGCAATCCATGTGACGGTCGGCGACTGCGCGTCTCGCGACAGAAAGCACACGGCAATTCCAAGAAACCAGCCAATGCTCCCGCCGAGCACAATCGCAAAACTCCGCCCGAGTGTCGACCCCGCCAGAAGTGCGATCAGTCCGCCAATCGCCGTACCGGTCAGTGCATGGCCGACGAACTGGCGTATTCCATGGCCCACGTCGACCAGTTGCAGATCCGCCCCAACCATGGGGAAAAAGGCACCCAAACCGACGTGTCGACCGCCATAGACGTCCAGGGCTCCCAACACGATGCCGACATGCATCCCAACAATCGTCAGAACCCGTCCCAGACGGCTCCAACCAGTGGTTCCGTCTTCCCCGACGCCGTCTGCCGCCGTGGCCAGCCAACCTGGATAGATCGCCGCCTGTGCCGCCAAGAGCAAGTAGCTGATGATGCAACACGTCGCCGTTCCGCGCAGCGGCCCCTGGAGTTGCCAGCAGATAACCCAGAGAACGACAACCCCGATCAAGAGCCCCGGCACCGTTCGCCAATTACGAGGCATGCCCACCCATCCTTTCCCGTCCTGTACCCGACTCTCCGCAAACCAATCCACCCCTCCACATTCGGCCGCCGGCAACTCCGGCCAAATCGACTCGCAGCGACGCAAGGTCGAAAATGCCAAGCGCTGGAAGACCATCTCTGCTGCCAACTCCACTCCGGACGTCAGGCATTGTAACGCATCTGAGCATGGCAGTCGCTATAGTCGGCCCTGTTGC
>CAYSCH010000295.1:1122-12085 GCA_964429355.1 uncultured Planctomycetaceae bacterium | reverse complement strand
CAGGAACGGTCGGCCGAACCGTCGTCGACGAACACGATGTCCAGTTGGTAATCGTTTGCTTTTCCGACGGCGTCGATCTGCTCGTACAACTTCTCGAGGCTTTCCTCTTCGTTGTAGACGGGAATCACGATGGACAGCATACCGTATCTCCTGGGCCAGGGACGAAAAAAGGCCGCCGGTTGGGCCCTCCGGCAAACACAAAAGCCGTAACGTTTCGGGCAGGTGAACTGGTTGGAAGCATTGGCAGTTTGATCACCTCAGTCAGGTTTCACGGGCCCGCGCGGCCGAAATCCGAAGTAGAGGACCCCCGCGATCACAAGCTCACCCACCAGCCAGACGATCCGCAGCAACACGGCGCTCAATCCAGCCGTGACATCTGCAGGAAGCGGGGTGGCGAGCTGCCGGAAGTAGGGCTCGATCAACTCCGCGAGAATCCCGTCGCGGACAAAGAGTCCCCCGGGAATCAGCGACAGGAATCCTGCGACCATGGCCAGCGAAACCGACGCCAGATAGCGGGGAAAATCTCGCACGACATCGGTCCCTTCGACCCCCATCGCCTTGAGGGTAGCCCAGAGGCTCATGGCCAACAACCCCCAGGAGAGCGTCATCATTATCCAGCCGGTGGCCAGTGTGCCCAAGCCGATATCCTCGAGCTTCTTCCGGGTCTCCGGATCTGACCGGGCCACACGTGCCAGCCGGGCGAGCCATCGAAACAGCGGAGGGAAGGTCGGAACACCGGCAGCCAGCATCAAGCCGACCGCCACGGCACACAGAGTCCAGTGCCCGCGGAACCAGAAGGCCAGGATCGCGGCTGACCAGAATGCGCCTACTGCCATCATCGTCAAGGTTTCAAAGAACACGGCGGCTGCCGCCACCGAGACCCGGGCGCCGCCAGGCTGAAGAAGCCCGGCGCGGAGCACCACCACCATCGCTTTTCCCGGCACGTACTTGCCCAGGTGGCCGACGTAATAGGCCCGCATGGTATCCCAGAACCGAGTCCTTTGACCAAGAACCCACAACACTCGCCACCAGAAAAGACCGGCCGGAAACAGTCCAACCACGTAGATCACCCCAGCCAGCACAATCCAGAACCACTGCAGATGCCAACCGTTCTGCCAGAGCTTCATGACGCCGCTGAGAAGGGTGTCGCCCACCGCCCAAAGAACGATCCCCACAATCAACAACTTGACTGCGATCGACAACCACTTTCGAGGCTTGGCGGGCTGCTGTGTCACGGACGTCTCCGGCTTCTGGATGGCGACCGGCACCCTTGAGGAATGGCCACCGACATCAGCGACCAGCATAACACAGGCGAACTCGCGATGCAAAGCGGCCGGGCCCTTCCAGAAACCGTACAAAAACACAACGGGCCGGGGCTCTTCCCATGAAGGAAGCACACCGGCCCGTTGCTGCTCTTCTCTTCGACTCCCGGCCCCGGCAGTTACTCGACTGCGAGGTTCCACCGTTTGGTGGCTCCTTCCCGCGAGGGAAGGGATAATTCACCCCTGCCTCAGCACCGCCCCCGGAAAACACTGGTTCAGTAAGTTGACCGCGGCGCTTCCGTTCGATTGGCCACGACGGCCGGAGTGCGGCCGGACCAGCGGTAGGGATAAAACGGATCGGTTCCCGTCCAGACAGCCGCCCCCTCACCGTCCATGACGGCGGTGCTCATCGTCGGACGCAAGAGCGATACACCAAACCAGCGCCGAGACGCCAATCGGGATTCGCGCTGCGCTGTGCGAAATTCGGCCTTCCTCCGCACCGCTTCTTTCGGATCGTCCCGCCGGAGCATCTGCTCCTGATAGAACCACATTTCCGGAGTTGCCGTGACTTCGCCGGGAACGATACCTCCACTGAAACGCATCGTTGATCCATTCTCTGCCGGTGCCTGCGCTTGAGCGGGCACGGCCATCAGTACGACCAGCAGCGTCACTGCGATTGGCAGCCATCTCATGGACAGATTCTCCCCTCGATTCCCTTGCTGTATCCCACGGTTATTTCCTGCTCCGCGCAACGAACACAGCAAATGCGGGAGCTGACTCTCTCACAACCGGATTCGGCTAGAATCCAACTTCGGGATTAGAAAGAATTTGCCGAACAGGCAAACACTTCCGCGGCCGCAGAAAACTGGTGAGAGCGGGTAAAGCAGGAAATCTCCAGCTCACGCCAGTCCATGGAACGATGACTTGAGAAGAGCCCGATAGTCCCGCTGGTCCCCCTCGACGACCACCACATAGACCACACCATCCCCTTGCCACGCCGACATGGCCAGCCCCAGGGTCTGCATCTGAGGTACGGATGGAACCCTTGTCGGAAGGGGAGCGTCGGAGCGGCAACGAACGACGTAGAGCGTCGCTTTCCGTCCGTTGCCCAAGGGTATATCGTACGCCACGGCCTCTGCTGGAGCGAAATCGGCGACCCAGCGCCATCGTGCCTGGGGCGAGGAGAACAGCTCCCGGCTGTAGGGAAAACGTTCCGGAAAACTGCGTTCGCCGGCAGTCCACCCTGCCGGCAGACTCCCCAGGTTCGCCATCGACCGGTCCCGGGCGATCGAGCGAAGCCCCTCCGGATTCATTTCGGGCAGGCTGCGGAACACGACTACCGCGATCAACGCCGCCGCTACCCCGATCCCGGCCGCAACGCTGAACCACGCAAACCGTCGGCCCCGCCGATTGCGGCTCGCGGCAACTGGAGCCGGCACAGGCCTGGGGGTGGCGTCTTCCAGACTCTGAAGAATCTGCCCCGCCAACCCGGGTGGAATTGCGACGTCTCTCATTGCCTCGGCAAGCTGGGCATCCCAGGTGAGGATCGAGTCCAGCCGATGCGACAATTCCGGATCATTCGCCAGCGCCTCGGCGAGCGGTGCAAGCGCCGGATCCCCGGTCGCTTCATCTCGTGAACGAAACACCTCCAGCGCTTCTAGTTGCTCCGCGGTCCACTTGCGACGTTCATCCATGGCGTCACCCTTTCCGTGTCGGCGGACGAAGAGGGGCCGCTCGGTCCTGCCCAATGGATGTCAGCTCAGCCCGTAACCTGGCTTTTGCCCGAGCGAGGCGACTCATGACCGTCCCCATCGGCGTTTCTAGCCGTTTCGAGATCTCCTGGTAACTGCACTGCTCGAAATAAAACATCACCAGCACCATTCGGTGGGTATCTGGAAGGCTGGCCAACGCTCTGAGCAACGCTTCGCGATCGATTTCGATCGGGTCATCCACCGGTCCGGCCAGCTCGTCGAAATCCATTTCAAGTGTTGCCGCGGGCACCGGTCGCTTCTTTCGACAGAGCTTTAGGAAATGGCTTCGCAAGATGGCATAAAGCCAGCCTCGCACATTCTCCAGATCCCGTAATTGATCTATTTTCTCATGGGCGGTCAGAAAAACCGATTGACTCAGGTCTTCCGCGTCCGCGATGGAACCACACAATCGGTAGGCATACGCATAGATCTCCCGGTGGTGATCGAGAACAAGTTGCGTAATCTCCGGTCGTGCCCGATCGCCACCCATGCCAGTGATTCCCACCAATTGAGAGACTTCCACGACCGCCGATATTCCCTGCGGCCAGGAAAAACCGGACGGTTCCCACCAAATTAACGGAAAATGTGAGTTTAGGGAACCATAACTCGACCGAAACTCCCCATTTGAGTGGGCTCAAGTTGGCTCTTCCCCTTTTTCGAAAATCCCGTGGAATAATTGGCGGTGCTGACGGATCAACTATCCACAGAGCCGGCCGAAATTGAGTGCCGGCACTTTTGACACCGTTTCTCGAGAAAGGCGACTGTGATGAAGAAGTTCTTTTCCCTCGTCGTGCTGACCGTAGCACTCTGTGGTTTTTCGATTGGCTGCAGTGAGTCGACCGAGTCGACGCCGCCCTCCAGCACTCCGACCACTCAGCCCGCCGCTGATGCCCCGGCCGCCGATGCCCCGGCTGCTGACGCTCCCGCCGCCGATGCTCCGGCTGCTGACCCTGCCGCTCCTGCCGCCCCGGCGCCGTAGTAATCTGCCGGTCCGCAATCAAGCTTGCTCCCCTGCGGCGTGGATTGGCTCGTCCGATTCGCGCCGCAGGGTGTTTTGTCGCGGAAAATTGCCGAAGCGACCGGCCCCTCGGATGGGTGTCTACGGTTTCTCCGGCTTGGGAATGCGTGTGCCGCCTTTCTTCTTCCGGCGCCGCCCCCGATGCGATCGAGTCGCGTGGTCAATCTCCGCCTCGTCCGTCCGTTTTCCGATCTGATCGCGCATCTGCCCGATGCGATCTCTCAGAGCAGCCGCACGTTCGAATTCCAGCGCCTCGGCCGCCGCGAGCATCTCCTGCTCCAATTCGTCGAGGTACTCCTCCGTGATGAATTTGGCATCGTCGTCGCGTCCCACGGCGGCGTTCGATGTCAGATGAGCTGCCGCCTCGGCTTCGATTCCAGCGCGGATGCTCTTGCGAATCGTTTCGGGAGTGATTCCATGCTCTTCGTTGTACGCCTGTTGCATCGCACGGCGGCGGCGAGTCTCTTCGATGGCCCGCTGCATCGAGTCGGTCATCGTGTCGGCGTAAAGAATGACCTTGGCGTTGACATTGCGGGCGGATCGCCCGATGGTCTGCATCAGCGATGTTTCGCTCCGCAAGAATCCCTCCTTGTCGGCATCGAGAATCGCCACGAGCGAAACCTCGGGCAAGTCCAACCCTTCCCGGAGCAGGTTGACACCCACCAGCACATCGAAGTGCCCCTGGCGCAGGTCTCGCAGGAGTTCGACCCGTGCAAATCGCTGTGCAGCCACTTGCAGCGAATGTCCTGTTTGCCGAAGTAGTCGGCCAGATCCTCCGCCATCCGCTTGGTCAAGGTTGTCACGAGCACCCGCTCTCTGGCCTCGGCCCGCTGACGGATCTGTTCCAGGAGATGGGGCACCTGCCCCCGCGCCGGGACCACCTCCACAACCGGGTCGAGCAGGCCGGTCGGGCGGAGCAACTGCTCGACGATCGCGCCCTTGGATTTATCCAACTCGTACGGCCCCGGAGTGGCTGACACGAAGATCACCTGGTGGATCCGCTGCTCCCACTCGTCGAATTTCAGGGGCCGGTTATCCAGGGCGCTCGGTAGACGGAATCCGTGCTCCACAAGGGTCGATTTCCGGCTCTGATCGCCGGCATGCATCGCCCGGACCTGCGGAACCGTCACATGGGATTCATCGACGAACAGCAGAAAGTCATCCGGAAAGAAGCTGAACAGCGTGTCCGGCGGTGAACCCGGTGGACGCCCCGAGAGCGGCCGGCTGTAGTTCTCGATGCCGGGGCAATAGCCGACTTCCTGGAGCATCTCCAGATCGAAACGTGTTCGCGCACTGAGTCGTTGAGCTTCGAGCAGTTTTCCCTGCTTGCGCAGCAGGTCGAGGCGTTCCGCCAGCTCCTGATGAATCTCTTCCACCGCATGTTTGACTCGCTCGTCGGGCAGGACAAAGTGCTTCGCCGGATAAATGAAGAGTTCTTCTTGGCGGCTCAGGACCTCCCCGCTGGTGGGGTTGATGCGGGAAAGCTGCTCCACTTCATCCCCCCAGAACTCAATGCGAACCCCAAATTCCTCGTAGGACGGGAAGACTTCGACACAGTCGCCCCGCACGCGAAATTTGCCCCGTTCAAACGCCACGTCGTTACGTTCGTACTGGATGTCGACCAGGCGGGCGAGCATCCGATCCCGTTCCACCTCCTGGCCGATTCGCAGCGACACCATCATCTCGCGGTAATCGTCGGGGGATCCCAAACCGTAAATACAGGAAACGCTGGCCACGACGATCACGTCGCGCCGGCTCATCAGGGCGCTCGTCGCCGCCAGGCGAAGCCGATCGATCTCCTCGTTGATCGATGCGTCCTTCTCGATGTAAATGTCGCGTTGGGGAATGTATGCTTCCGGCTGATAGTAATCGTAGTAACTGACGAAGTACGCCACCGCATTATTCGGAAAGAACTCGCGAAACTCCGAGTAGAGCTGGGCGGAGAGCGTCTTGTTGTGGGACAGCACGAGCGTGGGACGCTGCAGACGCTGGATCACGTTGGCCATCGTGAAGGTCTTTCCCGACCCGGTGACGCCCACCAGCGTCTGGAATTTCTTCTTCTCCCGCAGACCTTCCGTCAGGGCATCGATTGCCTGAGGCTGGTCTCCGGCCGGTTCGAAAGGACTCACCAATTGAAACACGATCGACTCTCTCCCTCGCCCGGCTGCGAGTATCGAAAAGGGGTGCCACTTCCGCCCAATGAACCAACCGATGGACCGGTGGAGATCGCGCGGCACGTGCCTGCCGCAATTCCAGGCTAGCCATCGCGTTCCGCCCCGGTGTTCCCTCGACCCATGCTGGACGGGCTCTTGCTGACCGATCCTGAATGCCAAGAGAGCAAAGTGGCGAAGCAAATCATTCTACGCCCGCGGAGCCCTGTCCGGCAAAGGGGGGACGGCACTCCCTCAGCCGTGCAGCATACCTGCCATCACGTGGCCGGCACTTGGGGCCATGACTCGGGGCTGAGATAGGGGCGCATGAGTTCCAGCGTTTTCTCCCCGATCCCGTGGACTCGCATGAGATCTTCCGGCGAACGGAACGGCCCCTCTGCCTCCCGATTTTCGATGATTTGCCGAGCGAGCATTTCCCCGATTTCCGGCAATTGTGCGAGTTCCGGCCAGGCCGCCGTGTTCACGTTCACGTGGAAACGCGTGGGACGGCCGGATAATCGGTCCCACTCGGTGAGCCGGCCGGAGGGACCGCCGCTTTGCCACCACCACCCTGCAATGGCCAGCAAGGCGATCAGCGTCATGCCCGCGAGAAACTGCTGGTCCCGGCGGCGCAAGAGAAAGGGCCGCAATTCCGCACTCCCGTCGTTTCCGCCCGGACTGGACATGAGTCACCTCACTTTCCGATCCCCGCCCACTTCGATTATGCTTCAACATAATCGAATACTCCAGGTCCACCCAGTTGGAGAAAGCGGCCTTGGCTAAAGAGTTTCATCAAGTCGAGTGGGATCACTCCGTTGAGCAGGACCTCCGCAATCTGATCGAGCGGATGCTCGAAGAGGACCTCGGCGACGAAGGGGATTGCACCTCGCTGGCCCTCATTCCCGCCGATGCGTGCGGAAGGGCCGCGGTCGTGGCCCGCGAGGCCGGCGTGATCGCCGGCCTGAATGCGGCGCAGATCGTGTTTGCCCGGATCGATCCGGGCCTCAAGTGGCAGGCGCACGCCGGCGACGGAACCCGGGTCGCAGCCGGGCAGGCCGTCGCCGAGGTCCAAGGCCCCGCCCAGCGCCTTCTCACGGCCGAACGGCCCGCCCTGAATCTCATGGGCCGGCTTTCCGGCATCGCCACTCTGACAAGCCGGTATGTCGAAGCCGTAGCCGGCACCCGGGCCCGTATCTACGACACGCGGAAGACCACGCCGGGACTGCGGCGACTGGAAAAGTACGCCGTTCGTTGCGGCGGAGGCTGGAACCACAGGCAGGGGCTGTTTGAGGCCATCCTGATCAAGGATAACCACCTGGCACTGGGGGCCCAGGCCGACGCCGGGCGACCTCGCTTCAGCCCGGCCGAGGCGGTCGAGGAGGCGCGTCGCTACCTGGCACGCAAACGATCCTCTCACGCGGCTGACCCGTCGATCGTGGAAATCGAAGTCGACACGCTCGAACAACTCGACCGAGTCTTGCCTGCCGGCCCGGATATCGTGCTCCTGGACAACATGGGACCGAAACTCCTCCGGGAAGCGGTCAGGCAGCGAGACCGAATCAACCCCGCCGTCGAACTGGAAGCTTCGGGAGGTGTCAACCTCGACACGATCCGGGCCATCGCCGAGAGCGGCGTGGATCGGATCAGCGTCGGTGCCTTGACTCATTCGGCCGTTGCCCTGGATGTGGCACTCGACTGGATGACATGAGGAGAGTTTTTGCTGTGTTCCGTTCGTTCGCGGTCCTCGACCGGTGGTCAATGGGCGAGAGCCCGCTCCGAGTCCTGGGCCGGGATCGGCTCCCGCACCGGGAGCCCCGCTTGGCGCAGGAATGCGGCAAGCAGTTCGTAGCCATGTTCGGTCAGGATCGATTCGGGATGAAACTGCAGCCCCACGACAGGTAGCGTCCTGTGGCGGACGGCCATGACCGTGCCGTCCTCGGCAAGGGCGGATATCTCCAGACAATCGGGCAAGGTCGCCGGATCGACCGTCAGAGAATGATAGCGGCAGGCGGTCAACGGAGTCGGCAGCCCCATGAAGACACCTCGTCCATCATGGTGTATCGACGCGGTGCGACCATGCACCGGCTCCCGGGCCCGCACGATTCGGCCGCCAAAGGCTTCGGCAATCACCTGATGACCCAGGCACACGCCCAGCATCGGAACGCTTGCGCCAAAGGACCGAACTACCTCCAGCGAACAGCCTGCCTCCCGGGGCGTGCATGGACCGGGGGAAAGCACGATCGCCTCCGGGGCCAGCCGGCAGATCGCATCGACATCGATCTCCGTATTGCGGACCACCAGCGGTTCCCGCCCAAGCCTTTCGAAATAGCGCGCGAGATTGTGGACAAAACTATCATAGTTGTCGATGAGCAGAATCACTCGGTGCCTCACAGGATCGACCCGAAATGCAAGCCAGGACACAGCGGCCACAACGGCTGTCCTCGCTTCGGGTCGGTCCAGGCTATCCCCCGAGACTTCCGCCGCCAGCCGCAACCCCCACCCGGCCTACTTCGCCTTCATCCGCTCCTTTAGCCACGCTGAAATTTCAGGCATCCCCTTTCCCATCTTGGCGGAAATCTCAAACACGCCGGCCTCCGGTGCCAGGGCCTTCATGTCGGACTTCACCCGGGCGACATCGAAATCAAAGTGCGGCAACAGGTCGATCTTGGTGATGGCCAGGGCATCGGAACCGCGAAAGATAGCCGGGTACTTGGCAATCTTGTCGTGACCTTCCGGAACACTCAGCAGCACGATCCGCAGGTGCTCGCCCAGGTCGAACCCGGCCGTGCAGACCAGGTTGCCCACGTTCTCGATCATGAGCACGTCGATGGCCGGCAAGTCGAAATTCTCAGCCGCCGCCTGCACCATCATCGCATCCAGATGGCATGCCCCATCCGTGTTGATTTGCACGACGGGCACCCCCAAGGCGTCGATCCGTTCGGCGTCGATTGAACCGGCAATATCCCCCTCGATCACGGCCGGCGCCACCCCCTTGCCCAACAGGGCAAACAGATTCTCCAGAAACGTGGTCTTCCCGCAGCCAGGGGAGCCAACGATGTTCACACCAAACACCCCCGCCGCGTCCAGGCGGCGGCGGTTCTCCTCGGCAAGCAGGTCATTGGCTTTGAGGATCTTCTTCGCGGCAACAATCTTCATGATGGCGGTCTGCCGGTGGGATCGAGTAACAAGCTGACTTCTTGGAACCGCAAACAAAACCACCAATGGTACACTTCCATGCTTGCGGGAGACTCCTGCTTCTTGTCAGGACTTTTCAATTCTTCCGCATTTCCGGCAAGGAGACAAGGGTCGCTCACTCCTCATCAATATCGATCGTCTCCAGAAGCATCTCCTGCCCGCCCTGGAGGGCAATCTCGGAACTGCCGCAGGCTGGGCATTGAAGAGACAACTCTTCGAGCTCTGTGCGAACCCCACATCTGGAGCATGCACAGACGGCCCGTGGCTCCTCAATCTCGAGCGTCGCGCCCTCCAGGAGCGTGCCCGGGGTGAGCAGTTGGAAGGCAAACCGAATCGAATCTGCCTGGACACCCGAAAGTCGTCCAATGGACAGGGCGAGCCGGGCCACCCGACCTGAGGCCCCAGCTCGCGCAACTTCCCCTTCGACTTGTTCGATCAAGGCCTCGACGATCGATACTTCGTGCATCGGGCAACCGCTCGTTCAGTCCGCCGCGGCCAACTGGACCCGGGCACTCTCCAAACGTAGGGCCAACAATTTGGCAATCGCCTGGGTGAGCTGGTAACCGAGCCGCGGCTCCGCATCGCAAAGCTCGCGAACCTTCTGGGCATCGAGGCAGATCAGTTGAGTATCCTTCACCGTCGTGCCGATGGCCGTGGCCTTGTAAGGCTCGATCATGGCCGACCAGCAGAGCAGTTCGCCGCCGACCAGCGTATCGACCGTTCGCTCTTCGCCAGTTCCCAGCAGGTATCGAATCTCGACTTCCCCCTGCGTGATGACGTGCAGAGTGTTGGCCGGGTCGCCTTCGCGGAACATTTCCGTCCCGGCGGGAACGGTCTTTTCTTCGGCGATCATCGCCAGGGCCTTCAGGCTCTGTTCACCGATATTGGCGAAGTAGTGGTATCGACGCAGTGCTTCAGGCGATATCATGACCGTCTCCTTCGTAATCCGTGCAGATGGGATCGAAGCGGGAAACCTCCCGCTCACTCACCTGCCTTCCCGGTTGTCAACAACTTGAGCACTTCTTCCACGGCCTTCGGGATCGATGCCGCCACGGCCGGAGTGCACTCTTCCGTAAACGTCAGTATATCCTGCGCCTCGATACCGACAAGCAGGATGTCTTCGTCGGCCGGCAGGCTGATGCCCGCTTGGCGACCGAGCGCCAAGGCCGTCGGCAGATTCACATCGTGGGCCGAACTGCTGCGCTGGGTGGGGATCGCGGCCGGGGTGAGATGGTGGATCGTGCCCGGCTCGGCGCCCGTCATGATCGCATCGATCACGATCGCCCGATCGTAACCCTCCAATCGTTCCATCAAGCGCAGACCGCCCCAATAGTCTTCGCCCACATCGATGTCGTCACGGCCTGCCAGAAGCTCCCGCAGTCGGGCCGCCACGTGCAGGCCAACGCTGTCGTCAGCGACAATCCAGTTTCCCAGGCCAAGAATGAGCGTCTTCATGGGCTTGTCAGGAGTTCGAACACGACAGGACATTTCCGCGGAGCGGCCGCAAGCGACTCGCCCATACCGGCGCGAAGCGTCCGGGACGACAGAAACTGTCGCGGCATCCCGCCTGCGATCCCGGTTCGCAGT
>CAYSCH010000295.1:0-1112 GCA_964429355.1 uncultured Planctomycetaceae bacterium | reverse complement strand
CGACCAGTCGATCGCCCGGCCAATTCTAACGAAGAGTGCCGATCAGCCCACGTACTGGGAGAGTTTCTCGATCACTTCTCCAGCGGGATTGCGGAGGTTGACCTCCAGCGGCATCTGGCCCGGCAGGCTGTGGGTGGCACAACCGAAGCACGGATCATAGGCGCGGAAGGCCATCTCCACCATGTTCAAGAGGCCCTCGGAGACCTTCCCCTTCTTGATCAGTCCCTCGGCCGCCTTTTTGACCGACATGCAGATCGGGGCATTGTTGTTCGTCGTGCCCACAATCAGGTTCACATGGGTCAGAATGCCTCGCTCGTCGGTCACGTAGTGATGTGTGAGCGTGCCTCGCGGAGCCTCGACGCAGCCGATCCCTTCACGCGGCGTTTCCGTCGGCAGCGTGCGGAACTTGTCGCTGGTGATCTCCTCGTCGGTGGCCAGTTGGACCCAACGCTCGGTCGCAAAGAGCAATTCGACCAGGCGCGCCCAGTGCGTTGCCAGCGTGTGATGGACCGGCTTGCCGCCCAGGGTCGAGTACATCTTCTCGTACTGCTCCTGCGCCAGCGGGGTCGCCATGCCGTCGGCCGCGTTCAATCGCGACAGCGGCGTACACTTGTAGACACCCGAGTCCTTCCCATCCACAAAGCCCTTCCACCCGACGGCCTTGAGGTAGGGGAACTTGAGGTACGACCAGGGCTCGACGCGCTCGGCGATGTGCTGCTGGTAGTCCTTGGCATCGTACTTGACCAGTTCCTTCCCGTCCGGGCCGACGACTCGGATCTTGCCGTCGTAGAAGTTGACCTTGTTGTTCGCGTCAACCGTACCCATGTTGTAGGTCTGATGCGTGTACACACCCCCCGTGATCAAATCCACGTAGGCGCTGTTCTTCAGGACGATGTCTTCGAAGACCTGCAGGGAGAACTTGGCGAACTCGATCGCTTCGCGGCCGCGGGCCTCGATCTCCTTGCGTTGCTCTTCATTGATGCCGCGGCTGACGCCGCCGGGGAGACCCCAGTTGGGGTGCACCGCCCGGCCGCCAAGCATCTTGATCAGGGCGTGGCCGTCGCGGCGCATCTTGAGCACCTTGCCGCCCACGTCCATACCCACCTTCTTGA
>CAYSCH010000294.1:0-12136 GCA_964429355.1 uncultured Planctomycetaceae bacterium | reverse complement strand
TGTCCAAGGCGCGCGCCATCGCGACGGAGGGCGCGGAGCCGTTTCTGACGGTCGGCGAGGCGTATTACCTCGCGACGAGCGGCGGAGCCAGGTACTTTGGAGACGCGGACGGGTTCGCCCCGGGGAATCCGCTGCATGCGCTCGTGCTCAACGACGCGGAGGTCTCCGGCTGGTGCAGCGACGGGCGGATGTGGGGCTCGCCCTATTTCCTCGGCGATCACGCCAGCGCCGAGAAACGGTCCGTCTTCGAAAACACCATTGGCGCCTTTGCCCGGCAGTTGTCATGATCACCGTTCCTCTGACCCTCCAATACTGTGAGCATGCGGTGCGAAAACCGGTCGCCTGGTTTCTGCCCGGCGCCGATCCGGCTGTCTGGCTGGCCGAGATCGTCCACTGGACTGCTCCGCACAAGACGCTGCGCCTGCTGCCCCTTCCGCAATCCCGGACGGACCGCCGTCCGCTCGGACTGCTCGTGGCACCCTCCGGCGCGGAAATTGCCGGCGTCTCCGAGCGCTGCGTGCCCTTTGGAGTGGTCGCCGGGCGACTGTTCTTGCCGATCGATGCTCGGCTCGAACCGGAGCTCTGCGATCGGGATCTGCAGTCGCTCCTGTCGGCGGAACTCACCTGCGCATGGCACCCTGCCTGTGGCCTGATCGCTTTTGAAGACGCCGATGTGTTGTCGGTGACCGATCTTCTGTCCGTCGCCCCCTGCTCAGGGCGCCTCTGGAACCGGGCGATGCCGGGTGTGGCCTGCACGAAGCGTCTCAGCCGGCTTGCCCCCGCCCAGACGCTCACTCTGGAACAGGTCATGGAGGAGGGCCAGGACGGGATTGGCTCCGACGCGGACTCCATCGAAAAACTCCCACCGAGTCCACTCGAACCCGGAAAGGGCCTCGCCGGTGCGGCTGCCCGGCAGGCAGTACGGCTTCTGGCCGGTGCCGCCGCCTGGTTTGTCCGGCAGGTTCCCGCCACCGCCAGCTCCCCCACCTGGGTCAACGGCCTGCAGGATTGGGCCTCCCAACGACTGGCCCACCTTGCCGCCGGCCGCATGGCCGCCAGGAACAAGGAGATCGCCCGGCTGATGCACCTGCTCGAAACCGATCCGGATCGTGGATTGCGTTTCGCCTTGCCGATGGGCGGCGCCGCCCATCGCGGGCTGGCCCGAGGCGGGGACCGGCTCGGGGAGCACGACGTCAATTTCCGCCTCGGCAGCCTCAGAGGCGGCGGGCCCGCCGATATCTGGAGAGTGCCGGCAGATTACGCCGCTCGTCTGGCGGCACTCTATCGCAACCTGGCCAACCGGGAGATCCGCCTTGGGCGTCACCGCCGTGCCGCTTATATCTTCGCGGAATTGCTGGGGGATTACGATGGGGCAGCCAATGCCCTTGCCTCAGGACACCACTGGCGCGAGGCGGCGGTGATCTACCAGCAGCGGCTCCATCGGCCGCTCGACGCGGCAAGGTGCCTCGAACAAGGAGGACTGTGGACTGAGGCGATTGCACTATACCAGGAGCTGGGATACCACGAGAAGGCCGGTGATCTCTTCCGCAATCTCGACCAGCTTCAGGACGCCGAGACGGAGTACCGCAAGGCCATCGTCAAGCATCGCGAAAACCGCGACTTCCTCTCGGCCGCCCGTTTGCTGGACGATAAGCTGGAATCGGCGGGCGAAGCGATCGAAGTGCTGGCACTCGGTTGGCCGGCCTCGGCACAGGCCGGCCAGTGCCTGCGCGAGGTGTTCCGAATCCACGGCCGGCTCGGCCGGCACGACGGCTCTCTGGCCTGGATCGACCGGCTTCGCCGCGAACACCATGGGGCCGCCAGCGACGCAATCGCCGCCGAAACACTGGCCGATCTGGCACTTGCCTATCCCGACCAGGAGGTCAAGGATCGAGCCGCCGACAGCACGCGCGCGATCGTATCGCGGAGCCTGACGGACACAATCATTGCGGACCAGCGCCGACTGCTTTCGGCAATCGCCCGCCTTGTGCCCGAAGATCGGCTCCTGGCACGGGACTGCCAGCGCTACCTCCAGCCGCCAACCCCCCCGTCCCCTCGGCCCCTTCAGAAGCCGCACGGCTCCGGACGGGTCCTGCGTCTTGTGCACACGATCCGGCTGCCGCAGGGCGTGGTGACTGCCACAACAAGCGGAAAAGCGATCTATGTGGCTTGTGCCGTCGATCGCGGGCTCATCGTTTGTCGCTCGAGCTGGCAAAAAGCCGATCACCCCGGTGCGGCGTGGTTACTCGACAAGCCCCTCAGTCAGCCATCGGTGATCCTTTGCGCAGCACCGCACGGCGATCCCCCTCTGGTCTGCCATGTCGTGGGCCGGCCGCCGCTAGCCACGATCCAGACGCTGGCCATGTCCGACCAGTTCTCCAGCCATGTCCGCGTCGGCCCCGTCCCCGGCCTTTCAGCAGCCACACTCGCGGCCGCACGCGACTCTGGGGGAACCACGTGGATCGTTGAACCACGCAACGGGCAACTCTGCCTGATTGCGATCGGCCCGCACGGCGAACAAACGACCATTGAGACAATACCCAGTGCCGGGTGGCCTTCACCCTCCGGGCCCCAGGAGGAACACGAAGGGCTCGACTGTTTCCACGGGGCCTTGTATGCTCGCGGCGAAAAGGTCTATCTGGGCCTCGGAAACCAGGTTGCGATCTTCGGCCGATCGAAGATGCCGGAAATCCAGGAGTTCAGCCGGGCGGTAAAATCGCTGACAGGGTCGGCCCTCAATACGCGTCCGCGGATTGCCGCCACATTCGAGCGCGGCGGCGAGGTCTTCTGGGATGATTTCGAGACCGGGAACCATCAGCCCTTTGCCCACGACATGCCTGATCCGATGGCCTGCTTCAACCGCGGCGGCTATCTGATCGCGGCATGCGAGCGCAAGTGTGAGGTCTACTCAACCCAGGATCGTCGATTGCAGCTCGAAGCGGAAATGAGCATTTCCGGCCCGTCTCCGGTCGCCGTCCTCGGCGCACCCCGAACGGACCAGTTTGGAATCGTCACAGAGAATGGAGAAATTCGCGTTTATGAACTAACGAGGTCCTGAAACACGTAGGAAGCACGCTCGGAACTACGGTGTACTCCCTTTGCACTGCCTGCGAGCAGGCAGCGGCATTCCAGCGCCACCGGTGCAACAACGAGCCGGCCGGTACTTGACTTGGCAGGCACTGGAGTCCTATTCTACGGGCGCTCCTCGAACCCCTGTCAGCCTCTAGAAGGGAATCGAAGATCCTTGCGTCGGGTCATGGAGGATATTTCATCGATCCGGGCGGCAAGGATCCGGGCTTGGTACGACAAACCGCTGCAGGCAGGGTGGAGGCCCTGCCGGGGCGGAACGTCGCCCCCAGGCTCTTCCGATGCGTGCGTTCCGTCGCGAGTCGGCTCGTGTTAACAATATCCTCACCAACTCCAACTAATCGAGGTGTGCCATGGCTGTCTCCATCAAGAAGGTCACTTTGTGGCGAACTCACGTTGAGAACAAGCCGGGATCGCTGAGCGGCGTTCTCGCCCCGCTGGCCGAAGCCGGCGCCGATCTGCAGGTCGTGATGGGCTACCACTACCACGGTGCCGGCGATACGGCCGTAATCGAGGTCTGCCCCGTCACCGGCAAAAAATCGACCGTTGCGGCCGGCAAGGCCGGGTTGGAAGCCGCCGCCATTGCCACGCTCCTGGTCCAGGGCGACAACAAGCCCGGACTCGGACACGCCATCGCCCAGGCCGTCGCCGAGGCGGGAATCAACGTCACGTTCCTCGTGGCGCAGGTGATCGGCGACCAGTTTTCGGCGATCATGGGTTTTGCCGACGAAGCCGATGCGAAGCAAGCCTCCGCGCTGATCAAGAAAGCCGCCAAACGGCTGGACAAGTAAGGAACGTCCGAAGAACGAGTTCCGGTTTTCGGTCACACCGGGCAGGCGTGTGGGAACGTGCTGTTTCCACGACAACCGCTCATCCGCAGACCACGCAAGTCGATTCATCCAGGAGGAGAGATCATGTGTACCCATTGCACGAGACGGCAGTTTCTGGAGGCGGCGGGAGTGGGAGCAGGGGTATTGGCAGTGGCCCAGTTGGCGGCAGGGGGCCAGTCCCCGCCGCCGGACCGCGATGCCAAGGTGCGGATCTGCGTGGCCATTGCCGGCAAGCCCGAGGGGAGGAGTTGGGGTCTGTCCGAAGAGGATCTCGGACCGATCATCAAGCGTCTGGGCGAGGCCGAGATCAACCTGGGGAATGTAGAGTTCGTGACCGGCCAGGTGACCACGCCCGAAGAGATGGCCAAACTGCTGGAGCAGGCGGGCCCTGAGGCGCCTGTGCTGGCGGTCAGTGCGGATATTTTCGGCCTGAGCCGGGCCGTGGCGCCGGTGGCCTTCGAGCAACGTCGGTCCGTGGCCGTCTTCCACCTGCCGGTCATCGGGGGGCACGACTGGTGCCTGGTCGGTCCGTGGCGTGCACAGGGGCACAGAATCACGTTGTTCAACAGCAGCGACTGCGGCGAGTTGGAACGGGCGACCTCGCTGCTGAGAGTGGTGCCCCTGCTGCGGCAGAGCCGGGTCCTCGCTTCGCCCCCTTTCAAGGGCACACCCGAGTCGTTCACCCCCGAGAAGGTCAAGGAACGGTTGGGAGTAGAGCTCGTGGCGATTCCCGACGGACGCTACGACGAGGTCCTCGACGGGGTCGACGAAGCGGCGGCCGAAGCCCAGGCGAAGGAGTGGCTCGATGAGGCGGAGCGGATCGTGGAACCGGGCCAAGAGGATGTCCTCAAGGCGGCCCGGGCGAGCCTGACTCTCGACCGGTTGCTTGCCGAATACGGCTGCCACGGGCTGTGCGTGGGTACCTGCATGGGGTGGCTGCCCCGGGGGTTCCCCTGCCTGGGATTCTCGCGGCTGAACGATCGGGGCATTCCGGCCGCCTGCGACGGTGATATGGACTGCCTGCTGACCATGTTGATGCTGCAGCACGCCCTCAATCGGGCCGGGTTTCTGGGCAATGCGGCAGGAGTCGATACGGCCAGAAACGCCTTCCATCTCTCGCACTGCTCCGCACCGCTGCGGATGGAAGGTCCCGGTAGCCCGAGATCACCTTACCTCCTGCGCCGTCACGCCGAGGTCCGCGGCGGGGCCGTCACGGAAGTCCACTACCGGATCGGCCAGCAGGTCACGCTGACCAAAATGGTGCATCTCGACACGTTGTTGATGTTCCGCGGCAAGATCGTGGCGGTGCCTGAAGTGCCCGAAGGGCGGCAGCGCGGCTGCCGCACCGAGATCGTCGTCGAAATCAGCGACGCCGATAAGCTGCTGGCCAATTGGGGTGGCGGGGCCCTCGGCGATAGCGCCCTGGACTATTACGCCTCCCTGCACCGGGTGGCCTACTATGGCGATCACACCAGCACCATCCGCCATCTGGCGAACCTGTTGGGCCTGAAGGTTGTTGAGGAGGTGTGAGAACCATACGCAGAAGGGGGGTGGCGGCAAAGAATCCGCGCTGTGGGGGGGACGGGATCGTGGTATAATGCCCGGACTTGACCCGAACTTGCCCCCGTTTCCCAGTCTGCCTCGGCAGCGATCCCACCATGCCCCCAACCGCTTTGATTACCGGAATCACCGGACAGGACGGTGCCTATCTGGCCGAGTTCCTGCTCGGCAAGGGGTACGAAGTCCACGGGATGGTGCGGCGCGCCAGCACGGAGAGTTTTGAGCGGATCAGCCATCTGGCGAGCGAGATCACCCTTCACCAGGCGGACCTTCTGGACCAGCTTTCGATCATCACCCTGGTGCGTGATGTTCGGCCGCGAGAGGTCTACAACCTGGCGGCTCAGAGTTTCGTACCGACCAGTTGGCTGCAGCCGCTGCTGACCGGCGAGTTCACGGCCCTGGGAGTGACGAGAATGCTGGAGGCGGTCCGGCTGGTGGATCCGAAGATCCGGTTTTACCAGGCCAGCTCGAGCGAGATGTTTGGCGACGTGCGAGAGGAGCCGCAGAACGAGAATACCCCCTTCTGGCCGCGAAGCCCTTACGGGGTGGCCAAGGTTTACGGTCACTGGATCACCGTCAACTATCGCGAGAGTTACGATATCTTTGCCTGTTCCGGGATCCTGTTCAATCACGAGTCGCCCCGGCGGGGCAAGGAATTCGTAACCCGAAAAGTCACCGACGCAGTGGCCCGGATCAAGCTCGGCGTGCAGGAAAAACTGCGCCTGGGCAATCTGGAAGCCATGCGCGACTGGGGATTTTCGGGCGACTACGTTCGAGCGATGTGGTTGATGCTCCAGCAGCACCAACCGGACGACTACGTGGTGGCCAGCGGCGTGAAACACTCGGTGCGGGACCTGGTCGACCTGGCGTTCCGGCATGTGGGTCTGGACTGGCGCGACCACGTGGAGGTCGATCCGGGGCTGTTTCGTCCGGCTGAAGTGAACACGCTTCGAGGCGACGCCGCCAAAGCGCGGAGCGTTCTGGGCTGGACGCCATCGGTGAGTTTTCGCGAACTCGTCGAAATGATGGTCGACGCCGATCTGGATCGCGTGCAACACGAGATCGACGACCGCGAGCGAATCGTCCGACAGGGCAAGCGATCTTCCATGAACCTTGAATCTTGAGAATTGTTTCCGCATTCCGGGCCTGCGCATGGTCAAAAAATTCCTCCTGTTTACGATCAAGGTCGGCCTGCCGATCGCGATCCTGGTATACCTTTTCTGGGACGCGTCGAGGAATCACGCCTTTGAGGATCTCCGGCAGCAGTCGAAGAATTGGCCGCTGTTGGGGCTGGCGTTGGCTTCGTGCACGTTTGCCGTCGTGCTCACGTTGATTCGCTGGTATTACCTGGTCCGAGCGCTCGACATTCCGTTCACGATGCGAGGAGCCCTTCGGTTCGGTTTTCTCGGTTATCTTTTCAACATGGCTCCCATGGGGATTGTGGGCGGAGACCTGTTGAAGGCCTATATGCTCGCTCGCCACCATCCCAGCGAGAAGACCGCGGCGGTGGCGACGGTGTTCGTCGACCGGGTCATCGGGCTGTACACGCTGTTCGTGGTGGCGTCGGTTGCGATCCTGATGACTGGGTTTGCCGACAGCCAGAACGATGGGATCCGTTGGATCTGCAAGGTGACGCACCTGATCACGATCCTGGGGACGGTGGCGATGATTGGACTGCTGATGCCGGACCTGTCCCACGGCGGTTCGACCCGGCTTCTGGCCAGGACGCCGGTGATTGGCAGGATCCTCGAGAAGATCGCCTTGGCGGTGGCGATGTACCGGCGGCGCTGGCCGGTCTTGGTCGCCTCGGCGCTGATGAGCGTGGCCGTTCACAGCTCGTTCACGCTAGGAATCTTCCTGATTTGCAGTGCCCTGTACGAATCGGTTCCCAGCCTGGCGATCCATTTCGTGATCAGTCCGCTGAGCGCCGCGACCCAAGTCATCCCGTTGCCTGCCGGCCCGTTGGAAGGTGGGCTGAACTGGCTGTACTCCCAGGTGCCGTCGATGTCGGGGGAGACGATCGTTTTGGGCCAGGGGCTTGTGATCGCACTCACCTATCGAATCATCAGCGTGGTGATTGCCGCAATCGGAGTGGGCTCCTACCTGGCGAACCGGGAAGAGGTGAGGGAGATTCTCCACGAGGTGGAAGAGGTGACGCACTCTCAACCGGCGGGGGACAGCCTGGCGGCGACGGTCACGCCAAGCTGAGGTGCTATTGAAACGGAGAGGCGATCCCGAAACGGGGCCAGGCCCCCTGCATCTTGTGGATGCAGCAGATACGACACACAACATTTGGGAGCCGGTCTCCGTTTCCGGACAACCTCCCCAGTCCCGCGGCTCCGTGGAGCCAGGCAATCCCGATCGGCCAGCGCCGAGAAACTCACTTCCCCATGAACGACCAGCCTGCCTTTCCAGTTCTTCCGGGTCTCGAGGACCTTTGGCTTGAAGCGGGGGCCATCTGGGACCGGCTGGACGAACGGGGGGACTTCTTCAACTTTGTGGCGTCCGACTACCGAGCAGTGTACCAGACGCTGGCGGGGCTTCAGGGACAGGCGGAAACGGTTCTGGAGTGGGGATCCGGATTGGGAGTGGTTGCGATCATGGCTGCCCGTCTGGGTTTCCAGTCCTATGGCATCGAGATCGAGCCGCGGCTCATCGATCTGGCCTGCGGGCTGGCGGAGAAGTACGATGCCCAAGTGGAATTTGCCCTGGGCAGTTACGTGCCCGGGAACTACCGGCTTGATCCCAGATTGGTGGACGCCGATTTTCGCACATCCTTCGAGGACGAGCCGGCCTACGCCGATCTGGACATGGAGCTGCGGGATTTCGACATCGTATTCGTCTATCCCTGGCCCAACGAGCGGGCCCTGCACCAGGATATCATGCGCCAGTGTGGTGGCCGCCACTCGCTGCTGGTGACATTCGACGTGCGCGAGGGGCTCACGATCGAGCGCCTTGGGCATGGACGTTGAGAATTTGCCCGGCAGTCAGGTCAAAAGCCGCCTTTCGATGGGCGGGCGGAGTGGCGAGACTTGGCTTGCTGGAGGTGGAAGGAGAAACCCGGCTGGGACGCCATGGAACCCGGTTGCCGGTCGCCCCGAGTTTCGGGTACGATGCCACTTAGATGAGAGGCGATTGAACCGGTACGGTGATTTTCACGTTTCAGGGCAGTCTCCATGAATCCTCAATTTTCCCGGCAGCGAGGCCCGAAAAAGCAGTGTCCTCAATGCGAGCGATGGCTTGATCTTGACCCGGCAACTCCGCCGGAGAAGGCGGCTTGTCCGCACTGCGGCCAGGAGATCTGGTTTCCGCCGCTTCCGTCGATTGCCACGTTTGAGTTCATTTCCCGCGAGGCAAGTTTCTGCCGGCTGGAAGCGGTATCGATGGAAGACGCGATCGGCCAACTGGTGGACAGCCTGTCGAGGGCCGGCCAAGTTCCGCAGGAATCGGCAGCCGAGATAGCGGCGGCGTTCGTCCGGCGGGAGCAGCTTGGCTCGACAGCCATCGGGGGCGGCTACGCGGTTCCGCACATCAAGCATCGCGCCGTTTCGAAGCTAGTGGGCGTCGTGGCCTATGCGCCGGACGGGATCGACTTCCGCGCCGTCGACGGCGAACTGGTGAACATGGTGATCCTTCTGGTTTCGCCGCCCGATCAGCCGGGCGACCATCTGCGAGCTCTCGAACGGATCTCGCGGTTCTTTCGCGGACAACTCGACTGATTTGTGTGCCCATGTCAATGACTTCTCGCGAGCGAGTCCTGGCGGCCCTGGATCACAGCCTTCCCAATCGCACACCGCGGGACTTCTGGGCCGAGCCTGCCACCTGGAACCGGTTGCTGGCCCACGTGGGGCACACCGACAAGGATCGCGTGCTCGACGAACTGGGGATCGACGTGCGACACCTGGATGTTCCCGGGCCGCCGGAGCGGGAAGCCGGCAACGGCCTGTTCGAGAACATGTGGGGTGAGCGCTACATGTATCGGCAAACGCCCTGGGGCCCGATGCGGGAGGATAGCCGCGGGGCCCTGGCCGACGCCGACCGCTTCGCCGATCTCGAGGGGTTCGGCTGGCCCACGCCCGACCAGTTCGACTACACGGGTCTGGCCGAGCAATGCCGGCGGTGGGAGAGTCATGCCCTCCTGTATGGGTTTGCCGACGTGTGGCAACGGCCGGCGCTGGTTCGCGGATGGGAGGGGATGTTCGTCGACATGGTCGAACGTCCCGATTGGGCCCATTTTCTCTCGCGAACGTTCACCAACTTCTACAAGGAAGACTACACCCGTGCGGCCGAGGCGACCGGCGGCCGGATCGACCTTTATCTGGTCATCAGCGACCTCGGGAGCCAGACCGGCCCGTTGATCTCGCTCTCCATGTTCCGCGAGTTCATCCGGCCCTACATCCAGGAAATGGCCGACTGCATCCATGGGCTGGGGGGCAAGGTGCTCTACCACAGTTGCGGGATGATCCGCCCATTCATCGCCGATCTGATCGAAGCCGGAGTCGACGCGCTGGACCCCATTCAGCCGGTCGGCCCGCAGATGGCTCCCGAGGCGCTGCGGGAGGAGTTTGGCGGCCGGGTCTGTTTCCATGGCGGGATCGACATGCAGCACCTCTTGCCGCACGCGACGGCGGACGAGGTTCGTGCCGAGGCGGGCCGCTACTGCGACGTGCTCGGGGAGCGAGGGGGTTACATTCTCGGCCCGGCACATCTGTTCCAGCCGGACGTTCCCCCGGAGAATATCTTCGCGGTGTACGGTAAGTGATAACCTTCGAGGGGTGCGGCGATGACTGAAAACCGACCGGTGTCGGGGACGGTCGATGCTGCTTTACGATCGCGATCGTGGAACGCTGCCGCCGGCCCGGACGGATTCCGGTGTTGCCGCCCGGTTATCGGCCATCAGGGGCTTGCCTCCCGATCGAGCGCGGGCCACGTTTCGACGACCTGCCGCTGCCTGGCGAAGTCGATTGTTCTTTCGAGGTCGGGGAGATCGGGATACCGGAAGACGACGGCGTGGGGACGGGCGGGGAGGTTCTCGATCGTGCAGGGGGTCGTGACGGGCTGTCCATCGTCGTCGAGCACGACCTTGCCGTCGAGCAACAGCGTGGCTCCAAAGGGCTCGGTGACGAAGTTGATGTGAACGTGGCGTTCGACCGGCGGCAGGGGCGGCCGGGATGGGGGGCCGAAAATACCCCACATCAGAAACGCAATCATCATGATCGCCACGAGCGAGACGGCGATGCGGAGGAACGGACGGAGGGGCGTTGCGCCAGCGATCCGGGCGTTGTCCAGGGCGGCGAGCATGGCAGAAGCGTCAGGGAATCGGTCCTGAGGAGACGTTGCACACGCGTCGAGAACCAGCTTCAGGAGAAGCGAAAGGGACGGAACCGAAGCGATCTCGTCGGCACGCTGGCCGAGCTGGGGGAAACGTTCGACGGGGTAGCCCGTGAGCATTTCGTAGATGACCAGGCCGGCGGCGTAGACGTCGGCCCGGGTATCCATCTGCCCATCGGGCGGCATGTAGGCCTGGGTTCCGATGCGGGAGGTATGCGGATCGGCTTCGGTGAGGAGGCCGAAATCGGCCAGTTTTAGTTGCCCGCCGACAAACAGGCAGTTGGCCGGTTTGACATCGCGGTGGACCATCCCCGCATCATGGAGCGAAGCAAGGCCCTGGAGGAGTTGCCGGGTCCAATCGAGGCAGTCGGCGGGAGAAGGGGGGCCCGCGCGGAGTCGGCGTTCGAGCGTGGCCGGAATGTACTGGGCCGTGTCGGTGGCCGGCTGGCCGGTCACGTCGTCGGCCAGATCGGTAACGAAGAACACATAGTCGTCCGTTTGGCCCACATGCTGGATGTCGAGCAGGTTGGGGTGGCGGCGCTGGCGGATGGATTCGAGCCGGGTGATGGAAACCAGTTCGCGTCCTGCCGGGTCGGACCCGCCGAGGGAAGAGCGGGGGATCAACTTGATGGCACGCAGCAGGCCGGTGGCACGATTAAGTGCCAGCCAGACCTGGCCAAACCCTCCACGGCCGATCTGACGGACCAGTTCGAAGTCGGGAAGGTCAGGAATCGGGTCGTTGAGGGGATCTTCCATCACGTAGCGATCATGGTCCATGAACGGCGCCAACTGTTCCCTGCGACATGGTTCTCCCCATGCTCTCGGCGATCTGTCCGGTGAGCGACCGATGGACGGGCGCGCTGGGGAGCGACCGGAGGGCTTCGCGAACCCGAAGGCAGAGGCGACCTTCTTCCGGATAGTCGCCGGCGAGTTGACGAAGCCGCTGAAGCACCTTGCGACGCGCCTTGTAGACCATGTTCTTCGACATACCGGTGAGCCGGGCCACGTCTGCGGGGGAACGATCGTGGAGCGCGCTCAACTCGAAGGCGACGAAGTCGCGCGGGTTGGTCTCGCGGCGGACGACCTCGACCATGGCGGCGAGCACGGCGAGATCGAAAGACTCGTCCCAGGCGGCATCGGGCGTAAGATGCTCATCCGCGGGTTCGGCCGCCAGGCGGCTCGAATCGCCGCCACGTGCCCGATCGCGCTGGTCGGGGCGGCGGCGACGCTCGGCCACGCGGTTGTTGACCACGCGGTGGAGCCAGTTTCGGAACCGGCCCCGGGCAGGATCGTAATGAAATACTTCGCGCTTCTCGAAGACGGTGAGC
>CAYSCH010000293.1:0-12178 GCA_964429355.1 uncultured Planctomycetaceae bacterium | reverse complement strand
GCAAGAACAGCAACACCCGCGGTTTGGCTTCTGGCTGAAGCTATGATCCGGCATAGGCCGGGGAGCAACGCCCAGAAGGACGGCTTCCTAAAGGGCCGTTTCTTAACCAGGCCGCGGGTGTTGCTGTCTGCACACGGAGACATCCCATGTCCACTTCTATTCGGCCTGAATCTCAGGCCCCTTCCCACCTCGCAAGCCATGACCTGGTCACTGTTCTGACGGTCGATCGGGAGCCGCACTTTCGACCGCGGTCCCCGCTGGACGTTCCCCGCAACCCTCGCCAGGTCGGAGGCGTGCTGGTCAGACGGATGACCCTCGGCGAGCTGATCGAGCGAAACGAAGAGGCCATGGCCAAGGAGGGCCGGTTTTGGTACCTTGCGGCCGAGCTCCTGGAGACGGCCAGCGACGGCCGTACGATCCGCGGCCGGTCCGAGCTGGGCCCGTCGACCGCCGGCGATAACTGCGGCATCGGCCGAGAACAAACCGTGGTGGCCACCGCCGCGGGAAATGGCGACGCCCGCGGGAGCATTTCGGCGTCTGCCCTCAAGCTGCTCGATCGGGTGTCGGCCGAATTAACGAAGGCGGTCTACGACTTGGCCGAGCAGTTCGCGGTGAAGCGGGCCGGAGACGATGCGGTTGTGGAGCCCGCGGACATCCGACATGCGGCCGAGGTTGTGGCCGACACCGGTACCCGCCGCCGGCTGCGATCAATCGCAACCGAAAACGGCAACGGCCGTCCCTCGAGCGACTCCGGATCCAGCGGCAGTTCCAGGAGCCCCGCGCCGATCGCCGCGGTACCTCGAGGCAACGTCGCGGGTTTCGCCGGCACGGTACCGTTGCGAGTGACCGACCAGGCCGGCCGCGAGCTGCCGGCGACGATCGCCGTCGTGGTCCACGTGCCCGAGCGATCGGAAGGGGGTGCGTGATGGACACGAAGCCGACCGACTGGCACAAGCGGCCACGCGATACGCAAGGGCCATGCCCGATCTGCGGTCTTCCCGCCGAACATAGTGGTGAGCATCGGCGCGTTGTAGACCCGGCAGCGAAGTTTCCCCGATTCGTCAAACGGAGAAAGTCCGGCGACGGCTGGAAGCTTCGAACGATCGATCTGACCCCGTTGCCAATTCCAGAACCGCCGCCGAGCCCACCACGAACGAAAGGTCCAAAGCGGCGCCCGGTCAAACGGCCGCGGCTGCCCTCCGGTCCAAAGGAGCAAACCAGGCAACGGATTCTCGCCGCGGTGAAGATGCGAGTACTCCAGGGCAAGTCCAACTTGGAAATCGCTGAAGCCCTGGGAATCGATTCTGGAACACTGGCTTGGTATCGGGCGACTTACTCTGTTTTCTGGCAGTCCGCGGAGGAGGCCTTGGGCGACCAGGTTGTTGCCATTGTTCGAGCCCAGGCAGGCACGGACGACGTTCTGAAGGACGTCGACCTGTACTTGCACCGGGCAACCGTTGCAGAAAAGTGGACTGCATCCCGCGGTGAATCCCTCTTTCCTGAGTACGATCAGCCGACGCTCACAAGCTTTTACCGGACGTTCTATCTTCCGGTTTGCCTTCCGGATGCGGCCGAGTCGACAAAGAAGCAGTACGATGTCGTGCTCAAACGCTGGCGACTCATTACAGGCGACCCACCGTTGGCCAAGATTACGACGGAGCTGCTGGCAAAGTTCCGCGACGTTCTTTCGCGGTCCCGGGGGCTCCGCACTTGCAAGCGAGCCAGCCCCCACACCGTCGCCACGAAGCTTCGGCAGGTCCAGACACTCTTAGACAAAGCCGGCCCTCCGGAGCGGCGCAATCGTGACGCCGCCGGCATCATCCCAAAAGTGCCCTGGATCCGGCCCCCGCGAACGGAACCAAGGCCGGTCAGGGTTGTAGAACCAGGAGTTTTGGACGCATGTTACCTCGCGGCGGTCGGTATGGAGTTACCTCGCATCGACGCGATGAAACCGGCGAAGTGGTGGCGAGCGTTGATCGTCCTCAGTTTCAATACCGGATTGCGACGATCCACGATCTTCCGACTCCGTTGGGAATGGCTCCTCTGGACTGAACGCGTATTCAGGATCCCGGGCGATTCGATGAAATCTCGCCGGTTGCACGTTGCTCCGCTCAACCAAACCGTGCTCGATCATCTCAGGGGGATCCACTCCGACGACAGAGAACTTGTTCTGCCGTGGCCCAACAACATGAGGCATTTCGATCGGCACTGGCACAGACTGCTTGACTTAGCCGGCATCCGTAGGGAAGACCACTTTGGATTGCACACCCTCCGCAAGACCTTGGCCACAACCCTATGGGAGTCGAGCCCACAGGCGGCCCAGCTCGCGCTGAGTCATGCGGACTCAGCCGTAACGCAACTCCACTACGTCCAGGGAACCCGCATCGTGGCCGCGGCGATTGACGCCCTGGCGCAACCGTCCTCATTTACCGGGGTCCACACATGATTACCCAAGCAACACCCGATACCTGGAACGACAGGCCTATTCTCCGCGGCATGAGCCCGCGACGGTTCGATGTGCTGGCCCGGGCCGACTTCCGGTGTGCCTACTGCGGCATTGACCTGCTGTGTGACTTTGACACGCTTTTCGGCGCGAGCGTCGACCATTTGAGGCCGCGATGCTCCGGAGGCCTCGACGGCGACGACAACGCAGTAGCGGCCTGCAGGACGTGCAATCAACTCAAAGGCGATTTCCCAGCGGAGACGGTCGACCAGGCCCGAGAAGTGATCGCGAAGAAACGTGCCGAGTTTCTCGCCGGCTTTGTCGGCCGGGCATGCGCCGCCGGCGTCGAATTCCCCCGCGAGATCGAGCGGCTCGGGGCCTTTGCTCCGGAGATCCTCGCGGCCCTGGGGAGCTGCGCCCACCAGGCCGAGTTTCTGACCGGCCGGCTCCGGACCGTGCTTGCGAACGCAGAGGCAATAAAAGCGTTGCTCGATCGGTATCGGCCACCTGGTCTCGTCGCGGAAACCAACGGCGACGCCGGCGGATCCGGCGACGCGGTACCGGGCGTCTGTCGATCGCGGATCCCGCCGCGGCGATCGGCGGCGCTGCAGGACGCACCAATCGGCGAAGAAATGGGCTGAATTCGGTACACTGTGGGTGAAAGGATGCCCACAGTGTACCCATTATCATTTATCGAACGGATTCGAGCCGCCCTTGCCGCGGGCGGATCGTTGCGAGTCGTAGCGGCCAAACTCAACTGCGGCCGCGGCCTGGTTGGACAAGTTGCCCGCGGGGACCCGTCCGTTCTTGATCGCCGGCAACGGGAAGTCGACCTTTTTCAGCCGCTCGATGAACCGGTCCGGTGCCCTCGTTGCGGCCTGCTCGTGACAACCTGCCCGTGCGGGCGATGCTACACGGAGGCCGTTGCCTCGATCGTGACCAGGCCGGCCTTGGTCGACCTGCCCGAGCCCAAGCTGAACGCGGACTTGGAGATTCCGGCCGAAGAGGCGAACGGCAATCCGCCAAGCTACTTGGAGTCGCCGGCGTTCCTGGAACCGGAAGCGGGGCCAGTCGTTTCCTGCGACGGCGCCCGGGCGCCGTCGCCCGATCAGATCCGCCGGCGATGTGCGGCAATCCAGGCGGACTCGCGACGCCGCCGGGGGTGTACTGGCTGAAGAAAAAGACGAAATTTGACACTACCGAACTTGGCCTGGAGAATGGGCTTTACCTTTGCCCCCTGCCGTGGCCCGGACTGCAACCCGGGCCCGGCGGTGGGGTGTTGCAGAAAGGTGATGAATGAGCGACATCAAAGTCAATGTGAATTCTTACGGTCCCGGTCGGTCCCTCGTGTTACGGTGGACTGATCCTTTCACCGGGCAGCGGAAAACGAAGTCGGCCGGCACAACGGACAAAGGGAAGGCCGAGCGGGCAGCCGGGAATCTGGAAAGGAAGCTGAACGCCGGCAAGTCGGCAACCAATGGCCGAATCTCGTGGCAGGACTTCACTTGGCGGGTTATGGATGAGCATCTCCCCGGCCAAGCGCAGAACACTCTCAAACACACGATGACCGTATTCCGCACGGTCGAACGTACAATCAAGCCGCAACGACTCGGCGACTTGACGGCGAACCGGCTCAGTCTGATGGTCGCGCAGCTCCGCAAGGAACACAAGGCCGAAGCGACGATCGTGTCCTACCTGGCGACTCTTCGCCCAACGCTCCAATGGGCGGTGAAAATGAACCTTCTGCCGGCGGTCCCAACGTTTCCAGATCTGAAACGCGAGAAGAAGAAGCTCAAGTCGAAGGCGATGAAAGGTCGGGCGGTCCAGCCCGAGGAATTTCAACAGATGATTGTGGCCACCCGCAAGGTTGTCGGCGAGAAGGCGGCGCTGTCGTGGCAGTTTTTCTTGCGTGGGCTCTGGTGGTCGGGTCTGCGATTGACGGAGGGGATCAATCTCTATTGGGACAGGGACGACAAGCTGTGCGTGAACACGACCGGCGAACGCCCGATGATCTGGATTCCGGCGGGGGAACAGAAATCCGGGGAAGACCAATACCATCCGATGGCTCCGGAATTCGCCAAAATGTTGGAAGCGATCCCCGTCGACGAACGATACGGCCCTGTCTTCAAACTGGAGACCATCAGCGGAGCCAGCGGGAACACAGATACGAGACACCCCGTTTGGGTGTCACAGATCATTACCCGGGTCGGCAAGGAAGCCAAAATCGTGGTCAATGAGAAGATGCGGCCAGGTGAGGACGGCAGCTTGGAGCGAGTAGTCAAGTATGCTTCGGCTCACGACCTGCGGAGGGCGTTTGGGGAGCGGTGGGCCGGACGGTTGTTTCCGGTCGACCTGCAAGCCCTGATGCGACACAAGGACATCAAGACGACCATGAAGTACTACGTTGGGCACAACGCCCAGCGGGCGGCGGAGTCGATCTGGCAGGCGTTCGACGCGGAAATGGAAAGTGGCAACATCGGTGGCAACACTGAGCCTTCTGAAGAGGGAATCAACGAAAAAGGCCCTGCGTAAATCGTTGCTACGCAAGGCCTTGTTTCAACTGGGGAACAGGGACTTGAACCCCAACTAAGTGATCCAGAGTCACTTTCGTATGGCATTTCCGACCCTTCACGACTGATGACTGAGTTTTATAACATTTGATGGGAAAATGACTTTCGGTTAGGATTACGTTCACGTGCTAGGACGACGTTTGACGAAAATTCCTAGCACACCTAGCACCGTCCTAGCACCGAATCCAAGCCCAAGAAGTCAGTCGTGCAACGAAGGGGGGAGAAAATGCGACGGGAAACGCTGAAGATTGCCTTCACGAAACGACGCCTGGAAGCCCTGGAATCGCCGGAATCGGGCCGGGTTTATGTTCACGACACCGGCTGCCCCGGGCTGGCCCTCTGTATCACCGAATCGGGAACCAAGACATTCTATTTCTATCGGTGGGCCCAAGGCCAGCCCCAGCGAAAGAAGCTGGGCCGCTTCCCTGAAGTGACCATCGAACAAGCGAGGGACCAAGCAAAGAAGATGGCCGGCAAGTTTGCCGACGGGAAAGACCCGATCGAGGAAGCCCGGGCGGCGAAGCGGCAAGCGACCCTCGGGGACGCCTGGCAGCATTTTAAGGAATACAAGCGGACCCGGAAGCGGGCGAGTAGTCGAGTCGCGGACGAACGCTATTGGACGAACTTCCTCGAACCCTGGAAGGGCCGGCGGCTGGCGAAGATAACCAGGACCGAGGTGCAAGCCCTCCATTCTCGGGTAGGTAGCAAAAACGGAATCTATCGTGCAAATCGACTGCTTGCCTTGTTGAGCAGCATCTACACCCAAGCCCGAGATATTGGCTTTGAGGGCGGCAACCCTTGCTCTGGAGTTGAACGGTTCGCTGAGAATGAGCGGGACCGATACTTACTGCCCCATGAAGTGCGGCCCTTCCTCGAAGCCTTGTCGACCGAACCCAACGAGACAATACGGGACATGTTTGCCGTCTGCTTGTTCACCGGGCAGCGGAGCGGAAACGTCAAGAGCATGAAGTGGGCCGACGTGAGCCTTGAGGGCGGCTTCTGGCGGATTCCGCCCGAGGAAGCGAAGGCCGGCGAGACAATCCTTGTCCCCTTGACGCCCGCAGTTGCGGGGCTTCTGGAGCGTAGGCAGGAAGAGGCGAAGGAGAGGCAGAAGGCGGCCGAGCAATCGGAAACCAGCGGAGACAACCCTTGGGTTTTCCCTGGAAGGCCGGGCGGAAAGAAGGGCCATATAACCGAGATACAGGCGGCCTGGAAGCGAATCTGCAAACGGGCGGGACTGGAAGGGCTGAGGATACACGACCTCAGACGTTCCTGCGGAAGTTGGCAAGCGGCCCTCGGGACTTCCCTTCACGTAATCGGCAAGAGCCTGGGGCACCGCAACCAAGCGACAACCGCAATCTACAGCAAGTTGGACCTCGGGCCGGTCCGGAATTCCCTTGAGGCGGCCGAAGCGGCGATTCTTCTCAAGGCGATGCGGACGCCGGACCTGTTGCCGATGCCCGAGCCTGACCAGCCCGCGGACGAGGAGGGAAATGACGATGCCGAAAGGTAAGACCAAGCCGGCGGAGGTGTCGCGCGACCAGGGGGCAAAGTTGGGGCTTTTCGTGCCGTAAATGTTCCGCGAGGGGGTCATGCCCGCCTGCACGTCGTTCCAGATCGCCCGGTTGAAGGCGTCCATGGGCACCGCCCGCAACCCGACGCCGCCGGCCTGCCCGCCGTCATAGGCGGTCTTGAACAGGCCCGCCAGGCTGTTGGCCAGATAGTCAGGCAGGGCCGAGGCACCCAGCTGCTCGTGGGCTGCCCGGAGCTCGTTCTCGCCGACATACTCGGCTCGAGCCGGGTCATAATGAGCCCCATGCGGCCCCATCGAGCGGGTCTGCTCCTGGAGGCGCTGCAGGGCCGCCGGGTTGACAGGCACGTTCTCCGTGGGCGTGGTGGCAGTGCCGAGCCAGCCGAGCGGCTTGCCGGCCTCCTGCGCCGTGGCTGCGTTCTGGCCATACTGCAGCACCCCTGGGAGAGCACCGCCTGCAGCCCCCAACAGCCCGAGCGTCCTGCGTAGCCGGCCCCGCTGGACGTACTTCTTGGGGAACAGATGCTCCAAGAGCCAGCCGCTGCCGTAGCCCAGGCCGCCTGTCAGGAGGCTGCCAACCAGGGCATTGGAAAGCGGGGACGGGCCTCCCGTCAGCTTGCCGCCCCATTCGAACGGCTTGTTGAAGAAGCCCAGGGGGCCGCCGGCCCGCTTGACGCGGATCCATTGCTCGGGATGGGCAGGAAGCTCGCTGTCTGCGATGGTTACCTGGCAGCCTGTGGCTTCCAGGGCGTCCCGCCAGGCCATATGATCCCGAAAAGGCGGTACAAAGGCCCCGGAATCTCGCGCGCCCAAAGCACGAAGCAATCGCGTGACATCGGGTCATCCCCTCAACAAGGGGATGTGACGGTCTTGCTTTTGTTGTAACTGTCGTTCCCTCAATCGGTTGCGTCGTTTCATTTTCTTTGCCCGTCCGCAACTTGCCCAAATTCACGGCCAATACCCCCCCATACTGGTCGTTTTTTGACCACCTCGCCGCCGGTTTCGGGCCCCAAACAGGCCTGACCGGGCGCGAATGCGAGGGAAACCTGGGCCTTCCCGGAACCTGACGACGTAAAACTACGTTGCGCCGTGGTCTTTTGGATCGCGCATCAACCAGGTGCTGGCTTCAATCTGTACGGAGTTTCTCTGTCTTGCACTCCCGTCTCTTCTGCCCTTCTCAGGACGCTCTTTCCTCCTTCGTCCACACCTGCGCCCACCCCAGTCGTTGGCGGATGGCGTGGCGGTTCAACACCGGATCCAGCCCCAATAGGTCGCGGCGAATTCGACGCGTCTCTCTCGGGTGGGGCGCAATTGGTTCGGTAGCAGGCGGGGGGACAATCGGCGAAGCTTCCGGCCAGGTTGCCAAGCAGGTCCCGAGTGCCTGGTTGAGGGCACGGAACGGCAGCATCACCGTCTCGTCCACAGCCGGATCCGGGAAGTCATCGAAACGTTCGGACGCGTCGGGCGCATGTCGGGCGACGGTTGTTACCCGAGGGAGGGCTTCTGGCCCGGACTTCCGGGAGCGATCAGCTCCACTCGTCACTTGTGCCGGTGGGTGAGGCTCTGTCGGAAATGACGCCCTGCAAGTAGTTGGGTACCAGTGCAAGGTTGTGGTGGGGGGCGTGTAACTTCATCTTTCCCTATCTGTACCGGCGAGGGCCCCTCCACGGCCGGGAGGGAATGCGGCTGCGACCGATCATGAAGGGCTTGGCGAGCACGACGCCGGCAACAAAACCGCCGATGTGAGCCCCGTACGCCACGCCGGTTTCCATGCCGCCCAGCATCCCCAGACCGCTGATGAGCTGGAAGAGGAACCAGATGCCCACGGCCACGAAGCCCGGCACGTCGGTCACCACGCGGAACAACAGCACCGTCACCCGCCGATTCCAGTGCAACAGCATGTAGGCCCCCATCACACCGGAAATCGCCCCCGAGGCTCCCAGGCTGGGAACCATGGCGCCCGGGCCCTCCGTATTCAGCATCACGTGGGCCAGCGAAGCCAGGATACCGCAGAGCAGGTAGAACGCCAGGTATCTGGCTCGACCGAGGTCGTGCTCGATGTTGTCGCCGAAGATCCACAGAAACCACATGTTTCCCAGCAGGTGTGCGATTCCGCCGTGCATGAACATGGCCGTCAGCAACGTCAGGTAGACCGGAATCGGTGTCTCCCGCAACCCTGGCATCCCGACCTGCTGCGGGCCATCGATCGAACTGACCTCGACGATCCGATCTTCGGTCACCACATCGCGCCCGCTGAGGATTTCGGCAGGTACCGCGGAAAAGGCGAACGTGAAATCGGTGTTGCTCCCAAGCCCCTGAAAGAGCACAAAGACCAGCACGTTGGCCGCGATCAGGGCCACGTTGACCACGGGAAAAGTGGTTCGGTCGCTGTTGTCGTCGGCAATTGGAAAGACCATGGACTTGCTCCCAGATTGTCACAAGCACCTGCATCGGAGGTTGCCCGCAGTCTGTTATTTGCGGCTCTTCTCGGCAAACCACTTCGAAAACAGCCGGCGGCGCCGATCGGCGTAGTACCACCGTCGGCGACCGAACTCGCCGTCCTCCACGTAGACCAAGGGCGAGAGTTCGTGGAGCAGGTCCAGTTCTCGCCGGATCGTCTTGTCGCTGGTTTTCAATCTCTTGGACGCGTGTGTGGCACAGACGCCCGTCGACGCCAGGCGGGCGTCGAGCCAAGCTAGGCGGTGGAGTTGGCAAATGAGGTATCTTTGCATGGCGGCTCCTTGCTCTTCGGTGTTGCAGTGCACACCAAGATAACCTGACGGGACACGGTCGTGCCATCGCGACATGACGGCGGTAACAGGTGGAGCCAACAAGTGTGATGTCCGGCCTGTTTGATCACAGAATGGGAAATCGGCAATGCCAGTGTACCGGGCCACCTGCTACCACTTCCAGGTAGCGGCAGAACCCATTTGCCAGTCGCATCTGGCCCGGCGTTGCACAATAAGCCTTGAATAATTGTGGTGACCCGACCAGTAGAACCAGGCAACGGGCTCGACTGGTGGCAACGTTCATACGGTTCCGGCTGAACAAGAATCCCATGCCACGAGGAGCATCCGTGGTGGATGAACTGGCCATCGAGTAGATGACAACAGGTGCTTCTTGACCCTGGAACTTGTCGACCGTACCAATCCGAGCTCCCGGAAGTGCCGATCTGAGCGCGCTGACCTGCGCGTTGTAAGGGGCCACAATCAAGATATCAGCAGACGAAATCGTCCTGCGGATGCCCTCCCTGCTAGTCCATGTGTGCCTCCCATCATTGATCGTTTTGACAATCTTCACAATCTCGTCAACTTCTTCATCACTGCGGCTCTGGTTACCTTCGTGAGCGACAGGGACAAACCTCAATCCGCTTCCCACGAAAACCGAGTCCCCCAGGACCTCTTGTTTTTCCAGGCCTGATTCACTCGTGAGCCTGCCATCATAGTATTGCTCCGACGTGAACCTGGTGATCGCGGGGTGCAATCGCCAGGTACTTCTCAAGAACAGGCCCCTACGATCTGCTATTGTGTCGGCGCCATCGAGGAGGTGAGTAAGTGCAGCGACCTCGGCGCCCTCGGGATGCGTACCTTGCTGTGGTTGTTCCAGCTGCTGGGGATCTCCCAAAAGCACAATGTTCTTGGCAGCCCGACCGGCAGCAAGCGCCATCGCAATAGACATCTGGCCGGCTTCATCGATAAACAGGTAATCCAATTGGCCCTCCATTGCCTGTCCTGACCACAACCAGGCCGTTCCGCCAACGACATACCCTCTTCCCAAGGCGGCCAAAGATTCGTCTTTGTTGGCCAGACGGTCAATGTAGTGTGGAAAGTCATCGCTGGATGATGACATTTGATGCGCTACCTTTACGGCACCGTCGCGCTGCGATTCTTCGTGCACTCCCTTGAGCAGGTTGAGGATCACTTTGTGACTTACAGCCGTTACACCGACTCGCTTACCGCTCCGCGCCAATGCGGAAATCATATGACTCCCGATGAAGGTCTTTCCAGATCCGGGTGGCCCTTGAATCGGCAGGATACTGCAATCAAGGTCGACCGCAAGTCGAATCGCGATATCCTTCGGGTCACCCTCCAATGGCAGTGAAAGAGTCTTGAGTCGTGGTGGGTGTTTCGCCAAGAGATCGTACCTTGCCGACCTGAGGCGCTGCTGGAGGATCTCCCTGCCAAAATCCAGCAATGACTCCGGCATCGGGACAGGGGAGACCCGACTGAAGGCGAATACGGCTGTCGGGTGGATCGCAACGGAATCAGCTCGCTTCTTGATGTCGAGCGTGCACTCGATGAGATCGATGGCAGCGAGCTTTCCGATGTTTGGACCCATGACTTCAATCAGCTCTTCGTCAATACCGATCACCACCTCCTGCGGGTCGAACCGATAACGATGAATCGGAGTACGCTCACGCGGACCACCAGGCACTTCCCGCTCAAACCGTAAGCCTGAAACTGCTTTTCGTTCGTGGATGAGCTCATCATGCTCCAGGTCGTGCATCCGGAAATACTCCCACCAGGCACACTTGTCCTCCCGGCGAAAGTAATCGAGTATGTGGGCCAGCAGCCATCGAGAGCATTGCTCCTCGCCAAAAGGCTCGTCCTTGATGTCCGCGATCAGCTCTTCGAAGACCTGTTGCGTTTCACGGGTCTGTTCTTCGATTGCGTCACTTGGATCTCCGGACTTCTGTTCCGGCCTTGGGACCTCCTCGCCCTTGGACACTAATTCCCGGCGCAGATCCTCTAACCAGTCACGAAGCGCCGCAGTCGACAGACAGTCATCCTTGTTGTATGTTTCCACAACTCGACGATGCGCATCGGTGACGTGTTCGGTCAGGTCAAACTCGATAAGCCTTTCGACTTCGCGAAGCGCCTTGCTTGCCGCATCGAGCACTTCGAGCCGTTCATAGCCGTAGAAGCGTTCTAGCCGCTTAATGGAGTAGCTCTCAACGCTGGCTCGAATCCCTTGGCGAACAACTGCATAGAGATCAATGAACCGCTCGGCTCTCAGCAGCTGATCCAGTTCAACCTCCCGCGTTGCATGCCGTGTCGCCAAACGCTTCAGCGCTGATGGTTCATACGGCGCGAAGTGGTAGATGTGCATGGCGGGATAACGCTCCAACCGCTCGATCATGGAATCGATGAACGTTTCGAAGCATTGCTTCTCATCCCGCTTGCACAAGGCCCACAGCCGCTGATACTCGGTGGTTCCGTTTTCTCTGACAGCGTAGCCAAACAAGTACTCGAGGCTATCTTCCCCCCCTCGAGGATTGCCTTCCATGTCAAAGAAGACGTCACCCTCGTCCGGTTGAGGAAGTCGCAGAAACCCCCGTTTTTCCTCGACTGTGTTGAATTCATATACCGGCTTGCCACTTTTCCGTCCTGCCAGCTGAACCTGGGCCTGTCGGTGTGATCGGGTGAAGGAATCGAGTGAGCCGCGTTTTGGAGCAGCAGGCAGGGGGGCGGCTGCAGTCGCGAAGGCCTCCAAGGTCTCGATTCCCTGGCTTCGAAGTTCAGCGATCTGCAACTTCGAGATGCCGGCCACAAATGTCAAGTGATCATCTTCTCGCCGAATCCCATCGCAGTGGGGCCACCAATTACAGACCCGACACTGATCGTTCGGCTCCGG
>CAYSCH010000292.1:0-12189 GCA_964429355.1 uncultured Planctomycetaceae bacterium | reverse complement strand
CCTTCGAAAACGACGCGACGGAACTGCTGCCGGCCGAATACTGGGAGCGATTCTGGGCCGGACGCCGGTTACCTCTGACGATCCGTGCCGCGGCGATTCCCGATGAACACCAATTATTCCGGCGATTCCTGCCAACCACGGGCCAGGAGACGACGTTGGCCGAGATTGGGTGTGCCCCCGGAAAATGGCTTCACTACTTCCGGACAGAGTTCGGTTTCTCGGTGACGGGGATCGACTATGCGCCAAAGGCCTGCGAAACAACCCGGGAGAACCTGCGACTGCTGGGAACAGACGGCACCATCGTAAACGCCGACATCTTTCAGTACTCGCCGCCGGGCGACGGCTTCGACGTCGTCGCGTCTTTCGGACTGATCGAACATTTCGAGGACCTGTCATCGATCGTCAATCGCCTGGTGGGACTCGTAAAGCCTGGAGGCACGATCGTCAGCATTGTGCCGAACCTGTTCGGCCCAGAGGGCTGGGTGCTCAAGACTGTCCGACCGAAAGTCTATGCCGGCCACGTTCCGATCCGGCTCCGCCAGTTCCAGCAGCTCCACGAAACGGCCGGAACAGAATCGCTGTTCTCGGACTACCTGGGGGGATGCTCGCTGGCTCCACCCTTGCGGGGGACCGACTTCTCCAGGAAACACCCGCGGATCGCACTGCTGGCCGATCTGCCGGCCATCGGCGTGAACCGGCTGTTTCGCTATTTGCAGGTGGCGACGGGTGTCTTCCCCCGCCTGTGGTTCGCCTCCCCAAAGCTCATTTATATCGGCCGGCGAAAATCCAACTGAAACGTGCGGGGTGCACGTCAGCTTTTGTGTTTTCGACCAGGAAAGGCAGGGGCCTTGGGGCGGCGAACAAAGGGCTGCCCGGGCCGGGTTTTTAGGTGCTGGACCAGGCGGTCGTCGTCGCAGAGGGCCGCGGCTCGGACCTGGAGGATGGCCTCGGCACCCTCAGGATCATTCCAGAACATCTCGGTTCCCTTGGCCCGATAGTTGATCTCCTTGACCAGCGATTCCATCCAGGCTGTCGTAACCGGCATTCCCTGGCGGCGATAGTTGGGATAGTCCATCCGTGACTGGTTGTGCTCCAGATACAGGATGGTCTTGGCCAAGAGTTTCCGCGGGTCCTGCTCGGGCGCATCGGCTGGCGGAACACCCAGGCGCCCCCGCCAGCGACGGAGTTCTTCCAGCACCTGCGCGACTTCGCCTTGCCAACAACCCTGCATCCAGACCAGGTATTGACTCCAGGCATCCTCGGCCGTCGTGTGCAGCGATTTGGCCAGCACGAACAGATAGCTCAGGGCGTGGATGAAGTCGAGGATCGGTGTGAAGTCGCGGAAGTGCTCCTTCCAGATCGACCAGTTCCACGGCAGGCCGTCGCCCAGGAATGCCCGCGCCGCGGCTTCATGGAACCGTCGCTGCTTGGCTTCACGAGCCATCTGGCGACCGAACTGTTCGGATTTGGCGATGCTGGACAACACCGTCCGCACAAGGCGTTTGGGTCGCCAATCCTCCGCAGGAAAGTCGGGCTGAGCACTCGGCTCGATCGGCTTTGGCTGGCTGGGCAAGGGCGCAGCCACCGAGAGGGCCTCCGTCTCCGCCATCTTCGCCACGTGCTTCGGATCGCAGAAACACGCAGGCGGCTCAGGCTGCGGATCCTCGGAAAAAACGCGGCGTTTCGCACGAATCAGGCAAGCGTTCTTGTCTTCCCGCCAGCCTTCCCCCGTGCGATGCACCCCCGGCCCATGCCCAGGCTCGCGTGTCCGGATGCGTCCTCCATCGCACTCCACCACGGCCAGCTCGGGCGGTTCCTCCGGACGCCGCGCCAACGCCTCGCCCAACTTCACAGGGGCATCGCGTCGCTGCTCCAATTCGCGGCCTACATCGTGCACCACGCGCTCGATCGTCTTGGCCGAAACCTTCAATCCGGCGCCATCGCAGGCGGTCTTTTCCGCCCGTTCAAAGGAACGCGTTTCGGCGGCCAGCACCGTGATCCTTGTTATCACGGTCGGTGTCAGCTCCCGGGTACCAAAGCCCAGCGTCTCACGCAACGGGAAAAAAAGCCTTGCGACACGATTCGCAATAGCCTTGCAGTTCCTGCAACGTGACGGTCCCGTCGATCGAAGTCACTGCGCGTTTGAAAGGAATCAAGTCCCGCCGTCGGCCACACCCCGGACACGTTCCCTTGGTGACCTGAGCCGCCACGATCTCTGCCATCTGACGTTCTTGAATCTGCCGGCTCAACTGCTGCCCCAGTTCGTGAGCACGGGCTTCAATGACCGAGTAATGCGGCACCCCCTGAATGGTGCCATTGGCTCGATCTAAGGCTACCGAGACCTCCGCGGCTTCCCGAAGCAAATCGTCCAATTTCTTTCGCAGTCGCTCCCCATCGCCATCCATGGCCGAACTCCTTTCTGAGGTATTCCCTTTTCACCAAGCTGCCCCGAGCCAGCCACTTTACCACAGAAACTCCAGATTCTCCTATTGACCTTTTTTGCTCCGCGCCAACGCGCGCAAAAGCTGACGTGCACCCAAACGTGCGTCGTCCCTTGGATTCGCCTTGCGTTCCCGCAGATTTTTCGCTATCTACCGCGGAACCGAGGCTGCGTATCAGGTGCGGGACCTTTGGCGGCCTTTCCTGCTCTTGGCGTAATCTCCGTCGTCAGCGAGTGAGAGGTCGTCCTGAAACGAGGACTGGCTCCCAAACCCTGGGGGCTGCACCTGTCGCCAAGGCCGGGAGGTTCCCGGTTTGCCTACAGTCCGTTCCCGGCCGGAGGTGACTCCATCTCCCGGTCCCTCTTCAGATCTTGCGGATTTGTCGTTCCCAAGGACGCCAACCATGCGATTGCCCGCCGACATGTGCCTCGCGCTTGGCACCCTCGTGCTGAGCATCTGCGGTTGTGCGAGCGTTCCGGTGGTGGAACCGGTGGCAACCGGCGTGGGCGAAGTCGTCGCGCCGGTCCTCGAGCTGCCCAAGCAGACGGCAAAAGGGATAGTGCCTTCAAACGACCGGGATTGGTCGCCTGATCTGGCGATCCTTTCTCGAGCGGAATTCAACGGAAACCTCGTCACCGTCCGCAACATTCGAAATTGCACGTACCGCACGGCCGAAGACTACGACGTGGCCCACTACGACAAGACGTTCGATCTGAACAAGATCCGGAGCCTCGACTTCGTGGTCGTGCCGTTCCTGGAAATGCCGGCCCTGGCCCATATGGCGGTGAGTTTCGGATTCGAGGGTGATGAGTACGTGGGTGTTTCCGTCGAAATCCGCAAGGAGAAGGGGGAAGAATACGCGCCGGCCAAGGGCGTGATGCGTCAGTTTGAACTGATGTACGTCGTTGCCGATGAACGCGACATGATCCGCCTCTGTACCGACCAGTATCTCAACGGGGTCTACGTCTACCGGGCCAACGCTTCTCCGGATGTGGTGAGGGCCATGTTTGTCGACATGATGCACCGCGTAAACGAGCTGGCCGAGAAACCTGAATTCTACAACACGTTCACCAACAACTGCACAACTAACATTGTCCGCCACATCAACAGTCTGGGGACGGGCACGGTTCCGTACGACTACCGTGTGCTGCTGCCGGGCTACTTCGACAAGCTCGTCTACGACCTGGACATGATCGAGAAGAACGGTTCCTTCGAACGCACGAAAGAGACTGCCCGAGTCAATCGCAGGGTGTACGAATTTGCCGAACGACCCGATTTCTCGGCAGCCATCCGGCGTTACTGATCGGTTCCCGGTAGTTCCCGCGGCCGGTCGGACCCAGACATGCCTGCCGCCGGAACAATCGCGACGTATTATCGCTTGATCAGCGGGACGAACTCTCGCTTGGTGTACCCCGTGTAAAGATCCCGAGGACGATGAATTCGCAGGGTGGGTGCCATGTGCATTTCACGCCAATGGGCAATCCAGCCGGGCAGGCGCCCGAGCGCGAACAGGACGGTGAACATGTTCTTCGGAATTCCCATCGTCCGGTAGATGATACCCGAATAGAAGTCCACATTCGGATAGAGCTTGCGTTCAATGAAGTACGAATCGCTCAGTGCCACCTCTTCAAGTTCCTGGGCGATCTGAAACATGGGGTCGGGCGTCTTCTGCTTGGCCAACAACTTGTGGCAGACCTCTTTGATAATCGTTGCCCGGGGATCGTAGTTCTTGTAGACCCGGTGCCCAAATCCCATCAAGCGGAAACCGTCGTTGGGATCCTTGGCCCTGTCGATGTATTTGCCGACATTGCCATTATCGGCACGGATCTCTTCGAGCATGTTGATGCAGGCTTCGTTGGCCCCGCCATGCAGAGCCCCCCACAGGGCACAAATCCCCGCCGAAATGCTGGAAAACAGATTCACCGTGCTGGAACCGACCATTCGCACGGCCGAAGTGCTGCAGTTCTGGCCATGGTCGGCGTGCAGGATCAAGAGTAGATTCAGCGCGTCGACGAAATCGGGATCCATTTCGTACCGCTCGCTGGGTACGGCAAACATCATCTGCAGAAAATTCTGACAGTAGGTGAGCCGGTTCTCCGGATAGATGAACGGCTGCCCGATCGATTGCTTGTAACTGAAGGCGGCGATGGTCGGCATTTTGGCCAGGATCCGGTAAATGGCCAGTTCCTGCTGCTTCGGATCTCGTGCATTGATCGTATCCCCCGAGTAAATAGCCAGGGCGCCGACCACCGCGCTGAGTATGGCCATGGGGTGCGCATCCGGCGGAAAGCCCGCGAAGATCTGCCGCATACCCTCGTGAAGCAGGGTGTGGGTGCGAACGTTGGCCCGAAACTGCTCCAATTGGTCACCGTTCGGCAATTCGCCGTAAATCAGGAGGTAGGCGGTTTCCGTGAAGTCGCAGCGCTGGGCCAGTTCCTCAATGGGGTAGCCACGGTAGCGGAGAATCCCATTGTCTCCATCCACGTAGGCCACCTTGCTCTCCGTCGCGCCCGTGTTACCGTATCCGTCGTCGAGCGTGATATGCCCCGTCTGCGTCAGGAGCTTCGATATGTCGATGGCATGCTGTCCTTCGGTTCCCTCGCGAATCGGGAGCTCGTACTCCTGGTCTCCAATGACCAACCTGGCAGTATCACTCATGGAAAACCCTCGCGGCCAAAGATCGTTTCCTGGATCTCAAAAAAAACAATTTGCTCAACCGGTTCACTCTATTCACCGGCCCAGACGGCGACAATCGCGTATGCCACACTCAAGCTACAAACCGCTATCTGGCAATAGGTTAAGAAACGAGCCCAACCACCGGCCAGAAGAGTGGGCACTCAGTCTTTCGCCAGGAGATCGCTGTACGAGACGGCCAGGAGATCGGCGTCGGCAATCGAGAAACGCGCGCGGAGATCGGCCAACTGGGCGTAGCCTTGTTCGTCATCGACCTGCGGGCCGAGAACCGCTTCAAACTCCAGAAATGTGCCAAGTTCTTCCACCCTGTCGAGGTGAATTCGCACGTTGTGGTAGAGATAGATTTCGCGGTGCTTCCGTACGACACACCAGATGCCGTAGGCCTCCGCAAGCGCCGCCTTGAGAGTCTCCGGATTGGCCACTGGGACGAGTCGGTACTCGCTGGCCCTCGGACCGTCCTCATCAGGCCGGGCGTAGTAGATCAAGTGCGCCGGGGCGTGTTCGATTTGCCGCAACTTGAGCCGTCCCTTGGAACAGCGGAAGTAAGTGTCGGCCTGTTCTTGAATGCCCAGATGCTTGGTCGCAATAGACTGGGCCACCCGGCGCGCGGCATCGAGATCGATAAGCCGGGCTTTCAATTCGATGTTGCGCATGAGGCCATTTTGGGCTATCGCAAGGCCGTGTCGAGCGGCGTGACATGCTTGGCCGTCACGTGGCGTGCTTGCCTCTTCGGAATGTAGCCGGAGGTTCCGACCACACCGATTTGATCTCCCACGTAGTTGTCGAGATTCAAGCCGGGCGCCGGCGTGACGAAACATGTTACTTTACCCGAGGCATCGACAAGCGCATACCGGGGAGCGTCCGTATCAGAAGTCACGACGCGTCCCAGACGGCCATAGCCGTCGTATCGCGGGGCGGCCTGCGATGGAGCCAGCCCAGAATCTTGAGAATCGCTCGACCCAGGTTCAGCCCGCAGCGATTCGAGCCGCTGTTCGCGGCGGTCAAGCTGGACCTCGGAATCAACGAACTTCGCGTACCGCTGTTTGACATCATTGGATTGGGCGATCTTTTTCAGCAACAATCGCACTTTTCCCCGTTCCAGGGCGGTGCTGGCTCTCTCCAGCAACGATTGAGCCTGAATTTCCAGCTCCGTCAGCGACCAGACCGTGGGTTCTTCCGCCAGCATCCCGGTCAGCTCGAACTCCAGGCGTTCGAGTGCTTCCCCAAACGGCAGTGACGGACGGCCTGCAACCGGCCGGGGAGCCTCTTCTGCCGTTTCATTGAGTTCGGGGATTCGAGGAGAGACGTAGCCGAGCGGTTTCTTGGCCTCAGTCCCCCCGGACTCCGATTCACTGGGCAGAGACTGCACCGCTTCCTCATGGGCGGCGATCCTTTCGGCACGAACCGGCCTTGGCTCGGCCGGATCCGAAACCTCGCCATCGGATGCAACCCAATTCGCCTGTTGACCGGCCGGCTCGGGACTCGTCTCCGTTCCGCCGATTCTCTCCTCACTCAAATCCAGGACGGCCGGTTCAAGAACAGCGAAATCGACTTCCTTCCCTGTTCCCCTTGGCTCTTGAAGTTCATTCAAGCGAGCCGGTTCCTCCAATCGCTCGTTGGCGGTGGCCTCAAGACCAACAGGGGCTCTCGGCGGAAGCAAGAGCGGACTGGTGTTGCCCGCTGACTCGCGAACACCCGAAGTCATATAGTCCGCATCGACCATCCTTCCAAATATCCAGCGGAACTCGCCGGCCGGCGGAGCAATTCGATACCATCGCCCTGCCTCGGAAGTACCCGTGAATTGCTTTTCGCCAAGGATTTCGACCACTTCGCCTTCGTGGAGCCGCACCTGAATGACATCCCGGATGTCGCTGAAGCTGCTACCCACTCGGGCGGCCACCTGCTCGCCGGTGATGGTGCCCAAGCCGTCTTCACTCGTTTCCACATAGCGAGCGGCCACCCAGGCAAAGCTCTCTTCGGGCGGTTTGATCGCGTACCAACCGCCCGGATCGTGCCGGTACACCTCAACCTCCGCACCAAGCGGGAGTTTCATCGTGGGGTAATAGTTCTTTCCGGGTCCCGAACGGACGTAGGCCCCGTCCGATACGACGTAGGCCTTGTATGGCATCTGCCGATCGGCTGCCAGCAACACCTGCACGCCGGCAAGGGCGGCCAGAAGCGAAACAACTGAAACCCCGAAACGCATGGAATATGCCTCCGTGCGAACTGTATCGAACGGTCCGGTTCGACCTGGAACTCCGCAAAGCCCAAAAAACCGGGGACTTGTAGCCAATAACGACGGGTCGCTCAAGGTCAGTTGGTGAGTTGGCCGAGGCAGCCCATAGCGCGAAAGTGCCATACGCGGGGGTGCGACTGGACCACGATGCTGGGGCACGATAGTCTGGGAGAAACCGCTACAATTCGGCAAATGGCCCCAACGCCGGAGCCAGAGAATTTCGTAACCATATACACAGTAGTATCTTGCGACAACACTTCGCTTGCTTGGCCCTATCAGGATTCCCCGCTGCCATGACACTTCACCCCCGATTTCTCGCGGTTCCGTTGATCGTGGTGCTCCTGCCGGTATTCCCTGTCTCAGCGGGGCCGTCGAACGAAACGACTCGCGAAGCCGTTATTGATCGCATGAGGCCCTACGAGGGCCCCCACCTTTCAGGTGCCGATACGGCGACGCTTCGCGGCAAGGTCATGTGTGGCTATCAGGGTTGGTTCGCCGCCGAGGGGGACGGGGCAGATATCGGTTGGCGCCACTACGCCGGACGTCGGGGATTGGCGCCCGGCAGTTGCACCTTCGACCTCTGGCCCGACGTTTCCGAATTCGAGGCCGAGGAGCGCTACCCGACGGCCTTCCGGCATGCCGACGGGCGCCCGGCCGAACTCTTCAGCCCATGCAACAGCAAAACCGTTCTGCGTCACTTCCAGTGGATGGCCGAGTTCGGGATCGACGGCGTATTTCTGCAACGGTTTGGTGTCTCCCTTCGCTCGGCGCGCGATTTGAACCATCGCAACCTGGTTGCCAACAACGTCCGTGAAGGAGCCAACCGCACCGGGCGCACCTGGGCGATCATGTACGATCTGTCGGGAATGGGCGAAGGAGATATCGAGCGGATCGTCATGGAAGACTGGCGGTTGCTGGTCGACCGGATGCAGATTCGCAGCGACGCGGCATACCAGCATCACCGTGGCCGGCCCGTCGTGGCTGTGTGGGGGATCGGTTTCAACGACGGACGGCGCTATACGCTCCAGGAGTGCGAAGCGCTCATTCGGTTCCTCAAAGATGACCCGAAGTATGGCAACAACACGGTCATGGTCGGCGTGCCCACCGGCTGGCGGACCCTTTCGCGGGACGCGATCGACGACGACTCGCTCCACGCGATCATCCGGCGCGCCGACATCGTCAGCCCGTGGACGGTCGGTCGCTACCACACGCCCGAGACCGCCCGTCGACACGCCCAGGAGTGGACCGCTCCGGACCTCGCCTGGTGCAGGGAAGCGGGCTTGGACTACCTCCCGGTCGTGTTTCCGGGCTTCAGTTGGCACAACCTCCACAAGAGCCGCGGCGAAGATGCCCCGCTCGACCAGATCCCCCGGCTCAAAGGCGAATTCCTCTGGTCCCAGGCGGTTGCCGATCGCCAGGCCGGGGCCGAGATGCTCTACGTGGCCATGTTCGACGAGATCGACGAAGGAACGGCCATCTTCAAATGCACCAATGATCCGCCGGTCGGCGAAAGCCACTTTGTCACCTATGAAGGCCTCCCGACGGACCACTACCTCAGGCTCACTGGTCAGATTGGGCGGATGCTGCGGGGAGAGATTTAGAGCCGCTAACAAAACCACCGGCTGTGCACATCCATGCCCGTGGGAAACTCGTACGTTCTGTGAGGGTTTCTCAGGCGACGGAGGAGTTGCCGCAGGAATCCAGTGTAGCCCGGCAGCAGTCCGGCAAGAATTGAACGTTCCGCGGGGCAGACGCGGGCAACCTCAATGATTTTCCGGATTCGTCGGCTCCGAAAAGAAAACGAACTGCCCCCGGGGCCTTCGTGATTCCCAGGAGATCTACCCGTGTCCATGCATGTCATGGTATTTCATTCTGCGGCAAGATTCGCAGCCGCTTGGCGAATGACTGGCGGTGATCGAAACAACAACCCCGGAGGTACCCAACGATGGCAGGAATCCCGGAAATTTGGGAGGGGTTTTCACTGGCGCAGAAGGTTTGTTCTTGTATCACCGCCGTCTTGGCGGTAGGGGCCTTCCTCTACGTACCCTACCATGTTCCGACGACTGATTCCTATGAGTACAGCTGGATCTGGAAGCCTGTGAAATACGAAGATCCACTGACGAAGAATCTTCTTGACCAGATTGATTCGGCCGAGTCCGAAACGGAGTTGCACAAGACCCGCATTGCCATGGACCCGGAATGGCGGAAGAATTCCATAGAACGAACCGCTCATTACTCCCGTCGGCGGGCGAAGAGAAACGTCGCGATGATCGTGGTACTGGGCATCGTCGCGCATCTCGGTGTTGGCGCTGTGGAACAGTTGAAAGCGTACAGGTCGCATGATCGCTAACGGGAGTGCAGCTCCGTGGGTGACTCGGCGATCCTCTGCAGCGTGGTCGGAGAAACGTCGGGGTGGCATAGCCGCACGAGGAATTGCTGCAGCAATCAATCGAGGCGCGGCAGCAGCCCGGATCCGGAGTAAGACAGCGGCGTCACACCTGAGCGCAAGAGCGTCGAAGGCCGTCAGAACGGCACCTCAGAGTGAGTCGCTCCCGCCCGGTGCGACCGCGGATTCCTCGTGTAGGTGTTGCAGAACGGCCAGGATGAAGTCTGCCACAGTGCCTTCCGCAACCTTTTTCCAGAGGCTCTCGTTGTCGCTCTCGTCGAATTGCACGCCGATACCTTGCCATTCTTCGGACCGCCCATCACACCCCCAACTCCTCCTTCACCGCCGAAAACGCCTCCATCGCAAACTCCAAATCCTCCGTCGTATGCGCCGCCGAAACCTGCACGCGGATCCGAGCCTTCCCCTTGGGCACGACCGGGAACGAGAATCCCACCACATAGATCCCTCGCTCCAGCAGAGCCTCGGCCATCCTGGCTGCCAGCACCGCGTCGCCCAGCATGATGGGCACAATCGGGTGCTCGCCGGGGGTGATCTGGAAACCGCGCCGTGCCATACCGTCGCGAAACAGGCGCGTGTTCGCCTCCAGCCGGTCGCGCAGTTCCGTCGACCGGGAGAGGAGTTCCAGTGTTTTCAAGGCAGCACCCACGATCGGCGGGGCGACCGTGTTGGAAAACAGGTAGGGGCGGCTCCGCTGGCGGAGCATGTCGATGATCTCCTGACGGCCGCTGGTGTAGCCGCCGCTGGCCCCGCCGAGGGCCTTGCCCAGCGTGCCGGTGAGCACGTCCACTCGCCCCATCACGTCGTGATACTCGTGCGTTCCGCGACCGGTCTGGCCCATGAAGCCGACAGCGTGGGAGTCGTCCACGATCACCAGGGCGTCGTAGCGATCGGCCAGATCGCAGATCCCTCGCAGGTTGGCAATGATGCCGTCCATGGAAAACACGCCATCGGTCACGATCGCCCGGAACCTGGCGGGGGTTGCCTGCTGGAGTTGCTGCTCGAGATCCGCCATGTCGCTATTCTTGTAGCGGAAACGCTGAGCCTTGCAGAGCCGCACACCGTCGATGATGCTGGCATGGTTGAGTTCATCCGAGATGATGGCATCTTCCGCCCCAAGGAGCGTCTCGAACAGGCCGCCGTTGGCATCGAAGCAGGAAGAGTAAAGGATCGTGTCGTCGGTTCCCAGGAATTCGGCGATCCGCCGCTCGAGCTGTTTGTGAATTTCCTGGGTGCCGCAGATAAATCGCACGGAAGCCAGCCCATAACCCCAACGCTGGAGGGCTTCCTGGGCCGCGGCCACGATCTCCGGATGGTCTGCCAGCCCCAGGTAGTTGTTGGCACACAGGTTCAGGACCTCGCGCTGGAGCACGCCCACGTGGGCTTGCTGCGGAGTGGTAATAACCCGTTCACCCTTGAAGAGCCCCGCAGTGCGGATCTCCTGGAGCTCGCCGGCCAGATGCTGCTTGATGGCGCCGAACATCAGGTTTCTTCCTTCCAGGTCAGGATGACTTTGCCCGACTTGCCCGAGCACATCACCTCGAAGCCCTGCTCGAAATGGGTGTAATGAAAGCGGTGGGTGATCACCGGTTCGATGTCAAGCCCGCCCTGGATCAGAACGGTCATCTTGTACCACGTTTCATACATCTCACGGCCATAGATTCCCTTGATCGTGAGCATGTTGAACACCACCTTGGTCCAGTCGATCTCCATCTCCTTCTCGGGAATCCCCAGCATGGCGATCTTGCCGCCGTGGCACATGTTGGACAGCATGTCGCGAAATGCATTCGGATTGCCCGACATCTCCAGGCCGACGTCAAACCCCTCCTTCATGCCCAGTTTCTTCTGGGCGTCGGCAATACTCTCCCGCCGGGCGTCGATCACGAGCGTGGGCTTCACTTTCTTGGCCAGATCCAGCCGGTACGGGTTCACGTCGCTGACAACGACGAAACGGGCACCGGCGTGCCTTACGACCGCCGCCGCCATGATCCCGATCGGGCCGGCACCCGTGATGAGCACGTCTTCCCCGAGAACCGGAAAGGTCAGGGCCGTATGGACCGCATTGCCAAGCGGATCGAAGATCGACTGCACGTCGCGGGGAATCCCCGGTTCGTGGTGCCAGACATTCGTGACCGGCAGGGCCAGGTACTCTGCATAGGCCCCTTGCCGGTTCACGCCCACGCCGTGAGTGTCCTTGCACAGATGACGCCGGCCGGCCAGGCAGTTGCGGCACTGGCCACACACCAGGTGCCCCTCGCCACTGACAATGTCGTCGACCTGGAAATCCTTGACGTTGCTCCCGATCTCGACGATCCTCCCGACGAATTCATGCCCCACCACCATCGGCACCGGCACGGTCCGCTGCGCCCAGGCGTCCCAGTTGTAGATGTGCACATCCGTTCCGCAGATCCCGG
>CAYSCH010000291.1:0-12228 GCA_964429355.1 uncultured Planctomycetaceae bacterium | reverse complement strand
CAGGTCGAAGTACCCCCGCAGGGAAAGACCTTTCTGCGAGCACTCGTTGCCAGCGACAAGCGGGGTGATTTCCAGTTGATCGTGAAGGCGGCGGGGGAACCGGTCCTCCAGCAGACGATCTCCCCTGAGACCGGCTGGGCAACCATCGAGGTCGACCTTTCACCGTATGCAGGCAAGAAGATACCGGTCGAACTGGTCAACCAGCCCAACGGCTGGAGTTGGGAAGCGGCCTACTGGGCGAAAGTTGACGTCGCGACCGATTGACAGGCAGGTTTCGGCCACCGGATGGGAACGGTACCACCGAACGACGTTCCGTTTCCGGGTCCCGTTCATTGCTCGGGTGGAGTTCTCGCCAGTGCAGACTCGGGCGAACTGTTGAGCGTGCCAGTCATGGTCGACGAGCCAAACGGGACGAGCGGCGAAAATCGGGCAGACGACGAGTACGTTGTCCTTCCTCCGGATTCGGATCGCGTCGACCGTGTGCTGCCTCGCCCTACGAGGGACATCAACGAGGTGTTTACCGCGGCGGAGAGGGAGCAAACTCGCTTTCAGTTCTCCGTTGGCGAGATGTTGTTGCTCGTAGGAGCGATTGCCCTATTCATGGGAGCCCTGGGCTATTTTCCGCGAGAGTATGCGGCCGGGCTGGCGGGTCTTGGGGCGTTGGCCAGTATGCTCGTGTTGATGCTGCTGAAGCCGACTCAACCGATCGTGCGTCTGGGATGGTGGATGGTTCTGGCCATCTACGTACTGATGGTCGCAATCACATTGCTGGAAGCTCGATGACACTGGTTTCCGTTGTTGCGGTCTGTAACGGAGCCTCCGCGATTCTGGATCGGTCTGAATCCGTGCTGCTACCGCTTGACGGTGTCTGGAAGGAACTACAGCCATCCCACACTGCGATACCACTGCGCTGTTTGCCGAAGGCGATCGTCGAGCGAACAGGGCAGGGTGAATCCAAGCTCCTGTTTGGCTTTCTGGGCCGAACAGATCCACGAACCGGCCGTCGCCTCGCGGGCCTTATCCCAGTTCATCACCGATTGCTGGCCGCGCAGGCGGCCCGTCAATTCGCCGAAGGCTCCCACCGCCCGAACTACCGGGGTGGGAAAGGGAATCGTCAGGGTGTGACGCCTACCGAGGGCCGCTCCGATCAGGCTCCCCAGTCTGTAATAGGTGGGATGCTCATCGCAGGCGGCAAAGTAGTAGCCGGTCCCGTCACGCCGTGTCTCCTCGCCGTGGCCTGGCAGGCGCTGCCCATGCTCGGAGGCGAGGATCAAGGCCTCGACAAGATCGTCCGCGTGAATAATCGAGTAGTTTCTGGGATAGTAGCCCGGCACCGGATGAACGCCGGAGCGGGCAACCGTCTTGAACATCTCAAAGCAGCCCTTGTCACCTTCTCCGAAAACGATCGGGGGACGCACAATCGTTATGGGAACGTCCGAGGCGAACCGTTCAGCAACCTTTTCGCCCGCCCGTTTACTGCGGCCGTAGAGGGAGATCGGGCATGGTTCATCTTCCTCCTCGTGAGGCCGGCCGTTGTTGGCTGGGCCGACGGCGGCGAGCGACGATACAACGACGAGAATGGGCGGAGTTTCCTGTTTGGCGCAGACTCGAACCATATTTGCGACGCCTCGCCAGTTCACGTCATAGTACTGGCGGGCGCTGAACGCTTTGGTAATCCCTGCCAGGTGGTAGACCACAGATGTCCCAGAGACAGCTCGCCCCAGGGCATCGCGATCTGAGACATCACCCGCGACCACCTCCGCACCGCGGTTCTTGAACTCCTCGCCACGCAACGCATCGCGAACAAATACTCGCACAGGCTCGCAACGATCCACCAGCCTGACGACAAGGTGATTTCAGATGAAACCGCTCGCCCCTGTTAACAACACATTTTTCACGGGCAGCTTCCTTTGATCTCTGTGCCTTACTGCCACGCAACGGTTTATGACAATCCGCACATTCGGAACCAGGTGTAACCACCTGCCAGGTTCGCTGCCTGGAAACCGTGCTGCGAAAGGATCCGACAGGCGATGTAGGAGTTCATCCCGACACCGCAGTGGACCCAAATCTCGCGATCTTTCGGCAATTCGTTCATGCGGGCGCGAAGCTCGCCCAGGGGAATCTTGACAGTATCGGGCACCTCTCCCATAGCCGAAATGGCAGCGGGCGGACGGACATCCAGGACAAATGGCGGATCACCCTCCTTGCGGCGAAGTTGCCATTCGTTCCAATGGACAACTCGGACGTCGCCGCGCAGGGCATTGCCTGCGACAAAACCCGCGATATTGACTGCGTCCTTGGCGCTGCCGAACTGGGGCGCGTAGCAGAGTTCCGCTTCCTCCAAGTCATAGACAGTTGCTGCCTTCTGCAGAGCCATGGCAATCACATCGATTCGCTTCTCCACCCCCTCGTGCCCCACTGCCTGGGCCCCCAGGAGCCGTCCCGTTTCCGGTTCGTAGAGCAGTTTCGTGGCGATCGGCGACGCGCCCGGGTAGTAACCGGCATGATCCGTGGCATATGTGTAGGCCTTGTTGTAGGGCCTGCCGTTGGCCTTGAGTCTCTTTTCATTGGCGCCGGTGGTAGCCAGGACCAATCCAAACAGACCGACGACGGCCGTGGCCTGGGTGCCGCGGAACCGGGCGTCGCGACCGCAGATCACATCGGCAGCCACTCGCCCCTGACGATTGGCAGGGCCCGCCAGCGGCACGAGCGACCACTGACCGGTGACGTAATCCCGCACTTCGATCGCGTCGCCCACGGCCAGAATATTTGGATCCGACGTCCGCATCTGCTCGTCGACGCGAATTCCACCAAGCTGCCCGATCTCCAGGCCGGCCTGACGGGCAAGGCCCACGTCGGGTTTGACTCCAACAGCCAGGATCACCAGGTCGGCCTGGGTCACTCCGCTGTACTCGTCGATCACGTGGAGCATGCCTTCGCGGCCTTCCGTGATCCTGGCCACTCCACAGTTCAGTTTCAGTTCCACGCTCTTCTGCTCGAGAAGGCCGTAGAGTGGGGCAAGCATCTCGGGGTCCATCGGCCCCATCGCCTGGTCGGCCTTTTCTATCAAGGTAACGTCGATTCCACGGGCGGCCAGGTTCTCGACCATCTCGAGCCCCACGTAGCCGGCGCCAACCACGACGGCCTTTTCCGGCTCCTTGTCGGCAAGCCACGCGAAGATCCGGTCGGTGTCTTCCATGTTTCGCAGGCAGAACACGCCAGGCAGATCGATGCCGTCGATCGGCGGCCGGATCGGTGCGGCCCCGGGAGCCAGCACGAGCACATCGTACGATTCGACGCTCCGCTGGCCGGACTGAAGATTGTGTACCACGACCGTCCGGGCGGTGCGATCGATGCTCACGACCTCACGATGCACGCGCACCTCGACGTTGAACAGATCGCGGAATCGCTCCGGCGAGGCCACGAGTAACTGCTGGCGGCTGGTAATCACGCCGCCGAGGTAATAAGGCAGTCCACAGTTGGCGAACGACACGTATCCGCTTCGCTCATAGAGGAAGATCTCCGCGTGTTCGTCCATACGCCGAAGCCGAGCTGCACACGAGGCACCGCCAGCAACGCCGCCAACAATCAGAACCTTCTTCGACGCCATGATAGTCCTTGCAGAGATGAATACCCTTCTTACTTTCCCGGCCGGATGTGAAGGTGGCAGCAACCTTCGCCGCCGGGTTGCCAGGTATCGGCGGAGAACTCAAAACCGGCGCCTTCAAAGGTGCCGTTGTCGATCCGAGCGGCGATGCGACAGATCGTGGCAATCTCGTCCCCCGGAAGGCCCATTTCCATCCAGGCGTCGCGAAGGGGGCAGCCGTGGAACTTGATATCGAGTCCGTCGGCGTCGCATCGCAACACCTCGGGCTTGAACATCGCCCCGTCGTCGGGAATGCCGCCGATGAAGGCTTCTTTCAGGCCCTCCATATCCCCAGGGGCAAACGACGCGTATTTCCCGCCCTTCTGTACGCCCCGCCGATAAATCGCCCGTTTCATGATCTCTTCAGCTCGTTCCGCCCCTACCTCGTCGCGGAGTTCCGAGAAGATCAAGTAGTAGAGGACCGCTCGATTCTTAAAGGAGTCGTAGAGCTGGGATCGAAGCTGTTCTTCAGGCATGACGGCTGTCCCGGTGGTGAAAGAAGATTCTAAGACGCACTGACAAAACGCGACACCCCCCCTCGCGGCAAGGTGTGCGTAATCGCTGCTTCTGTGAGCGGCGCTGAGAAGCCCGAACAAAACGCAGGAACCTCTCGCGGGCACGGATGTGCCCAATTGGGGGTCTACCTGTGGCTGCGACCCCGAAACACTTCAGCCAGGCTGGAAAGGTCAGCCGACGGCGGAAGTCTGGTTACTCGTTGGTCGTCGAGATTCTGAAAGACGTTCGAGAAACGGCAAGCCTCTGGCGAGTTTTGCTGCCAGTCCAGCCAATACCTGCCCCTTTTCCGCGGGCAGGTCGGCTACCGGTTGGTTCCCGGCGGCTGGCTGCCGTCATTCTACCCGCAGTCTGCGTCGCGGGCGAGTCGGAGAGGGGCTGCAGGACAACGACTTCTTCCCCTTGGAGGAACCGAGGCCAGCGTCCGACTTCACGAAGCTGTGTGCCGTACCCATGTTTCAGGTCGTTGACATGCGTGTCAAGCGTGACGATGAAGGGGGCAGGTCGGTCGGCAGCAATCCGTCGCACTTGTTCGACATCTTTGCATCGCGGGATGGGACTCTCTGCATAGTAGACAAGACTCTTCTCGGCATAGCGGTAACCGATCAGGTCGGGCGTCGCGCATGCCTCGGCATGCAGGGTCGTAACAAGGTCTTTGGCGAATTGATGCCGATCGATGCGAAGGGCGGCGAAACTGAAGACCGCCATCAGAAAGACCACCGCGGTTAGGGCATACGCGGGCATGACCTGCTGGTACTTGCCGTGCTGATATAACCACAGCGCCAGTCCCGCACCGGCGATCAGGATCAGCCCGACGATGCCGATGATTTCCTCACCCGGAGCGACGAGCATGGCCGCCACAGGCAGCCCCACGGACATTCCCACGCCCACAACAATACTGATCCCGAAAGCGGGATAGAACCAGCCCCGTGACCAGCGTTCTGGCTCCGTCATCCAGTTCACCACAAAAGCGGCCGTCGCCAGAGCGATCGCCGGGTAGGCGGGCAACGGGTAGTGGGGGAGCTTGGTCTTGCAGACCGACCAGAACACGAAGTTCACACCGAACCAGCATGCCACCAGAATGTAGCCAGCGCGCTGGCGATCGTTTCGCTTCACTCCCTCGTACCAGTTGATCAGGAACGGAACCGCAAAAATGGACCAGGGGAAGAACCCAATCAGGATTCCTGGGATGTGGTACCAGATTGGACCGCTGTGCCCGAGGATTGGCTCGCTGAACGGCCGCAGATTGAACTTGGCGAGGAACTGTTCGAGCCAGAGCTCGTTCCTCATCCCCACCCAGATGAACCAGGGTACGGCGATCAACGCCACGACCACCAGGCCGGTGATCGGGCGGAGCTGCCAGAGCGAGCGAAGGAAGTTGACGGGGCTCCATGTTCCCACGACTGCCAGGAATCGCGAGTACCACATCGATTTGTTCTTCGGCTCGCCGCGCAGAAACGCCTGGCGGCGGTAGTTCATGATCATCAAGAACAGGCCGATCGACGCCATCGGCAGAAGCAATCCAATCGGACCTTTCGCGAGCACGGCCAGCGACATGCATGTCCAGACCCCAAAATGGGCGAACCACGCCTTGGGGGCGTACCATGAAGGCGACAACGTGGCGTCGACGACGGTCCCCTCCTCTCGCTCCGGATTCCTGCCGATACCCGACGCCACGAAGATCAGGAATCCCAGTGCAGTCAGGAAGGTCAGCGCCGAATCTACCGTGGCCGCCCTGGCCGAGATCGTGAAGATCAACGAGGAGCAGACGATCAATCCGGCCCAGAGTCCGGTTTTGGGGTCGAACAGGAGGCGACCGATGTGGTAGGTGACGAGTGCCGTTCCCACGGCCAGGAGGGCCGACCAGAATCGAACGGCCAGTTCGGTCCTGCCGAAGACTTCCATCCCACTGATCATCATCCAGAACATCAGCGGCGGTTTGTCCGGAAACATCTCGCCGTTGAAATACGGCACGACCCAATCTCCCCGTTGGAGCATTTCCCATGCACATTGGGCGTAGATCGGCTCGTCTTCATCCCATAGGTCTGCTGCACCCAGGGTCGTGAAGGCCAAGGCTGCCGCCACGGCGGCCACCAACAGTTGATGGGCAATCTGCTGCCGCATTTTCCACTTCTCCCACGGGATCAGGGCGTGCGACGGGAGGATAATAACCACCCTTTACGTTGTTTTTTGTCAAGCCGGATAGGTTGCACACCGATAGCTAGTGCGGGTCCCGCCGCTTGCTGCAGATCCAGCGGGACGAGGGGACGGGAGTCTACGGAATCTGTTGAACCTGGCCAATGCCACTTTCCATTTACCCCGGTCTAGACAGGCCCGCCGAACACGGAGCGGGACAAATTGAGTAAACGGGGTTGTTTCGTGCCGAAGCGCGGGAGTGACTCTGCCGATGAACGCGAGCAAATTGACTCTACGGCAGCTTGGGCGATTTTCGCATTGTTGGCCGAGCAGGGCGCGGCTGGTTCCTGTGGTCCTCCTTCTGGCGGCACTGGCGATGTTGCCGCTTGACCTTGTGGTGGGACAGTGGGCCGTCCAAGGTGGATGCCCCGGCTTCTTTCGCGAGCTGCTGGAAGCGGTGGAGCCGTTTGGCAATGGAAACGGTGTGATCTACATCGTGCTGGCGGTGCTTGCCCTGGATTGGACTCGACGCCGCAGGGCCTTCCGCATTCTGGCCACGGCATTTGGGGCCGGCCTGGCCGCCGATGTGGTCAAACTGGTTGTTGAACGAACACGTCCCCATGCCTTTGCCTTTGAGGGGACGGTCTGGGATACGTTTGTCCGAGTGTTTCCCTTTCTTGGTGCCGAGAGCAGCGGCCAGAGTTTTCCGTCGGCCCATACGGCCACGGCGGTAGGCCTTGCGGCTGCGCTCGCATGGCAGTATCCGCGGGCTCGAGCGTTCTTTTTTGCGATGGCGGCACTGGTCGCCGCGCAGCGAGTGACCAGCGGTGCCCACTTTCTCACCGACACCTTCTGCGGTGCAGCAATTGGTTTGGTTGTGGCAACCGCCACGCTTTACAGTGGCCGCATGGCCGCCTGGTTCGATCGCTACGAAGCCAAGGGCATGATCGCAGCCGGTGACCAGGCGCAGACTTCACCGCAGAAACGGGCGGCCTGAGGAAGCAACTTCGTTGACCCGGCCGCGCTGCGAACCAGAAGCACTTGCATTCTGAAATGCCCTGCCGCTGTACAGCCTGAACCGGCCTGCCGAGGTCCAGGTTCCCCGCTCCAGATCAAGATACTCGCGGGCGTCCTGGACTCGGGATTCTGCCAGGGCGCAGACCGCGTCAGGCTTGAGATCTTCCAGTCGTTCAATTTCGCAGGCACGCTCGCCGCGAATTTGCCCCCTGCGAACTTGCCTGCGCACGTCCGGATCGAGGTAGAAGATCACCGAGCCGATGCGTTCTTCCACGAGTACCATTTGCGCGGGGATCGATCCTCGGCGATTCAGGTATTCGGCCAGGTCCCGGGCGGTGAACTGCTCGCACATATGGGGGGCAACGAAGGCCATCAAGAAGAGCATGTGTGCCGCCGGGATGAGGGTGCCGATGGGCAGGGCCTGTTCGTAACGGCCTTTCAGCCAGAGCCACGACGGGATCCATGCCGAGAAACCAACCAGCACGGCCAGCACACCCACATACCAGGGCACGGGCAAGTCTACAACAAAATGAAGAACGACCAGGGCCGTCGGCAGGAGCAAAGGTCCCATCCAGCCCGCGGAGGCAAAGTTGCTGCCAAACCATCGCCGGCCCACCTCTGAAAGGGAACCGTTCAGCAGGCGCGCCCAGACGGAGGCCGCAAGGACTGCGATCGCTGGAAGTACGGGCCAGATGTACGTTACCAGTTTCGAGCCGGCAAGCGACAACAGAGTCGTACATGCAATCAACCAGCACCAGAGCAGCACGGTTCCGCCGTTGGGCCGGCGCTGTTCGGTCGACCTGCGTTGCGCCCACCAGTCGCGGACAGCGACAGCAAGGTACACACCCCACGGCATGGCTCCGCCCACCAGAATCGGAAGGTAATACCAGATCGGCTTGCCGGCATGCCTCTGCGTGTCGGTTGCAAGGCCAAGCAAGTGGCGTTGGACGAAGTAGTAGTGAAGATAGCCGGGCAGCCGGCCTTCCATGGCCAGGTACCACGGCAGGGCCACGAGCGCAGCGATCGCGAGAGCGGCTCCACCGCGAATGCAGGCCTCGATCGTCAATCGCCGCGTGACGAGCAGGTAACTGCCATAAACGGTTCCTACCAGGCCCACGCCCACGAGGCCTTTCGTCAAACAACTGATCCCGAGCAGCACACCGATCGCCACGGTCAGCGCCGCCTTCTGGCGAAAGCCGGTGGCCCGGTCGGCTTCCCAGAAAAGGAGAATTCCCAACGAAACCAAGGGAATCAGCGCCACGTCGTGGACGGGGAGCTGCGCCAAGATAGCCGGGAGGACCATCGTGCCATAGAGCATTGCGGCGATCCAACCGGCCGCTGGATTGTAGAGCCTCCATCCGACTATGCCCGTGGAAATCATGGCGGCCAATCCAAACAGAAGGCCGGGCAGGCGAGCGGCGCCCGCATTCATGCCAAACGTCTTCAGCGACAAGGCCTGGGCCCACGTGAACAGGATCGGCTTGTCGAGAAACGCCTCTCCCTGGAATCGCGGCGTGATCCAATCGCCACGTTCGACCATCTCCTGGGCAATTGCGGCGTGAAGGCCCTCGTCGGGATCGACGAGTGGCACACCGAGGCCCAGCGGGCAGATGAAGACTGCGACTGCGATCAGCGCAGCAGCGGGAATCAGCAGCCGAAGTGAAGGGCGAAGGGCCATCTGCTCAACCATGGCGACATCCTTGTCGACGGGAATCTTCGGAGGCAATCCGATCAAGGGGCGACCAATTGCCCGCCCGGAGATGTGCTCGTCTCTCCGGGATAGAAACGCCGTTGGTGCGGCCACTCGACTGGCAACCGGGGTAATCTAGCAATTTCCCAAGAGAACACAAATGTCAGTCGCTATCTCAGCACGAACCCCCACACAGAGGGGAATGACTTTGAAGACGACACAATCCGAGACGATCCGAACGATAGCTCCCCTGTGACCGAGGAGGCCCTTTTCTGTCGAGGATACCCCTCAAACATACTAGAGGCCCGCGGGAGTGTTCTGGTTGGGTAAAGATTGATGCCCCCGCAGAGGCAACTGAATCGGTTTGATCGGCACAGTCGATACAGACTGCAACATCCATGCCCGTGGGAAGGGACGGTGTCGATCCACATGATGTATGTGAGAAAGCTTCCGATTCGCGCGCTCGCTCTGACCCTGGTGCAGGCTTTCTCCGCCTGTTGGCTGGTTGAGTTGGGAGCGGCGGAATTCGTCCCTTTTCCGGATACTTCTCGAGAGCTCGCCAGCGCAACTACGCAGGAAATTTCCCTTCCCGATATCTCGGCGGCGCCGGAGAGCAGTGAGCAGGTGATCCCGGCAGACTGGACCGAACCGAACGGCAGGTCGCTATGGGCGGACATAGAATGGCAATTCGACGCATGCCTGCGCGGATACTACGTCAACGACCAGCGAATCCAATGGAGCGGCGTGGAGGAAACCTTCGGCGCCGAGGCTGCCATTGCCCCGCGAGTGGAACAAACCTTTGGTGACTGGAAAACGTCGGTGGATGGCGAGTTCTACCTGAACCAGCCATTTGACCGGAACATTCTGGTGGATACGGCCGAACGCGCCTCCTATCGCGGGAATTTCGAGGTATCCCCCTTCGAAATCTCGCAGCTCCATTTGTCGGCCCAGCGACACGATCTGACGTTTTCGATCGGAAAGTTTGAGACACCGTTTGGGCGAACCTATTTTCCGCTGTACACGAATTCCCGGTTAGACGCCCCCTTTATCCGCACCGAATGCATCTTGTGGCGGGAAACCGGAGCCAAGCTCCGCTACGAACGCCAATGGTTTGTCACCGACGTGGCGATCACCAACGGCAGCGAAGACCAGGACCCGAACAGCAGCAAGGCGCTCGTGAGCCGCTTGGGAGCCGGCAGGGATTCCTGGGCATGTGGCTTCTCCGTGAAAGTCCAGGACGGAATCGGTTCCGAAGGCCAGAAGCAATTCAATAATCATCTGGGCGTCGACTCCATGGTGCGACTGGGCTCGTTCACCCTCTCGGGAGAGGCAATCTACGACGAGTACGGCTTTCGACGTCCGGGTTTCGATCCGCTGGACATCACCTGGGGACGCAACATCTACTACCGGGATCAGAACTACCGGCTCGACATCCCGGTCACCGGGTTCGGCTATTACCTCGACCTGATGTACGACCTCGAGCCTTTCACGATCTCGTGCAATTACGGCGAGTATTACCCGCAACAACTGGGGATTCCCGAGCACGACGTGACCCATCGCCGCGGCATTGCCAAAGGTGCCTATGCCGCAACGCCCCATTTTCAGTTCTATCTGTGCGGGCTTGTTGAGGACGGTGGGTATCTCGCTCAGGCCGGTCGCCCGAGGAACGGCTGGTGTGCGCTGGCGGGCGTGCAATGGACCCTCTGAATGGCCTTGCGCAATTCCCAGGCGGGCAGTCGCCCTGAAGATAGCCGCGCAGGCTCACCCAGTACCGCTCGATCAAGGATGGCTGGCATGAACAGCATGCCCACCATGCAGGGCTTATCCTGCTGACTTGCCGCGAAGTCTGGGGAGTTTTCAGTGTTCGGTGTTCAGAGAACGGGCGAGGCCGGTCCGCATTTTTGAGACTTGCGGAACATGTAAGACCCTCTGGGAGATCGCCGACACTCAGCGTGGGGCAATGAATGCGGGCGACTTTCGCCTATCCGCTACCACTCGAAGCCCTTCAGCACAGCCGCCAGCCTGAAACCAGCCTCGACTACTCGCTTCTTCGCCGCGTCGCCGGCGTGGGAGTAGTACTCGTCGGGCAACTGGATCTTTTCCAGATCCTCGTTCGTGTCGCTCTCGGCGTCTGCAACGGCTTCAAGAATGATCGTGTGGTAGGCGCTCGCTTCCGCCAGTTCGTGGCTCTCGTCGAGCCAGGTCTCGAACCCCAGCGATTCCGCCGCCAACTGCCCTGCAGCTTCCAGGTCGGCATCCTGCAGGTACGTTACGACCTTGTTCTGAATCGTTCGTAGTCGATTCGTCCCGCCCAGTAATCCGTCCCAGAGAGAGTGGAGGTTCTTGCCCTTAACGAGCCGGATAGAATTGCCGCCGCGATCTCCGTTGGGGAACCGCTGCTGGGTAAACAACGCGGACGCATGCATGGGCTGGTGCAGATCGCCAACGCAGTGAAACAGCCAGCAGAGCGCGACGGCCTTATCGGCGTCCGATGTCTCGGCATTCGACAGGTCGGCCGTGCACTTCTTCAGCGCCTGAATCATGTTCATGTCGTCGGCCGCCATCCCTGGCGTCCACTGGCGATCAAGGTTCACCGGGACCTGGCCGATTGCCGCCTGGTCTTCGTCCGAGAGGAAGAGCGGCTCGTTCACATAATGCCAAGTCGGGTGATGAAATCGGCTCTTATCGTCGCCGCGAAAGCCCCTGGCAATGTCGGGCCACGTGGCAGCCTGAAGGAAGATCCAAGTGTTCTGGACCGCCTGGCTGGCTTCTCTGACGTCGTCGGGCATCTTGTTGAGGAAGTCTTCCTCGAATCGTTCATGCTTCTTCAGGATCTCAACGACGCTCTCGCGAGTCTCCCGATCCAGTTGGCGGTACGCCACAAGGGCCACGATACGATGTCCTGTATCGTTGAAAGCCAACGCTGGCAGCGCCGATAACGCCACGGCCACAAAGGCGAAAGTGATCGCAACTCTCGGCCGACCGAACAAGCGACTTCTCATCGGTTCTCTCCCACTCTTGAAACGGAGTGAATTTTCCAGGCCAAGGTTAATGTTCGCAGTTGCACCCGGAGTATCACCCCCCCGGTCTTAGAGCCGTTAACAAAACCACCGGCTGTGCACATTCATGCCCGTGGTAAACCCGTACATTTTGTGAGGGCTTATTAGGGCCGGTAAACGAATCGACCGGTTGCTCTCTGCACCCCGAGCCCTTGGCTTGGGGCCGG
>CAYSCH010000290.1:0-12264 GCA_964429355.1 uncultured Planctomycetaceae bacterium | reverse complement strand
TCTGCAGGCGGCGAGGCCCGGCGGGCCGTTCGGCCTTCGCTCGCACGGTCGTTTTCAGTGAATGTTCAAGCATGTTTCTGCGTTCTGGTTCTCATCGGAGCCGATGGCTGAATTGCCGACTTCACACACCGATGTGTGTGGGGAATCCCCACGAGCTGTCCCATACCGTCACTTAGTTCTGGATCAATTCGGCAAACTCACGGCGATCTCGGAGTGCCGCAAAGGAGTCTCTCTTCTGCAGATCTGGAGGCAATCGGAATCCGGCCTTCACGGCTTGCTGCAACGTTTCGAGGGCCAGGGTCTGACACTTCTCCAACGACAATTCCGACTGGTTTGTTTCACTCAGCAGGGCGCCTGCCTGGGCGAGTTCTTCCGCCACGGAGAAAAGGCGATCGGGCTCGTTGGGCCAGAGTTCCTTTCTTGCGAGGGCGACCTGAACCGCTTTATCGGCCTGTCCCAATTCCCGCAGCACGCGGCCGTAATTGCAGTAGATCTTGCTCAGGTAGTCGCGATATCGGGTCACATGCCGGGCGTGGGAGTAGGCGATCTGCTGGCAAGCCACCGCTTTTCGGTAACACTCGCCGGCCTCGCTCGCTCTGTGAAGGTCTTCGAGAACGATTCCGCGGTTGTTATAAATCCCCCCCAGACTACTGCAGAGTTCGATATCGCCTGGATTGTCGCGAACCAGTAGTTCCTGGAGTTCCAGCGCCTGGGCGAAGGAGCGTTCGGCGCCGGCCAACTGGCGAAGTTTGCGTTGTGCATAACCGAGATTATTGAAACTCAAAGCCAGGTCGCGGCGATAGGAGTTCTGTGCCGGCGCGCTGCGGACCAGTTCGTTCTGGATTTCGATGGCCCGGCGATACGACTCGGCAGCCTCCGTCACCCGCCCGCCTCGCGACTGCTGGGCGCCCAGATTGTTGTAGGTCAGTGCCAGCTCTCGCTCGTACTTGAGCTTCTCCGGCTGAACATTGACGACCTTCTTCTGGATGAGCAGGGCTTTCTCGTAGAGTTCGGCGGCCTGGTTGGGTTGCGCCGCCTCGTAGACACCCGCCAGATTGTTGTAGGACGCGGCCAGATCGGTAAGACACTCGGCATCTTCCGGTTTTTTGTCGAGCAGACGCTGCTGAAGTCGGATCGCTTCCAGGAGCGAGGACTCGGCCTCGGTCGCATGACCGGTCTCGTTCTGCAGTCGCCCCAGGTTGTTGTACGACGCGGCCAGGTCGCCAAGGAACTGTTCGCCGCAGTCGGGCTGGCCGGCCAGTTCGGTCTGGAGGCGAATGGCTTCTTCGTACTCCCGGCGGGCCCGGTCGGTCTGTCCGGTGCTGGCCAGAGCCAGGGCGAGGTTGTTGTGGCAGAGTGCCAGACTGCTCCGGTAGTTGATTTCTCCCGGTGTGTCGGCAGCGAGTTTCGTGAACAGGCGGAGGGCATTCTCATGTGCGGCGATTGCTTCCTCCGTTGACCCGAGTACTTCGTTGAGCGTTCCGATCTTGTTGTAGGTCAGGGCGAGATCCGCTTGCAGGGAGGGATCGTACTTGACTTCTTCGACGAACTTCCCGTAGTAGTCCAGAGCGATCGACAGCAGGTCTTTTCGAACGTCTCCGGCACCGGGGACTTCGGCAAGCTCTTCGTTGATTGTGACTCCGAATTGTTCAAGTATGTCCAGGGCGTTTCGAAGCCGGTCCTCGGCGTCCTGAGCGCTCTTGTCGGCGCTGACCCATGCCTGGGCAATGAGCACCGTGCTCGTGGCCAGCCCGAGGGCGGCGAAGAGGGAGATACAAGCGGCGGCGATCACGAGTCGCTGATGGCGCCGGGTCCATTTGCCGAGCCGGTCGGCAATCGTCGGGGGCTTGGCGATGGTCGGCTTACCCTCGAGAACGCGGCGCAGGTCGTCGGCCAAATCCCGGGCGGTCGGATACCGATCCTCGCGCCGCCGGGCCATGGCCTTGTGGACAACGGTCTGCAGGTCGGCGGGAATCTTGGGCTGGAGCGACTTGAGCGGTCGGGGATCCTGTTCGACCAGCCGCCGCAAGAGGTCCGGCCCGTCACCCCCCGGGAAGGCCGGTTCCAGGGTCAGCAGCTCGTAGAGCGTTGCGCCGAGGGAGTATATGTCGGTGCGCTGATCGACCAGCGCCGATTGCCCTTGGGTCTGTTCCGGGCTCATGTAACGCATGGTCCCGACCAGGTCGCCGGTCCGCGTCAACGTCTTCTCGGTCTGGCAACGGGCCAGCCCGAAGTCGGTGACCCAGAGCTTGCCCTCTCCGTCGAGCAGCAGGTTCGAGGGCTTGACGTCGCGATGGATAACTCCAAACTCGTGGGCGGCCTGCAGAGCTTCCGCAGCCTGGATACCCAATCGCATCACAGTGCGGAAGTAGCGGCCCTTGTCGGTCGAGATCCGGGTCAGGAACGAGGCAGCGGCAGGCGCGGCAGCGTCTGCGGAGTCCTCCCCTTCGGTCACGGTGTCGGCCGAGGTGGCCACTGTGTCGGGAGAAGCGGCATCGGGCTCCGGATCATCACCGGTTGTGCCGCGGCGAGGGGAGGAAAGCTTGCGGAGTTCTTCGATGGCGAGATCGAGCGGCTGCCCGTCGATAAGCTGCATCGCAAAGTAGTGAACCCCGCGGTCGGATCCGACGGCGTAGACGGAAACGATATTGGGATGGTCGAGCTGTGCGGCGGCCTGGGCTTCGTTCTTGAAACGTGCAATCTGTTTGGAGTCGAGTACGGCTGCAAAGGGGAGCACCTTCAGGGCGACCCGGCGGCCGAGCGAGATCTGCTCGGCTTCGTAGACGACGCCCATTCCGCCGCGGCCGATCTCTCGTAGAAGTCGAAAGTCTCCCAGCCGCTTCTCGTCGTTGCTGCAGGACCTCGGCTCCGGCGAGGAGCGTTCCGTGCCGCCGGCGAATCCCGCAGCCGCATCGTGCAATTCGTCGAGGCTGTCGAGGTAGGCACCGAGCGGTTCAGCCAGGTCCGGGGCCTTGCAGAACAACTCCTCGCGCGAGGTCGGCACACCGGCCTCGAGGGCCGAGAGGTACTCGTCGAGTACTCCGGTAAGCCGCTGCCGTTGATCAACGGTCAACCGGCCTAGGATCGACGATTCCATGCTTGCATCAGAAATATCGGACGCGTGCATTCTTCAGTGCTCGACCAGGTGCCAAATCGACGAAAACAAACATCGGAAACTGCAGTCTGAGAAGCCCTCACAGAATGCAGAAATCTCCCACGGGCATGGATGCATAAGAACGGTGGTCTTGTTCGCGGCTCCCAGAAATGGATCTTCAGTCGATGGGACGACAAACCTGCTTGAACTTCTCGATCGCCCGCAGCCACAACATCCTGACAGCGCCGGTGTTGCGGTCCATCCGGGCGGCAATCTCCTCGAAAGAAAGGCCTTGAAGGTTGCGGAGGATGATCACGTCTCGATATTGAGGTCGCAGCTTGGCCAACTGGTCGGCCAGGGCCACCACCCGCTCGCGTTGCCGGACCGGGGCACTAGGTGACGGGCCATGGTCGGCAAGCACCTGGACGAGGTTCACTGCCGTGCGATCCAGTGCCGTGTTGGCCTGTTCGATGGATATCTCCCGCCGAACGTCGCGCATCTTGGCCTTGACGTGAGTGTCGACCGCATGGTGCAGGCAATTGATCAGGATCTGGCGGAGCCAACCCAAGAACTCGCGTTCCGTATCGCCGCGAAACTGCTCGAAGTCGCGATGGGCCGCGAGCATGGTCTCCTGAACCAGGTCTGAGGGATTCATGCGACGCCGCAGACGCCGGTCAAGCTGGGTGGAAGCCAGGATGGTGAGGTAATTTCGGTAGAGTTGAAGCAAATCACCCAACACACCGGCGTCGCCTTGCCGTGCTCCATTGAGCAACCTTTCGGCACAAGGCTCGGCCGCTTCGCTCCGCTGCGATATCGCACTGCTGGCCATGAGTTGTTCCGCGTGAAAAGGCACTTCGTGAAGAGAGGCGGCCCGTGGGCGCTGAGCTTGCCGCAGCGCTGCGAGCCTATACACTATTTTACTTGATCGCGCCTGCCATTGTAACAGGAATCGTGTCGGTCGAGACAATCCTGGAGCAGCGACTCCCTGCGGTGTGACGACAATTGGGATTGCTCCGTTCCCACCGCTTGTATCACCAGGAGGGCGAGGACGCCCTCGCACGAAAACCGGACGATTGCAGTCATGGGGGCACAGACGGAGCTCCACGAACAAAGCAGCAAACTTCAGCGTGGGTCGAGTTGCCGGAAAGGTCGGCAGGCGATCGAAGCCTTGCCACCAGGCGGCCGGGGAACCTGGTCCGCTTTTCGCTCGCGCCGGGCGATGGCTGTTGGCGGCTGTCAGTGGCCTTGCGTGATTCCCGAAGGAAGTCCGTCGCCCCTTTGGCTGTGGGATCACGGCGGAGCAGGATGGCTGCAATTCTTGGAATCACGCAAGGGCATTTATGCCCATGGTAAAAAGAAGCCGCACGGCTTGGGGAACCGTGCGGCTGGGGACGGCCAGAGCGGCCGTGGACGCGGGTTGAATGGCTTGAGGACGCATTCAACCCGCACTTGGGGTGTGAAGAAAGGGCGATTTCGTTGGCGGCCCTGAGAAGCCCTGACAAAACGCAAGGGTTTCGCACGGGCATGGATTGGCACAATCGGCGGTTGTTAGGGCGGCTCTGAGAAGCCCAGACAAAACGCAAGAGTCTCCCACGGGCATGGATGGGCACAATCGGCGGTTGTTAGGGCGGCTCTAAATGGTTTCGCTGTCATGACTTGGCCACAAAGTGGTCTCTCCATAACCTCTCCGGGACGAGTGCGAAGGAGAATTGTCACACATCGGTGGATGGAAATGGAGAAAACCCGTTCTTGTCTCAGCGGGGTGTGACACATTCCGGTTCTTCTCGTCCCATGAAGAGCATGAGCCCAAGAGAACGTGCAGAAATCGATCCACTGACGGAACTCCTTGCAACGTTTCCGTTACCGGTTACTTTTGCAGGGAACCTGGCATTGACCGCGCCATGGGGGCTGTCGGTGCCGCAGAATGCCGCCCTTTTCGGTGTCCTGACCGGCAGTGAATGCTGGCTGACTGGCCGTGGGACGACAGAGGCTGTGCCAATCGCACCAGGCGATTTCGTCGCCCTCTCGCCGGCGTGCGAATACCGATTGTCAAATCAACTGGAAAACGGCGCCGTTGCAATCGAAGAACTGGTGCACCGACCGGAGAACGCCGGCTGTACCATCATTACCTGCGGAGGTGGGGGCGAGCAGACTGGACTGACCGGTGGAATTCTGGAATTCAACGGTCACGGAATTCATCCCCTTTATTCCGCTCTGCCACCGGTTCTCCACTTGGCACGCAGCACCCATGACCACGTGTCGGAGTTCGGTGTGATTCTCTACGCGATCGAGCGGGAGGTCTCAGCCGGCCGTCCCGGCGCCCGCGCGATCCTCTCCCATTTGGCGCAGGTGCTGCTGGTCCAGGCAGCCCGCGTGTATCTGGCAGAATCAGACGGAGCGAACTGCGAGTCCCTCCAGGGGCTCTTGCACCGCGACCTGGGACCCGCACTGGCCCTCATCCACCGCCAGCCGGAAGAGCATTGGACCGTGGCATCGCTGGCCCAGCGGGCTAACATGTCGCGGTCTGCCTTCTCCGCCGTTTTCACAAAGGTCCTGGGCATGCCCCCCGTGCAGTACCTCCGCGAGCATCGGATGCGAACCGCATCCCGCCTGCTCCAGGATCCCTCCCTCGGCCTGAAGGAGGTGTCGTCGAGAGTTGGCTACGACTCTGTTTCGGCCTTCAGCTCGGCCTTCAAACGATACACGGGCTCGGCCCCCGGCGACTATCGGCATCAAGACCTCCCCGCAATCTTCATGGCCTGATCGAATCTTCGACATCTGAGTCCTCCCGGAAGTGTGCCCAGTCGACTCCGAGCTTCCGCATTCTCGCCCGGAGGGTGTGCGGGTTGATCTTCAGGAGAGCTGCCGCGCCTCGCTGACCCTCGATCCGGCCGCGAGTGGCTGCCAGCGCCGCTTCAATGTGGCGCTTGTTGGCTTCGGCAAGCGACACGATCTCTGTCCTGGCGTTGGAGCGGGAGGCCATTGGAGGAATGCCCCCAGGCGAGGCGTCACCTCGGCCGCCGCTGACACCAAGAGCCGTGGCCACTTCCAGCCGCTTTCCATTACCCAGGATGGCGGCGCGGTCGATGACGGCTGCCAACTCACGAATATTCCCCGGCCAAGGATAGGCGCTCAGCAGTTGGATGTCTTCCGGTGACGGCATCGAGAAGGGCAAGACCAAACGGGCGGCTGCCCGCTCGGCAAGATGCCGAGCCAGTTCGGGGATGTCTCCAACCCGGTCGCGAAGCGGCGGCAGGAAAATTGGGAAAACCGCCAGACGATACCAAAGGTCTTCCCGGAACTTCCCCTCCCGGACCATCGCCGCCAGATCACGGTGCGTGGCTGCCACGATACGCACGTCGACGTGGATCGGATTCTGGCCTCCCACCCGCTCCAGCCATCCGTCCTGAAGGATGCGAAGCAGACGCACTTGGGCCTCCAAAGGCAACTCCCCGATCTCGTCCAGGAGAAGCGTTCCGCCGTCCGCTCGCTCGAACCAGCCCTGGCGAGTCTCCAGGGCACCCGTGAAGGCGCCCCGTTCATGTCCAAAGAGCTGCGAATCGATCAATTCCAACGGGATTGCACCGCAATTGATTCTCAGGAACGGCCCGCCGGCACGAGACGATCGGGTGTGAATCATGCGGGCGATCAACTCCTTGCCCGTACCCGTCTCGCCCAGCACAAGCACCGGAACGTCCGACGTGGCCACAAGTGTCACTCGCTCGATTACCGCGCGAAGACCGGAGTCAGCGCCCACAACCGTGTCGGCCATTTCTTTCCGGCCCAGGCGGGTCAGCAAGGAACGTTTGTCGGCTTCCGCGGCCGATTGCATGACGGCCATCTCGCGGAGCCGGTGATCGTTTTCCAACGCCGCCGAAAACGGTTCCAGCAATGCCTGCACCATCGAGTTGTGGCATTCCTCGAAGACCTGTCCCTCCTCAGCGACGAGCAACAACACACCGCAGGGCCCGTCGGGACCCGCCAGCGGCCCGGCCAGCACATCGCCTTCGATGCCGGGCGGCACGAGGATGTCCCAAGCCTCGTCCGTCGACTGGCCATTATTGCGCTGCAGAACTCTTCCCGACTGACCCCATTCCCGAACCTGCTGCAGTTGCGTTTTGCAGCAGACCGTGCGGGCTGCGAAAGCAGAACTTGCTGGGGATACCGCCACCGTCTCCAGGGAGCAGCGTGCCGTATCGATCCTGCGCACGATACACCGCTGAACCGGCATGCGCTCCGACAAAATTTGGCTGATTGTGGCCGTTGATTCGCCAATCTCAATGTGCCGGCATGCCTCGCGCCATACTCCCATCAAGAAAGGGGCAAAGTACGGCGAAAGATTCTCCCTGTGTATATTCATGGGTAATCCGTTAGATATCATGGGAGAATCCGTGATTTTTCACGGCAGAGGAATCAAAAGTGGAGGCGGTACGAGTCCCACAGTCCGCCGAAACCTCGTTGAACAAGAGACATCCGTATGGCCATAACCTTAGTAATCACAATGTCTTACAGGAACAGAACGAAGCTGTTTCTTTCAGAGCGAAGAGGGCCCCCCGCTGCTTCAGGGAGCGTTCGCAGAGCGGCCTCCTGCTCGGAAGAGTGCAAATTGGAGGCCAAATCATCTGCCAGGCGATTTCCTCCGCCTTGGCGCACCATTTCCCGAGGCATCGCAGGAGTGTGCCGACCGGATCAAGAGTGCTCGGCGTCTGGACGGGCAAGGTCCTTGCCACTCTGGTGGAACTGGGTATCTACGACATGTCCTTGGTCTATGTCATGGTTGACCCATGCGTTCGGCATTGGCCAGGCCCGCCATCGCTCCGCACATATTACTCCCGCATGTCAATGCACACGACCTCGCCCTCGGAGTTGCGAACGAGCACCCGTCCCCCGGAAAAGGCCGGGGCGGTCCAACATCGCCCCGATAGCACGGCCCAGGGTTCTCCCAGCGGGCGATAGCCGTCGCTCGTTGCCGGCGCGACGATGAACTGGCCTTTGTCGCCAACGACGACAAGATACCCGTTGACCAGCACGAGTGCGCCCCGTCCCAGCCCTCGTTCAGACCAGTGACTCTCGCCCGTCTGCCAGTCCACGCACGTGAGCTGATTGTTGTCGAACCCGTACAGGCACCCGTTCCACAGAACCGAGCTGCTCAGCTCATTTCGCATGTTCTTGTTGCGCCACAGTTCCGCAGGCGTGCCGGAGCTGATGTCGAACAGGGCGCAGCCGACTCCGTGCCCTGTGGAGATAAAGAGTTTTCCATCGGCGGTGACGATGTCAGGTGCATTCTGGTCCCAATTGGTGCGCCATGGGATGGTCCAAACGGTCTTGCCGCCTTCCGCTTCAACGGCCACGACACCACGGGCGACGAGTATCGCCAGGTACTGACGCTGGCCCTGCATGAACGGTACGGGTGAGGAGTAGCCTGGCCGCCCGGGACCGTTGTCCCAGATTGGCGTGCCATCGACTTTGTTCAAGGCCATACCCGCCCAACCGACACTCAGGATGAGTTTCTCGTCCAAGATCAGCGGTGATGCGGAATAGCCCCAGTCCACCTGGTAATCACCTTCCTTACGAGGAGCCGGGTCGAACTTCTTTGACCATAGAACCTTACCCGTTCCAGCATCAAGGCAGAAAAGGTCTCCCGACTTGCTCAGCGTATAGACCCGCTCGTCGTCCACTGTCGGCGTAGCGCTTGGACCCCCTTCGTAAGACAACGGCGTCAACGGACAAGGGTAAGAATGCCTCCAGAGGACTTCCCCCGACTCCGCATCGAGGCAGAAAACGCTGTCGACGTCCTCCACGTTGCCCATCGTGAAGACCCGGTCCTTGCTGACGGCCAGGGAGGAGAATCCCTTTCCCACAGAGGCTCTCCACAAGATCTTGGGAGCGTCTGGCCAAGATGGCTTCCACCCGGATTCCAGGGCGATGCCTGTGCGCTGTGGCCCTCGCCATCCGGGCCAATCAACGGACGCTTTGTCTTGGCCTGAGGCAGTCACCTGTCCAGCAACGGCCACGAAGAAAGCCAGCCATCGGCCGACAATCATGGCCTGCCGCCTCCAACCGGAAAAGGCAACGGGTACCTCTTCCGGCCATTTCGACTCGACGGGCATGAACTGCCTGCGTCGGGAAATTGACGGGTTTGTCCTCCAGTCTGTCATACCGCACTCCTGAAAACGCTCCTTGGCAACGCCTTCGCACACCCTCGAGGAATGCCTCGCATCGCTCTCCTACCATCAGAAAGTCAGGCCGGAAGCGTGTCAAGGCAATGCGATGAGAGAACCTGACCGGTGTGCGACGACGCCGGTTGCTCCGCCATTCTGCCGAGTTGTGTTGCCACGCGACTGTCCGAAGGCAGGGGGGCGGGATTCTGCAGGGCCGCCCCCTGGAGGTCCAAAGACGGGGGTGCCAGACCCGGAAGACCCGCCCCCTGATCCGAGGGCCAGACTCCGCTCGAGTTCTCGATATGGCCGGCGGTGACGGACCAGCGGAAGAGACGGACGGCCCATTTGTGGCATGTGACAATCTTGACGCCAACAGGTCCCCATACCTTGGAGGCCGACATTCAGTTCTGGGTACAAGAAGGGTCGGCGGCCTGTTGAACCGAGTCATTCGATAGCGACCCCCTTGCGGCTGAGTCTCCTCTTCCACTCCTCTTCCGATCCACGACGAGCCGGCCCCGGCCGTCTGGCAGGGACCGCTCAGACTTCGCAGGTGACATGATGGGCAAACATGGTAACAGAGCGCGTAGACTTCATCTGGAACCCCTGGAGCGGCGGCAGTGCCTGGCCGCCAGCGTCGGTTGGGACGGCATCGGCCTGGGGTCCGCCGACCTGACCTACTACATCGATGAGGTTCCGTCGAGTGTCGACCTGACGGATGCCCAGTTCCGATACGCCGTCGAAACCGCCCTGGATGCCTGGGCCGACGCGGCCGACATCACCTTCACGGAAACCGACACGGCCGACGAAGACAACTGCATCGAGTTCAGTTTCGGTAAGATCGACGGCGAGGGTAACACGATCGCCTTCGCCTACTTCCCCAGCGATATCAACGAGGAACCCCTTGCCGGCAACATCACCTTCGACAAGTCTGACCCCTGGGAAATCGGAAACGGCCTGGGCGAGGAGGCCTCCGACCTGGTCCTGGTTGCCGCCCACGAAATCGGGCATGCCCTCGGCCTCGAGCACTCCTACCTGTCCGGATCGGTGATGGTCGCCTCGCTCAACATGGACCAGATGTTCGGAGGCCTCGGTTCGACCGACGAAACGGCGATCCTTACGCTCTACGCCGCGGTCCCGACCCTCGAGATCACATCGCTCGCCCTCGACGAAACGACCATCGAGGAAGGCGAGTCGGTGACGCTCACCGGCACGTATGCGGCAGGGGATGCCGATGGCAAGTATTCCGTTACCGTGGACTGGGGAGACGGCACCTCCGACACAATGGCCACCCTCGATGAAGACGAAGAGACCTTTGAGGCCACCCATCTGTACGCCGACGACAATCCGACCGACACCGAGGACGATAATTGCGTCGTCAAGGTCACCATCACCAACCTCGTCACCGACGAGAACGACTCGGCCAATACGCTCGTGAACGTGGAGAACGTTCGCCCCACGGTCACCAGTCTCTCGGCGAGCGTGGCGGTTGCAGGCACGGAAACCGTCCTTGCCGGCACGATCACCGACCCGGGTGAAGAAGATGCCTTCACGCTCACCGTCTACTGGTACGACGGTTCTGCAAACGAAATCTCGCTGCCGGCGGGAACAACCGACTTCATCGTCAATCATCTCTTTCCCACGGATCCCACCAGCACGTCGATCGACACCTACAGGGTTCTGGTCACGGTCGAGGACGACGACACCGGCTCGATCACCTCCATGACCACGGCGAAGGTCGTCTACGCGCAGACGGCCCCGTTGGAGCTGGGCACCGTGGATCTTACCACGGTCGAGGCCTTGAGTCTCGCCGATGAGAGTCTTTACTTCTCGTTCCAGGCGGCGCGAGACGGCATCGCCACGCTCGAAGCGATCGAGTCGGCCGCCTCCGAGGGCGTCACGATCAAGCTCTACGACGAGAACCCGCTGGAAAGCGACAATCTGGCGGCTGTTGCCGAATCGGCCCTCGTCGACGGGATCCAACGCATCGATCTGGCAGTCACGGCCGGCCAGACCTGGTACGTGCAACTTGCCGGGACGGGTTCCGACGTCGACCTCCTGATTGCCAACCTGGTCCAACGAAACGGCTCGGCCTTGACGGTGTTCGGCACTGGTGGCGACGATCAGTTCCAGTTCAGCGCCGCCGACTGGACGATGACCATCGACGACGTTCAGTACGCGTTTGCAGAAGGCGATGTCACGTCGGTCCAGTTTGCCGGCGGAGACGGCAGCGACTCGGTGAATCTCGATGATTCCCCTGGACACGACACCCTGGAAGCCTCGGCAACGGTGGCCGTCCTCGCGAACAGCGCCGACGACGGGGCCCTCGACTTCACGATCACCGTCGAAGGGTTCGAGGAGTTGCACGTCTACGCCCGAAACGGCGGCAACGATGCGGCCACGTTCTACGATTCGGAAGGCTACGACAAGTTCAAGGCGGAACCCGAGGAACAGTACGCCAAGATGTACGGCGAAGCGATGTACAATCGGGTCAAGTTCTTCGACGTCATTACGGCTTATTCGACCGGCGGTAGCGATCTGGCCCGGCTGTTCGGCACTACGGGCGACGACGTTTTCGAAGGCCAGCAGGAGACGAGCCGCCTGACCGGCACGGGCTACGACCTGCAGGTTCACGACTTCGCGCAGGTCGTCGCCTATGCTTCCGAGGGAACCGACACCGCCTCGCTGGTCGATTCCGATTTGAAAGACGAGTTGCATGCCAAACCGGCAAAAGCCCAGCTCTTCGATGCGGCCACCGGGGGCGGCGCCTACCTGATCACCGCGCGGGGCTTCGACTCCTACCGGGCCGAGGCCTCCCATACGGGCGGCTCCGGGGCGGATGGCGGTCTGGACATCGCCAAGGTCTGGGGCACGGCCGGCGACGATACGATCGAAGTGGCCGACGACTGGTTTGGCCTGTCGACAGGCACCGAATCGCCCGAAACACTGTATGAGATCCTTGCATTCGAGTCGATCAAGGTGCGCGATACGGACGGCGACAACGACACGGCC
>CAYSCH010000289.1:0-12275 GCA_964429355.1 uncultured Planctomycetaceae bacterium | reverse complement strand
TCTCCCACGGGCGGAAAACGGTAGGAGCGGCAGCAGTTTTGGGATCGGCTCTAAATAGCCTTGCGTGATTCGCGGAGAGACTCCATCGCCGCCACCCACCTTGTGTGGGTGGAAGCGACGATTGATGGCTAATCTGTCCGGCCGCTCCCGATTCACTTGCCCGTCCGCTCACACACCGCGTTGCGGTGGGTGAGCGGACGGGCAGGCCCAGTGGGGGCTTTTTCCGGGAATCCCGCAAGGCTGTTCAAAACGTGACAATCACGTCGAAGCCGCCGGAGAATTGCTCGGTTTCCGTGCCATCATTGAACGGTAGACTTCCCGGAATGTACCGGCCGGCGTACCAGTCGTAACGCAGCTCGGGGCGAATGATCAGACGCTCTTTCGGCCGCCAGTTCAGCCCGGCGGTCAGTTCGTAGAAGTTGCCTGAGATCTGTCCCGGGTCCACTCGAGTGCCGTCGCGGTCCTGGAACCACTCGAAACGCACGCCTGCGGCCAGCGACTCGCTCAGGTCGTACTGGAGGTACTGGACGATTCCGACCCAGAGCGAGTCTCCGCCTGCCGGTGAGCCGGGTTGGATCCCCAGGTCGTTGACGAGGGTCCAGGTGAGGCGCTCGCTTGCGGCGACCTCCAGCGCGAGGCTGTGCATGTAAAGCTTGCCCTCTCCGTCGGCAAGGCTTCCGGCGGAGCATGCGTAAGTGACCGTCAGGATCTCCCGTGCCGACCACGTCACGCCACCCAGGAAGGTCGAGGCACCGCCGTTGTCGGTCAGGCCGGCATCCCAGCCATTGGTCCAGCCGGCGTGGAATGCGAGGGTATCGTCGGGCTTCCAGCTTCCCAAAGCGCCAGTGTGGGTGCCGGGCTCGCCATAGAAGTAGGAATAGGAATTGGAGGAGAAGAAGTTGGGCGGATCCTCGACACACTCCCAGCCGATCAGCGTGAGGAATCGGCCCATTTTGACGCTGAACTCGCCGTAGCCGACCTCGCCGTAAAGTTGGGGCATGGCCGAGCCGTAGTCGTCCGACGTGTTCCAGTTGGCGTCCCAGCTTCCGTCGCCAAAGGCCTGGGTCGACGGGGCGTCGGTTCCAAACACGTAATCAACTCGGCCGCCGTAATCCCATCCGCAGTCGTCGGTGTCGACAACCTTCTCGGCGAAGCCCCACAACTGCTCGAGCGCGTAACCGTCGCCGATGCGTTTGCCTGCGACCGTGCCGTTCTCGGTTGCCCCCCAGGCGTTGGCGTAAATGCCGGAAGAGACCCACCCGCCGAAATCGAGGTTGTCGCTCGCAACGCTGGCTCGGGTGATCGATGTACTAATCAGTACGGCCGCAAGGACTGTAGCGATTGCTCTGGCCATGACCGACCCTCTCCCATAGCGAACGACCCGGCCCCTTTGGGGCGACGAGCGCGCAAAGATCGCGCCAGGTTTCGGTATCGGAACGAATCGATGTGACGTGGACCGAGAGGGGGACGCACGAAAGAGAATCGGTCAAGAAGACGGTTCTGCGATTCGCTTGTTTCGGCTGGCGAAACTTGCCACGATTTGCGGAAGAGCACGCAAAAAACGGCTCAGGGATCGGTACCAGTCGTACGCCTGGCTGATATCGCGTTCCGCCTCGGGCGCAAAGACAAGCCTAATGCCCATGGCAACGCCGCACCCTTGCCTTCACTTCCTCCCACGTCAGCCCTGACGAAGTGTTCTTCATGAGATTGGCTTTTCGCCTATCGAGTTCTTCCCTCTGCCAGTCGTGAACCGGGATTTCCAGGGGATTCGCCGCAAGATCATCCCAGAGATCCTCGACCAACTGCAGTTTCTCTGCAGGAGTGAGATCAAAAACCGAACCAGTGCCCGGATCCATTGGCAACACCCATAATCTTGTCGAACAAGCAGTAGTGGTACATCACTTCAATTCTCCCGACCGCTGCTTTCTGAGTCAAGCTGCCCATCCGCCATCAGCATCTCCACGGCCTCGGGGAGCCAGCCGCTGTGCCAGGAGTGCTCGCGCCCGGGACCGTCGCGGTAGACGTGCGGAATTCCCAGTTCCGTCATCAACTGGTGGGCCGACTGGTGGTGCTCGCGGAAATTGCCGTAGCCGAAGTGGATCAGGCGGTTCTGCTGGTTGAACTGAGCCGCCTCCTTGCGGAGCAGCGCGGCGACCTCGTATTGCGCAAAGTTCTCCTCGGTACCGAAGATCGGGCCGGAGCCGTAGGGGCCCGGATGATCCATCATCAGGGGCGCATCCCAGGCCGCCGCCTTCCCGAACGTGTCGGGATGACGCAAGAGCAGGCAGAATGCGCCCCATCCGGACTTGCTGAAACCCAGGAGCAAACGCCCCTCAGGTTTCGCTACGGTTGGATAGTGGGCGTCGATCCACGGCACCACCGTCTTGAGGAGGTAACTCTCCTGCCGGATCGCACGATCGGTGGGATGGTCAGCGTACCAGGGGAGATGCGAGAAAGTGGGGGCCACGCAGATCAGGCCGAACCGATTGGCCAGCCCGTGTTTCTGCACTTCCGCCAGCCCGTCGCCCCAACGGGTTTCGCTGCCGGCCTCGACCGGCAGTACGTAGAGCACCGGATAGCGGCGCTGCTGGTCGAGTTTATCGGGAAGGAGAATGCGAACGGAGGTTTCCCCGGACTGGTACTCCGAGTGGAAGGAGTGGACGAGGAAACCGGCCCTTTCCTGGGCGTCGTCCGCTGCAGAACTGGGAGTTTCGGCCAGCGCCGTCGTGGCGGCCCATAGGGCCGTGAGGAAGAACACTGCAGCTGGGATCGGAGGGCGGGGCATGGGGATGCAACTTCCGGAGACGGTGTCTCAAGAGCCGCTGACAAAGCCGCCGATTGTGCAAGTCTTGTCAGGGCCTCTAGATGGCCTTGCGTGATTCCCTGAGAAATAGTTGTTATGAAGATAGCCGCGTGGGCTTGCCCCGCGCTCGCGTTCCGTCCGTGTTTTGCCGCGAACTCTGTCAGCCCCGCTCTTAAAAATCCTGGCTTGATCAGGCGTATCCCTGATAGAGCGGTGTGATGACCAGTTCGTTGACCACGGCCCGGGGGTGCAGCTTGGCCAGCGCAACGATCATCGACGCGATGTCTTCCGGCATCAGCATCTTGGCGACCCGCTCAGGCGGAGGCGGCACCGGGCGTTCGGCCAGAATGGGAGTATTGACTTCGCCCGGGTAGACGTTGGTGATGTGGATATGATTGTCCCGCTCCTCCAGGGCCACGGCGGAACCGAGGGCCGTCATGGCGAATTTCGACGCGCAATAAGCCGGCCCGGCCAGCTCCGACGATCGTTTGCCGGCAATCGACGAGATGTTGACGATCAGTCCGCCCCCTTGGGTCCGCATGCCGGGAATGGCAAAGTGCATCGTGTTGAAGGCCCCCGTTGCGTTGATGGCCATCAGTTTGTCCCACTCGCCCGCATCGAGCACGTCGAAGCGGCGCCTGGCCGTGTTGACGCCGGCGCTGTTGACCAGGATGTCGATCCCGCCGAGATAGTTGCCAACCCACTCGAATAAGGCCCTCACGTCGTTGCGGTCCGAGACGTCGCAAGCACGGACCAGCATTGCCGGTTCTCCCTGGAATTCGGCGGCGGCCTTTCGCAGTTTTTCTTCGCTGCGGCCGCTGATCGCCACGCGGCAGCCTTCCTGGGCGAAGGCCTGGGCAATCCCCAGTCCGATTCCGCTGCCGCCGCCGGTCACGAGGACGCGCTTTCCGCCAATATCCATCGGTCGTTTCTCCAAACGGTTCCTGTTGGGGGGCTGGTGACTCCATTTTTACCGGCAACGCAGCCTCACGCCAAGTAGCTGCCGAAACTGGTCCCGCTTGAAACGGCGTCTTTCGGCCAGCGATCCCTCGGCCGCCGCTCTCCGATGCGGCCATCTTCGACGAAACCTGGCTGTACTACTAACCTCAAAGATCGTGAAGCTTTTCACAAAGGTCCGCGACTTGCCGGGAGCAGGCCATTCGAGCCGAGCGGTAGCTCGTATTGGCTCACCGGCCCTGCCGCCCTGTACTACTAACCTCAAAGATCGTGAAGTTTTTCACAAAGATCCGCGACCAACGGGAGCAGACCATTCGAGCCGAGCGGTAGCTCGTATTGGCTCACCGGCCCTGCCGCCCTGTGGGGACTACGGATTCGTGGATGCCGGCCGGCGTCAACCCGTTGCCCTCGGCGACAAATCAGAAAATAATGGAGGGCATGGCCCATGAAAACCACCAACTCGATACGAGCATCGAAATCGTCACGCCGGAGAACGTGTCGTTTCGCTATCACGTAGCCGGGCCCTTCCGGCGGCTGCCGGCCTATCTGCTTGACTGTTTCTTCCAGGTGGTCTTGTGGGTCGCGGTCAGCATGATGCTCTCCCTCGCTTTCGGTATGGTCGGGCTGCCGTCGCTGGGAATTGGATTCTCCCTGGTATTCTTGTTTGTTGTCTCCTGGTTCTACGGCGGATTGTTTGAGGCCTACTGGAATGGTCAGACTCCCGGAAAACGTATGATGCGAATTCGGGTGATCTCGACCGACGGTCAGCCGATCAACGGACTCCAGGCTGTCCTTCGCAATTTTCTCCGCGCTATCGATTCCCTGCCGTTCTACCAGATAGGCCTGTTCTCATCGATGGCCAACGATCGCTTTCAACGCCTCGGTGACCTGGCGTCGGGCACGATGGTGATCGTGGAGGAGCGGGAGTGGTTTCGAGGAATCATCCGCATCGACGAACCCGATGTCGTTCGGCTGGCTCAGCGGATTCCGCCCTCGTTTCAGGCTTCGCCGTCCCTGGCCCGAGCATTGGCGGCGTACGTTCAACGCCGGTTGGCCTTTCCCGTAATGCGACGGGTGGAGGTGGCCCGTCATCTGGCCGAACCGCTGGCCCGGCGCTTCGGACTGCCCGAAGGGATCAACCCGGATCATCTGCTCTGCGCGGTCTACCAGCGGGTGTTCATCACGGACCTGCCCGGCGAGCAGGAGCCGGCCAGTCCGTTCCTGGTCACGGAGCCTTCGGCTGCAGGAGCAGCCGCGGTGGTGGAGCCTGGCGCCAGTCCGTTTGGCACCGCGGCGGTCGAAGGGAACAAGGCATGAAAGTCTCGGATCTCCTGCAAGCGAGGCGGAAGGACTGGTCTGAACTGGAGACGCTCTGCATCCATTTCGAAGGCCGGTCGAACGTCCGTCGCCAGCCCGAGCGTCTGACGCGATTTGCGGCCCTCTACCGCTCGTTGTGTGCCGATCTGGCCCTGGCCGAAGCCTACCAGCTCCCGCCGGAGGTCACCCGCTACCTGCACCGCCTCGTTGGGCGGGCACACAATCAGCTCTATCGCAGTCGCGAGTTCACCCTTTCCACCTGGGCCCATACCCTGCTCTTCGAGGTGCCGCAGCAGCTCTTCCACGACGCCTATCTTCGATTGGCGTTCGGTCTCTTCTGGGGCGCCTTTCTGCTGTCGGCCATTCTGGCCACGAGCCGGCCAGGGTTCTCCGAAGCCGTGCTCGGCGCGGAACAGAAGCAGCAGTTGAAGGAGATGTACGAGCGGCCGTTGAGCGAGCTCGACCCGGAGGCACGGGGAGTCATGCTGGGATTCTACGTCCTGAACAACGCGGGGATTGGACTGAGGTGTTTTGCCTTCGGGCTGGTGTATGGGATCGGAGGCATGCTCGTCACCTTCTACAACGCGGTCAGCCTGGGAGCCGCCTTCGGCTACATGTCGACCCTCCCGCAATGGGCCAATTTTTCCGAGTTCGTCACGGCGCACGGGCCCTTTGAGCTGACCGCCGTCGTCCTCTCCTCCGCCGCGGGAATGCGAATGGGGTTCGCCTTGATCAACACCGGAGGCTTGCGGCGGATTGCCTCGCTCCAGCGTGCCGCCGTCCAGGCAACGCCGGTGGCTTGCGTCGGCGTGATCTTGTTCGTGATGGCCGCCCTGATCGAGGCCTACGTTTCCCCGTCTCCCCTTCCCTACGGTTACAAGGCGGGCGTGGCGGTGCTCTCGGCGGGCCTTCTGATGTTCTATTTCGTCGGGTTGGGAATACCGCGGGAGGCCTCACGGTGAGACTCGACGAAACACGCATCGTCATCCGCTATCGAACCAAGGCCGACGTGCTCGACCTGGCCCTGAAGATGATCCGGGTCTATGCCGGCCCCATCTTCCGCTGGCTGACGGTGGGCGTTGTGCCCCTGTTTTTGCTCAACATGTGGCTCCTGGCCGACTTCGAGTTCTACGACTTCGTATGGGGTTTTCCGCTGAGCTACATGGTGCTGACGACGCTGCTGGTGTTCCTGGAGATGCCGCTGGCGACGGCGCCGCTCACGTTGTTTCTGGGACAGGCCGTGTTCATGCCTCGCCCCGACCGCAAAGCCCTGTTTCGCGAATTGCGAGGCTGTCTTCCCCAACTGATCGTCTATCAGGTCCTCCTCCGCCCCCTTTCGGTCTTCTATCCCTATTTGAACGAGATCATTCTGCTCGAACGAAACCCGCTGCGGGCCGCCTCGCGAGCAGTGAAAACCACTTCCGTCCGGTCTCGCGAACTGCACCGGGATGAATCGGGCAACCTGGTCGTCAGCGGATTCGTGAACTTCCTCCTCGGCTTGATCCTGTTCAGCATGACCTGGGCATCGCTGGCACTCCTGCGAACGCTGTTCTTTGGCGACTGGGACGTCATCACCGGCGCCTCCGTCGACCGGCCGATGTACACGACTTACTACCATGTTTTGCTGTGGGCGATCGTCGGCTTCACCACGGTGTTGAGATTCCTCAGCTATCTCAACTTGCGAATCCGCCGCGAAGGCTGGGACGTCGAATTGCAGGTGCGAGCCGAACGGGCGCGACTTGGCCACCAGGTCGTTTGAACCGCCCCGGCGGCCGGGCCACCGAAGGGAAAGGGAAGGATGATGACGGAAGTACCGGAAAACGGAAATGACGGGACGGCGGCCGTTTGGCCCGGCAGGTTCATCTTTGTGCGCCTTCGACAATCCATTCCTCGACTACTCTTCGGATAGGATCCTCACTCTCCAGGCAAGTATGCTGTACCTACCCTGCTTCATCAGTGCCGTGCTTGCACAAACGCCCGAACAGGATGGCTCGGTCGAGGCGGGACGGGATGCGCTGTCCCAGTGGGGGCGGTATCCCTGGTACGACGCCAACACCGACGGCTTGCGGCCCGTCGAGATCGTTGAACCCTGGGATCTGAGCCAGCTCTTCAGTTGGCTCAACTTCAATTGGGGACCCGGGAACTTCTCCGGAAACTGGATCCAGTGGTCATTTTGGGCGCTGATTCTCGTGGTGCTGGGCGTGTTGACGTGGTTCTTGGTCCGGGCCTTCCTGAAACGCGACAAGAGCCGGGAGACGCTCCTGGAGACGGCCGGTGAGTCGCCCGAGGAACAGCGGCGGCGGATCGAGGCGCTCCCGGAACCTGTGCGGCAGCGAACGCGACTGCTCGAGGCGGCGGAAAGCTGCTATCGGGAGGGCAATTTCAATGAAGCCATCATCTATCTCTTCAGCTATCAACTTGTCTTCCTCGACAAGAACTACTTGATTCGCCTTGCCCGGGGCAAAACCAACCGCCAGTACCTCCGCGAACTGGGCGCTCGCGAAGTCCTCAAGCGGATCCTGGCCGACACGACCGTCGCCTTCGAAGACGTCTTTTTCGGTGGATACTCGATCCAGCGCGAACGCTTCGAACGCTGCTGGAACCGGCTCGGCCAGTTCGAAGCCCTGGCCGCAGGAGGGGCAGTGCGATGAGACGAAGAAATATCGTAGCCGAACTCGCCAGACTTTGGAGTTCCACCGTAGCTGAAGTCGCCAGACTTTGGAACTCCTCCGTAGCCGAAGTCGCCAGACTTTGGAGCTCCTCCAAGAGACCCAAATTCTGGCCAGCTAGCCATCTTATCTTTCCGCTGCTCCTTGCTGTGTCCACCGGCTGCGGTGTCACCGAGTTGCAGGATCAGTACGGCCGCAGAAACGGTCCTTCGGTGTTTGCCAGTGTGAACGGCACGGCCGTGTTTGCCGATATGTGCGAAGATCGCGGGCACTCGGTCTTCTCCTGGCCGCTGCTGTCGCCGCGGATCCAGGAGCGGGCCGACGCGATCGTGTGGTTCCCCGACGACTGTGAGCCGCCCAGCCGCGATGTTCAGCATTGGCTCGAGCGCTGGTTGAAGGCGAAACCGAATCGCACCTTGATTTACGTGGGACGGCATTTCGACGCGGCAGCCTGGTACTGGGAAAACGTCGAGGCTACTTCGCTGCCGGCCAAGAAACGCAGCGAGATCGGCAGGCGCCGCAAGGAGGCCCGGCGCGAATTTGGCGAGTTGCTCAAGCCCATCGCCAGGTCGACCGATCATGACTGGTTTGTTCTGGACGGGCGGCACCAGCATCGCAAGATCGCCACGCTGGAGGGCCAGGATCGCTGGACCGAGGGCATCGATCCTGCCCGGGCCGCCCTGGAACTGAATACCCGCATGAAACCGCCTCCGGAGGCCGATGTGTGGCTCGCCTCGGAAGGCGACGCCCTCATATTCCGTCTCCCCGAAGGGCAGAGTCAGTTGATCGTGGTGGCCAACGGTTCGTTCCTGCTGAACGCCCCACTGTCAAATCACCAGCACCGGCGTCTGGCGGGCAGGCTGATCGACGAGATCGGCCCGCCGAAGAAGACGATCGCTTTTCTCGAGTTCAACCCCTTCGGCTCCAGGATCTCCGACAAGGATCCGTCCTTCGGGCCGCGACTGGGATTTGAGGTCTTCCACGTCTGGCCAACCAACTGGATTCTTCTCCACATCTGCCTCGTGGGTGTGCTCCTCTGTTTCTGGAAGTTCCCGATCTTCGGGCGGCCGGTCGAGCCCGAGTTGGATGCGACCTCCGATTTCGGCCTCCATATCGACGCCGTTGCGCGGCTGCTGGCGAAGACCGGCGATGCCGCGTATGCTCATACACGATTGCAGCACTACCGCCAGCTGGCACGGGGCGATGGGGCTCCGTTGCGGACCTCTCCAGTGCTGGAACACACATCCGCGTCCGGCGAAGAGAAGTCGGAGACCGGAAATGAACCACCCAGCCAGAACCTGGAACCTCCCGTCAGCAGAGAACCGTAGATTCCGACACGATCCAACATCCTGCAGGAGCAGAGTATCGCGATGCCCGATTCACCTTTTGACCCACTGGCTCCTTCGGCACCTGCCGACAAACCGAGCTCCAACCCAGTCGAAACCGGTCTGCCGACTGCCGCTCGGATTTCCCGCGAGCCGGTGATCGACGGCGGACCACCTTCTCCGACGCGACTGCTCTTCGATCGCGTGACGACCGAGATTGGCAAACTCTTCGTGGGGCAGGATGAACTGGTGCTGGGAACGCTGGTGGCACTGTTTTCCAACGGCCATGTGCTGATCGAGAGCGTGCCCGGTCTGGGAAAGACCCTCTTCGTGCGCACGCTCGGCCGAGTGCTCGGATGCCAGTTCGGCCGGATCCAGTTCACCGCCGACCTGATGCCCTCCGACATCACGGGGGCGCCGATCTTCGACATGAAAACTCAGGAATTCCGCTTCCGACCCGGTCCGGTCTTCACCCAACTGCTGCTGGCCGACGAAATCAACCGTTCGCCCGCCAAGACCCACGCGGCCTTGCTGGAGATCATGCAGGAGTATCGGGTGACCGTGGAGCGAACGAGCCACAAGATCGAGCGCCCCTTCCTCGTGATGGCCACGCAGAACCCGATCGAGGCCGAGGGAACCTACAACCTGCCCGAAGCCCAACTCGACCGGTTCATGTTCAAGTTGCTGGTCGACTATCCGGCGGCGGAAGAGGAGGCCAGGATCCTGGCCATGCACAGCACCCAGGACGACCTGGACCATCGTCTTGCGGCGCTGGAGACGATCTCGTCGCCCCAGGAGATCGTGGAGATGACCCGCAAGACGAGCGAGGTGCATGTCGATCCCAAGCTGGTCGACTACATCAATTCGATCGTCCGCTTGACTCGCCAGTGGCCCTACTTCCACCTGGGAGCATCCCCCCGGGCCGGCTTGGCTCTGATGCAGGGAGCCCGGACCCTGGCGGCCTTCCGGGGACGGAACTATGCCGTTCCGGACGATGTGGTGGAACTGGCCCTGCCGGCCATGCGGCATCGAGTCATCCTCACCGCCGAGGCCGAGGTGGAAGGACACGACGTCGATCAACTGCTCACCGACATGCTTCGTTCCGTCGAGGTGCCCCGGCTTTGACTCCCCTGACGCTGGCTTTCTTCAAGATTCTCGCGCTCGTAGCGCCCCTGGCCGTACTGGCCGCCACGGTGCGCGTGTTTCCCGACCGGCGCTTTGTGCGGCTGGCGCTGGTGCCGGCGGTCACAACGTTTGGACTGCTGCTCATCCCGGCCATGCTCTGGCTGACGTTGCTCATCGATTTCGTCCTCCTGGTTGCCGTGGTGATCGATCTGCTGACGCTGCCGCGGCGGCGCGACTTCGCGGTCAAACGCCAACTGGGGCGGGTCGCCTCGTTGGCCAAGCGTCATCCGGTCAGGCTGTGGCTTGTCAACCAGTCGACACGGCGCCATACGGTCAGCGTCCGTGACAGTGCCGCTCCGATTCTGAATCCCGAACCGGCCCAATTCGACGGACTGGAGATGCCGCCCCGGAGCCGCATGGAACTGGAGTATGCGCTCCGGCCGGGGCGGCGGGGTGCATTTGAGCTTGCCGAAGTGTATCTGCGGGCACGAAGCCGCTGGGGGCTCTGGCAGAAGTTGATCACCTGCCCCGAGTTGTCCCAGGTCAACGTCTATCCAGACATGCAGCAACTCGGTCAGTATGCCATCCTGGCAAGAACCAACCGCTTGAGCCAACTTGGCGTTCGCCGTACGCGGCGCATCGGCCAGGACCACGATTTCGAGCGGCTGCGCGACTACTCCGTCGACGATAACTACAAGCACATCGACTGGCGGGCGACCGCCCGTCGGCAGAAGCTGACCGTCAAGGACTACCAGGCCACTCGTAGCCAGCGTGTGATCTTTCTGGTCGACTGCGGGCGGATGATGACCAACACGTCCGGCGGCCTGAGCCTGCTCGATCACGCCTTCAACGCCATGCTGATGCTCAGTTGGGTGGCGCTGCGCCAGTCCGACACGGTGGGACTGTGTTGTTTTTCCGACGAAATCCACGGCTTTGTTCCGGCCCGGGGCGGCATGGGGCAGATGAACCGGCTGCTCCACGCATGTTTCAACCGTTTTCCCGGGCGGGTCGAGTCCCGTTACGATCAGGCCTTTCGCTTTCTGGCGACCCATGCGCGAAAACGTTCGCTCGTTGTGCTGATCACCAACGTGATCGACGAGGTGAATGCCAATCAAGTGGAACGCTACCTGACGAACCTCGTAGGACGTCACTTGCCGCTCGGCGTGCTCTTGCGCGACCATCGGCTCTTTGACGCGGTCGACGTGGAACTCCCGGCGGGTGACGAGCTCTGGCGAGCAGCAGCGGCAGCCGACATTCTTACCTGGCGTCACCAGGTTCTGACCGACATGACCGGCAAGGGAGCCATGATGCTCGACGTCTTCCCCGAGGAGATGACCGCCCCCCTCATCAACCGCTATCTGGAAGTGAAGGCCCGGCACTTGCTGTAGAATCTGCACGTGGGACACGTTGGCAACCTGTCGCTCGAAGTGGGCACTGTATTCGGAATCCTCCAAAACACCCGGAATTGCAGCATGGAATTTGTTGTCTGGAGCATGTCCGCTCTCGTTCTCGCGGGTACGGTGTACCTGATGGGTGAGGCCAGCGTACGACACCACGACTTTCGTATCGCCCTAGTACTCTTGGCTACGATTGGACTGGCCGTCACTCGGATGACGGCCGTCTCCGAGTTTCACTTGGTCTGGTACATGCCAGCGGCGGTTGTTGCCTCGTTCTTGTTCATGAATCGTGACCTGTTTGCTTTGAAAAGACAGCTTGATAGGCTCGACGGAAACTTTGGCAGCATTGAAGAATTGAAGCAAAAGGTTCAGGAGGCCGTCGAGAATCACGACGAAGACTGGCCCGATCGGCCGATGATCGCTCAATCGAACGAACCAGTAGAAGCAGTAGAAGGGTCGCTGCCCCCAAACAAGAACCGGTGCCGAATCTTCATGTCGGTGGCGGAGTTCGAGCAGACCCTGCAGGGATTGACCGAAGAAGAGTCTCGAAACGCGAAGATCGATTTATTACGAGAAGGTATCGAAACCTATTGGAGGGAAGTCAACTGGAGGGCAAATTGCCGTCCGTCATTCTGGGTTTTGTGTCTCCTGCCAATCTTCTGGCCCCACCTGGTCGGCCGCC
>CAYSCH010000288.1:0-12326 GCA_964429355.1 uncultured Planctomycetaceae bacterium | reverse complement strand
CCGTCCCGTAGCACGATCACGGTCGGTACGGCCGATACCCGCCACTGCCGGGAGTACTCCCGGGCCCGATCGATATCGACGCGGTAGACCTTTACGCCCTCGGCCTCGATCGCGGCGAGCGTCGGCCCCATCTGCCGGCAGGGCCTGCACCAGGCTGCCGAAAACGCGATCAGCTCCACGGCCGGCCGCGCGGGCGGTGTCTCAGGTGCCACGGCCGCGGGCTCGACAATCACGATCGCCGGCGTGAAGGAAGGAAACGCCGTCACCGGCTGAAACGACGGGAACTGGCCCATTACGGCCAGGAGCAACAGGATCGGCATGGATCGGGACCTCGTATTTCGCAGGAAATGGTCAGCCCGAAGCGAGCATGTGGAGGACAGCAAAAAGGTGAATGTCGGGCGTGCCCTTGCCTTCCTCGAGGTAGAAGAACCCGTCCTCGCCATAGTCCTTTCCCCAGGAGTTGCGGCCGCCGATGGCGAATTTGCCGCGGCCGAGGTCCTGGGCGTGGAGGCAATAGGCAACTTCGTGCCCCCACCAGGTGAAACCGGCAGCGCCGGCCAGGTTCTGGAGGGCCATGGTCATGGCGGCATCGAAGGCCTTGCCTCGCGGGAGAAGCCCGTCGAGCCACTCCACCACGCGGTACTTGAGCCGCTCGGTCTCCCAGGCGGGGTCCCACAGCCGCGGAATCCGTGACAGGGGTCGATCCATCATGGCCGCCGGGCAGGCGCCAAACTGCACGTACTGCTGCAGATCGTCCTCCGGGTAGGCTCCATCGTTGCGCCAGCCGGTGACTGGGCCGGCGACCGATTCGGCGGAGAGCATCACGTGCGGCTGATTCTGGATCACCCGGTGGCACATGACGGCCATCGTCGGCCCGTACGCGTGGCAGTAGTTCAGTCCGTCCTGATCCATGCAGGGGATGGTGGCACAGAGGTCGCGGATCCAGGTCTTCTCCCGGTCCTTTTGCCGGATCCGATCGGGCCACTCGGACCGCGGGATCAGATCGGCCTCGCTCATGGGCCGGGCCACCGCGCACTCGCCGAACGCCGTCCGCCGCGGCATGCAGCCGCCCAGGAGCCTCTGACCGCCAAAATCCACCGTGGCTCCGTCGCCGGCGTGCTGCCGGTAGTTCGAATCGTTGATGAGCAGGTAGGGCATCACTCGCCTCCGTACTGTTTGAGTTTGGCCAGCAACTCCGCCGCGCTGGCCGGGCAGGGGCCTTCGTAGGTTTTCCCGCTGTCGATGATGAGCCAAGGGGGCGTCTTGCCCCGGGCACGGGCGATCGCGGCCTGCCACGGCGCCGGCATCTTGCTCCCGTCGTCGTTGGAGAGATCCAGGAACCGCCACGCCGGCTGCCCGTCCACGACGACGCAGTGGGCGTTGAGGTAGGCCCGCACAGTTGGATCCGTGATCAGGTCCGCCTGGGCCGGATCGGCGCCCGCCTGGTCGCCCGCCTCATAACTCAAGAGCACGCTCAGCTTCCCGGGGGTTGGCGGGTCAGGGTCCGGAGGATCCGGCCCGTCGCCCCCGACTTGAAACGAGGCCGCCACCTCGACCAGGCCGTGCCCCTTGTAGACGTCGATCGTCTGCTCGTTGCCGTCACCGTCCTTGAATGTGAAGGGCTGGATCAGCACCCAAAACGCCTTGTAGCCGATCGTGTGCTTACCTGGGTCTGCCCAGATATGCAGACGGGTATCGCCGATCGGCACGCCGCGCACTCCGTCCGGGCAGATCCAGCCGGGGCCCTCGATCTTGGCCCCGACGGGTATCGCCGTATTGAGCGTGGCCTCGATCGGATGCCGATCCTCGGCCACCTGGGGGCTGACGGTGATCGACGTGCCCGAGTTGTAGCCGAATACCATCGCTCCACTCTGGAGCGACACCGCCGGCGTCTGAGAAACAGTCGCCTCCTGCTGTGCATGGGCCGGTATCGGCAGCAGCAACACAGCCAGGATCATCATCCAAATCGTTGGTCGCATCATCTATCCCTCGGAGAGCTGTACGGGGCGGGGGCACCGGCGGCATCCGTTCCACCGGTGCCCCCTATCACTGGTTGTCTACGCAAAGCCGATCAGACGCCGAAAATCTGAATCAGCATCTGAATGAACGGCATCAACTTTTCGATGAAGGCCATCAACTGGGCGAAGAATTCAGACCAGTCTCGCTCGTCCGTGCCGGCCAGCTCTCTCCAAGCCCCGATGTTGTCCTGGACGATCTTGGTCGCGATCGCCTCGCAGACATCCGTCTGCCACGCCACCCCTTCCGACGCGTCGGCGGCGGCAGACAGGGTCCTGATTTCGCCGGCCCGGATCAGGTCGATCGCGGCCTGCCGGACGACCGGCCGGGTGAATCCCAACTGCCGCCGTTGAAAAAAGCCAAGCCTCTCGAACGCGCTAACCTCTCGTGACGGAGCCTGCATAGTGAACCTCCTAAACGGTCAGGGTGAATTGGTACTCGAGTAGCGCCGACCGGGCCAGATCGGCCGGCTCGGACATGCAGTCGGCCGCATTCGGGATGAGATCCAGGCCGCCTCCCACGCGATACGCGTAGGATACAGCCTGCGAGCAGTAGGGAGGCCGGCCGTTCTCCATCTCGTCATCGGTCAGCGGCGCTAAAAACATCCGCACGATTGGCAGGTGATAGAGGGCCGTCCGCAGCACGCTCCACCAGCCGTAGTTGGCACCGGCCAATCGCCGCATCTTGGCCACGACGCCGGCCATGTCGATCTGGTCGGGGTCTCGCAGCTTATCGGCCAGGCGGTAGACATCGACCAGGCCTGGGCGCCTCGCCACCTCACGCTCCAGGAGCACCGCCCGCCCGCCGTACCATTCTCGGACCTCGAGCGCCAGCAGATCGCCGCCCCACCAGGCGGCCAGTGCCGCATGGCACCAGCGGCCGCGGCCGGCCGAACAAATCACCCGCGACACGATCGAGTGGCCGGCCCGAAAGAGGAGCACGTCGCCGGTGGCGATCCGGTGCCCATACATGGCGATCGAGCGGTACCGGAGTTCAGGCATCGCCGCCTCCGGTACTCGAGTTGGCGTCGGGATGAATCCAGGAAGATTCGGTCAGGCATCGCCGGCATGGAGCCTCCACGCACAGCCCGCCGCATCGTGGGCAGCGTGTTGCCGGGATGGCCGTCGCTCCCCTCGACTGCTGCTCCCGTTCGGTGGAACTGATTTTGCCGGCGGCCACGCGTGCCACCAGACTGCGGCTGACGCCGACCTGGCGGGCGATGGTCCGCTGGCTCCGGCCCGCGAGGAGTAGTTCCTCAACCTGCCGGATCGCGCTCGATGCGATCAATACGGCCTCCTGCGATGCCAATGGGGATCATGATACCGGCGAGCCGGTCTCGGTGTCGAGCGACAAAAAAGCCACCCCTAATGGGCCATGCCGCCCGGCCAGAAGGCGTCGACCACCTCCTCCGCCGTCATCGCCGCAAAGGACTGTTTGCACTGAGGGCAGCACTTGTCCGGAAGCGGGATCGTTTCGCCCGTCTCCGGATCCCGCATCAAGAGTTTCCAGACAGGCCGAGTCGGCGTACCGGAGAAGCGGAAGAGCAACTCCGCCCCGCACTTGGCACAGTTGTTTCTACCCTCGGGCAACATGGCAGGTTCCAATAGAAGCGGCCGCGAGCGAGCGACGCTTTGGCATCGCGTGTTTGGCTCGGTCGCGGCCGCGTTTACCGCTGGCCGGCGGCAGCGTCGTGCCACTGCGATCCCATCCTGGGATCCGCCGGCCGTGCACGCGTCACCAACGGTAGGATCGGCTGATTCAGGCGTCGGACACGTGAAATACTTCACGCCCGGTCGCCACGCGGGCCGCCATCACCAGGACCTTCTCGCGAGTACCCGGTTTGGCCGCGGTGGGTTCGCAGGGCCGGGCCGGCAACCGGCACTCCTCGACGTCCGCTCCGATGTCGCAGGCTGCCAGGACCGATTCGAAGACCCACTCGGGCGGCTGACCCCGATTGAGGGCCTCCCGCATCAGCCGCAGCCTGGCCTGCTCGCTGCGCTGCTCGGGCACCCGCCGCCGGCACTGCTGCCACATGGCCTGGCAGAAGCTGGCCCACGTTCGATTGATTCGTTTGCTCCGCTCGGTCGAGTACTCGGCCGAGAATCTGGTGCTGCGGGATCCGCTCATGCCCACCTCCCGCCGAACAATTCGGCCACCCGCTCGATGAACATCTCCTGGGCCGGATAGGGATCGAGCAGGGCCGGCAAGGGTTCGGGGTACGCACACTGCGCCAGGCCGGGATCGCCGAACAGATCGCGGGCCTCCCGGGCCATCTCGCGATCGTCGGCCTCCGTCACCGCGGCCGGTACCGGCCAGCAGAGGTGGAACCGCTCGCCGATCGCCCGGAGCAGCCCGGTCTCCACTCGGGCCCAGCTACGTAGCTGCCCGCCGCATCTACCAGGCCCGGGAATCGTCACGGCGAGCCTGTCCCGCAGCGGCCGCGGCATGTCTCCCAGGTAGGCCTCCGCCGCATCGTGCAGGAGACCCCACTGGGCCTCCTCCTCGTAGTTCAGGCGGCGGGAGACGTGCACCGAGTGCTGCGCGACCGTCAGGCCCCGCTGGCCGCTCCAGCGAAACCGCCTGGCCAGTCCCCAGGCGATGTCGCGGATGACGATCGAGTCCGGATCCGGCCGGAAGATCGGCACCCGGCGGCCGGACCGCGTCACCACGAACAGTTCGCGTCCGTCGTCAATCATCGTGCAGATCCTCCGTCTTGGGTTTGGGGGGCCGCTGGTCGAGCTCGGTCCGCACGATCACCGTTTCCCGCGGGCCCTCCAGGGCGATCCGCACCTTCCCCTGGATCACGCTCACGATTTCAAAAGTGCACGGGCCGGTGACTCGGATCGATTCACCCACTGATCTCGTCAATACCAACATCGTCGACCTCCTTGTCTATCGCTTGGGGCGTTTTACGGTTACCAATTCCTCGGGCATCGCCAGGGTTTTCTCGGCTCGGCCCGCGGCCATCAACGCATCGACCAGGTCCGTCTTTTTGGCCGCCGGCTCAATGCCGACCCCCAGCTCCTCGCACAACTCCAGGAGCTGATCCTTGGTGTGCAGATTCCAATACTGCTCGGTTAGTGGGCCGGCCTGGTTCGCGGTGAACCAGCAGGTCCCGGGATTGATTTTCAAGAACTCCGCGATCTTCGGCAGATCCTCCGCATAGGCGATGTGGACCGGGCCATCGCCAGACGACTCAAAAAACCACTCGGCCATCGTCCGGCCCAGGACCGGCTCGATGTCCATCTCGCCGAGCTGGGGCAGGGTGTCCATCGCGTCGACGTGCGTCCCATACCAGCCGGCCTTGCCCTTGACCTTCACGTCCGGGGCCTCGGCCTGGCAGGCCGCCTCGAGGCCTGCCAGCGGGGAGAACGAGGTGGTAATGTGGACGCACCGGAAATAGACGGCGATCACGAGCAGCTCGTGGACGGTGGCCGATTGGCGCAGCCGCGTGGCGATCAGGTACCGCAGCCAGTCCAGGTACCACTCCCAGAGCCGCTTGGCGAATTGCTTCTGCCGTTCGGCAGCCTTCCGTTTCAGCTCGGCCGCGGCCGCCTTTTTTTGGGCCGGCGTCGGCTCGGATTTCTTCGCCGCTGTCTTGACGGCCGCCTGGTCGGCCTTCTCTTCCGCCCGTTTGTCCCGGGCAGCGAGAAACTCCTGCTGCAGCTTCTCCCAGAGCTTCTCGTTCGTCGCCCGGCGTTCGGGCCCCTTGCCCCAGCGCGTCTGGATCTCGATGATGCCGAGCTGGGCCGCCTGCTCGTCCGTCGGCGCAAAGACGGGCACCTTCCCGCGCCGGTTCTCGTAGTACGTTCCCTCCATCGGCTTCGAGCAATCCTGGGCGATCGATTCCAGGGACTCCGCAAACGTCTCGACCGTCGAGTGGCATCCGCTGATCTCGGAATAGTCGCAGGCGATCTCGTCGGCCACCCGTGCCAGGATCGCCGGGTAGCCCGAGTACTTCAGGAGACAGCGCCCGTGGGTCGGAGGTATTTCTCCGGAAATGATCCGCGCTTGCCACTCGGCCGGCAGCTCGAGGAGGCGGATCCGGTTCGAGATGTGCCCCTGCGAGAGCCCGAGCTGCCGGGCCAACTCCGTGGGGCCGGCCGCGGCCCCCGAGTCGATCGCCCGCTGGAAGGCGAGCGCCTCCTCGATCGGATTGAGGGCCTGCCGCTGGATGGCGGTCGCGACCACGATCGCCATCACTTCGGCATCGGAGTACTCCCCCACCTCGACGCGGACCTGCTTGAGCCCCAGCTTCCGGCAGGCCCGCAGCCGCCGCTCCCCGTCGACCAGCTCGTAGCGGCCGCGGCTGCCGGGCGAACGGCGGACGGCGATCGGGTGCACCAGGCCGGTCTGGGCGATCGACGCGGCCAGCCGCTCGATCTCCTCCTCGGGAAACGCCTGCCGCGGTTGGTAGGGGCTCCGGTCGATCCGGTCCACCGGCAGGTCTTCCGTGTAACGCTCGATCTCGTGCCGTGTGTCGGGGATCTCCACCCGCTCGGCCGGCGGCCCGGCGGATGCCTTGGACTTTCGTTTGGGTTTCTTGGTGTTCGTTGCCATGAATCGATTCTCGGATGGGTGAAGCGTGCTCAGGGTATTCACGTGGGATGCAGGATCACTCGCGCTGGGGCTCTTCGCCGTTGGGGGCGCATTCGGGCGATCGAGGCCGTTTCGGCAATCCCGCAACCGACAGCGGCTCCCAGGCTTCTCGCGCAGCGTCGAAGCTGACGGGCGCCACCGGCGGGCTGCGTTCGACCGGCAGGGGCTCGAGCACGAGCTTGCTGAGCCGCCCGAAGTCGGCGTGCCCGTAGAGGCGGCTATTCACGACGGCCATCGGCTTGTGGACCGGCTCCTGCCGGAGTCGCATCTCGACTGGGCCGTCCATCGCATCGGCCAGCACGCATTCGGGCAAGAGCCCTCGCTGCACGAGCACGTGTGCCCTGCGAATGAGCGACCGGTCTCGGGCCCGCTGGTCGGCGTCCCGAGCCGGGCACAGGCCCACGCGCCGCCAGCGGGTCTCCATCTCGTGGCAGGCCTCGGCGGCCGCCTCGGCCTCAACCGGCGTGATTGGCCGGCTAGCGATCGAGTCTTCGTCCTCCCCACAAATGCCGATCCCGACCCGACCCGACTCGACTCGATCCGAATCGATCCGAGTCGAATCGACACGATTCGACTCGACTCGATTCGAGGCGCCCGCGGGCACGTGCGCGAGCGCGGATATGAGGTGTGTTTCCGAATTCGGCTCGGGCCTTTGCGCGCACAAAGGCCCGTCACTCGGGCCTTTGCGCGCACAAACCCCCGAGGACTCGGCAGATTGGGAAGGCTGGGGTAATTCAATTTCCGTTTCACTCGGGCCTTTGCGCGCACAAAGGCCCGAGTGACGGGGGTTTGCGCGCACAAAGGCCCGAGTGACGGGGGTTTGCGCGCACAAAGGCCCGACCCCCTCGGCAGGAATGTAGACCAGCGGAAGCATCCCCTGGACCTCCCCGGAGCCGGTACCCGGGGCCGGCCCGAGAACCACGCTCGGCCGGTAGAGGTAGAGCTGGATCGAGCCTCGCCGTTCGTCCCGTTCGACGATGTCCAAGAGGCCCTTATGGGCCAGGTCCTGGATCCAGCCCCAGGCGGTACGCGGCTCGCCACCGCAGCTCGACCCTAGCCAGGTGGCCGTCACCACGATGTGATTGGGCTCGCATCCGGCGGCAAGCCACAAAGCCTGGAATGCACCTTTCAGGGCTGGCCCGAGGGCCTTCGCTGGTATCTGCCAGAGTCTGGTCAAGTCTTCATCCATGCTGCGTCTCCTCGGTGGCTCGTTCCTTGCCGAACTCCTCGGCCAGCGCCGGTCTCGCGCGGAGCTGCTCGATCGCGTCCGAGATCATCTGGCTGATCCGTGACTCTGAGAGCCCCAGAAAATACCCAATCTCCCAATACTTGTGGCCGATCCCAAAATAGGCCCACAGGGCCATCCGGGTCTCAAACTCGAGGCCCCGTGTGATCCGGTCGATCCGGTCCAGGTCGGCCCGATCTTCGCGGGTCGGCTTGGTGGGTATCACCTCGGCTATGGTCAATGCGTACCGATCTCCCTGGGCGATGGTCGTCTCCAGCGAGGTCTCTCGGAGCTGCGCGCCGATGCGGGCCGCTTCCGGCGACGACAGCCGCGCCGTCTCCAGTACCTCGTCCTCCGTCGGGTTGTGCCCAGCAGCGTGCCCGAGCTGCGCCTGCGCCTGGTCGCAGCGGTGGATCCGGCTGCGATCCAGGCGGCTCACCCGATCGTTACGCCGGATCCCGTCGAGGATCGCGCCCCGGATCCGCGCGAGGGCGTAGGTCGAAAACTTCCAGCCGCGATCCGGATCATACTTTCGCATCGCGTCGTAGAGGCCGCCGAGGGCCGACGACAGTAGTTCCTCCCGGTCCACGCACGGGGGTAAGCTGCGCGCCATGTGGCTGATGATCCGCCTGACCATCGGAATCTGGGCCTCCGCAATCTCATTGGCAGCCGACTGGTCGCCATGCTTGAAGCGTTCCCATCGTCGCCTCTCCGCGTCCATCGGCGCCCTCTTGACGCCGTCGCCGCATTTAGCCTTGATGCCGAGCTTCTTCGCTCGGCGATAGACGGCCGTCATCGAGCAGCCGAGCCGCTCGGCCGCCAGGCTGCAATCTCCCTTGGACTGCCGGAGGGCGGCGCGCACCTGGGCGTCCGTGTATTTCTGTTTTCGCATCCATTCTCCCGCTATTCCTCAATTGGCCGAAGGCGCATCCGTGGCCGCCTCCTGGAGCATCCGCCGGACCTGATCCCGCAGATGCGTGGCCGCAAACCGCTTTGTCGTCGTGTCGACAATCCGCAAGAACGGTTCGGGGAGCAGACCGCGCAGCTTGCCCCGGGCCCGCTGCACGGCCATCGTCGAGCCGAGCTGCCGGTCGACCAGCCCGGCGATCTCGATCAGCCCCGCCAGCGCGAATACCTCCTCCCCAGCCAACTCGATCGTTGCCGGCTCCATCGCCTCGAGCCCGCCGACGCAGGCCTTCGCCAGCATGGCGTTTTTTGCCGTCCGCGACCCGTCCTTCCCGATGATCTCTTCCGGCAGTTCATAGTTGAGCAGGCACTCGCGGCAGAAGTACTTGATCGGCCGGCCCCGAGTGGAATCGTCCTGCTCGGCCCGTCGCAGCGTGGCGCCGTCCACCACCAGGTCTCTGCCGCAGTCGCGGCATCGGCAGCGATGCACGGACTCCATCCGGTCCCGTGCGGCCGCGTTCGGCGTCGCGCACACAATCATCACCGCGTCCGTGGGCCATTTTCGTCTCGTCATACCTTTACCTCCGTGATCGTGCCAATAAGTCGCGCGCGTGTTCGATCGAATACGAGATTCCCGGCCGCGCTCCATGGAACAGCACATCGAATTGTTTGGCTCGGCGCACAATCAAGTCGCCAAACTTGACTTTCCACCCTGCATCTCTGGCGAGTCTGAAGGCGGCGTACTTGGCCTTTGCTGCAGATCCACAGTGGTAGATTCCGCAAGACCCTGAGCCTCGCACCTCGACGCTCCAAGCTCGTGCCACCAAGTCTCGCTCGCTCATGCCTCGGCCCTCCAGCGATCGACCAGCGCCTCCATCCTCGCGGCCGCCACCTCCAGACGGCCGGCGAACTGCCGCCGCACGAGCTGGTCGATCGACCTGAGCAGCTCGTCATCCGGCGCCGGCTGGAATGTCTCCGTGGGCTGTCCGCCGTCCTCGATCGTCGCCTTGCACCGCGCGCAGTAGGTGCCGTCCGAGTCCTCGGCCAGGTCCGTCGAGCCGCACTCCGGACAGACTTCGGTGTCGTCAGCCGCGGCCGGGATCTCATCCACGTATTGATTGCGGTCCGACGCCCGGACCTCGGCGATGGTCGCCACCAGCTCCGGGAGCGGCCCGCAGCGTCGCGCCGCCGGCCGAAGATCTTCGCCCTCGGTATCTCGCGTCGACTCCGCCTCGGGGCCGGCGCCGCCGATCGCCGGCGGTTCGGTCGACTCATCGCGGTTTCCCAGGCCCACCTTTCGCCCGTCGTGCCAGCGGTCGACGGCCGCCTGGACGAGCCGTGCGGCCACGATCGGCCGGCCCTCCAGGTCGCGCGGGGCGGAGCCCAGCGTCTCCCGCCAGACGTCGGCCCGATGGTCGACCGGTACCGCCAGCAACGGCCGCACGTGGGTCTCGCGCTGGGGAGGCGTGTCAACGATAGTTGACAGTCGCCCGACCTCCTCCGCCGCGGCCAGGAGCTGGTAGGCCCGTTGCCGGGAGAATTCCCATTTGTCCGCGCAGTAGGCCTCGAAGGTCTCGTGGGATGCGCGGTAGAGCCGACCCTCGCGGATCGCGTGGAGCGCACGGCCCACCGCGCAGAACGTGCCGAGCCCCTCTTGGATCAGCCCCTCCAGCCGGGCCAGGTCCTTTTGTTCGGTCTTCGTCAGGTCATCCATGATCTTGCCGCCTCTCGTCGCGCTATCCGCGAGTCTCCAATACCTCTCTCCGCTCTCCGGCCGACAGCGTCAGCCCTCCGGGTCGGATCTGCACGAGCACGCGGACCCCATCCTTCACCAGATCGAGCGACAGCCGGTCCAGCCGGCAATAGGTCCACCCGTGCCTGACAGCATAGCCAATGAGCCAATCTCGCAAGGTGTACTTGTCCATCTCCAGTTCGTGGGGGAAGTCGGCGAAGAATATTTCGTTCTCGGTCTCGCGACCGGACAACTCACAGACGGGCGTGATGGTGCAGCAACAGTTGTCAATCTTGGACATGGCAACTTCCTCGTATTTGGGGCGTTCCAACAGTGTGAATGAGTCACAGATGATTACGATGTTCCACCCGTCCAGCCGCAACTGATCGAACTCGAGTTGATTGACTCGCCACGGCACGCCCTTCCCGCCGTGGCTCCACTCGCAGTACTCGTATCCGACAATCCGCCTTGGTGCGGTGGAGGACTCCATGGTTACGATCCTCGTCTCCCATTTCTCAGGAAATCGTTTGCGCCTCGGCGATCTGCTGGGCGGTCGGCGCGTTCCAGAGCTGGCGGGGCGTCCGCTTCTTGGCCCGCCGCGAGCCGGCCACCACCTGGCCCGTCTCCAGGTCGAGCACGGCCGGCTTGTCGGCCAGGAGCTGCACCACCACGCCCTTGCCTCGCAGGCGAGGACTCCTCGCCAATCGCTGCTGGTACTGGCGCAGCGCGTCGGCCGCCGTCTGCGCCTGCATCTGAATCTCCGCGGCCGCTCGGACCACCACCACAAATCGCTTCATGCTCTTGCTCATGTCCAATCCCGATCGAACAGGGGACCCGGCTCTCGTTCTGTCTCCAGGATGCCTTTTGCTATCCGTTGACACTGGATCGTCACTGTGCGATTCCCGACCGGCACGAGGGTCGACAGCTCGACCATCTTCTCGCAGCCTCCGGGAAATCGCACCCGCGCGAGCAGTTCCGGCGTGCACGGCACGATCGCCTGAACCCGAGCCCGGTGGCGGTTGCCGCCGACGGCCACCGTCTCACCGATCGCCGGCACCCATCCGCGTGGAGCGTTCGCCGCCTCGAGGACCGCGAGCATGTCGGCGAACGACACCCTCGCCCGCGTCTGATGCCCGGCCCGCCGGATCTCGAAATGCCCGTCGGCCAGGGTGGCGATCAGGTCACCGCGGCGGCGTTCGACTGGCTTGCTGTAATCCGTGACCATCGCTGGGCCTTATGGATCCGAGAAAGAGGGCCTATCCGCACCAATCCTGGTCTTCGTCGTCGGTCGTCAGCAGCCTGGCCGGCTGGGCTGCCGGCAGCGACACGAGCGATAGCGGCCGCGTGCCGAATTGTTCGGCCGCGGCCCGGGCCACCTCTTCCGTGACGGGCGTCACTCGAAAGATCGACGATTGCCCGAGCAGCTTCTCGAAGGCCGGTTGGGTCGACGTCTCCGGGATCTCCACGCGCACCAGGGGCACGCCCAGCTCCGCGTACTCGCTGATTCGCCCCGCGTAGTGCGAGTGCCCCATCACCTCCACGATTCCCCACATCTCCGTTTTCATAACTGGCTCCATGTGTATTCGTGTAAACGGCTCGTCCGGGTTCCTCCGCACGTCTACTTCGCCTTCGATCACCTGATGGGCCTATCCGACCTTGTCGGTGCCAAGTGTCGCACTCAGCGATACGGCGGTCTTCGTCCGCCTTTCCTCCGGGTTTTTCGATCCCGCGATTTGTCGCCACGACAGTGTCTATTTGCGATTGAATTGTCCCCGGTTACGGCCGCGAGCCGGCGGCCATCGTCAAAAAAATCGGCAGTGGCGGGGGCAGGAATCGAACCTGCGACTT
>CAYSCH010000287.1:4301-12373 GCA_964429355.1 uncultured Planctomycetaceae bacterium | reverse complement strand
GCAGGCGGCCACCGGGTCGGAGGGGCCCAGGAACTCTTTCCCTTCCCGAGCGGCCTGCCGCTTGAGAAGCTGCCAGCGCTGCAGCCACACGTGATCCAGCGGCAGCCGTTCACGCCGCACACGGGTGCTGAGCACCGGGTCGGCGCGGACGGACTCCAGGGCTTCCAGGAAATACCGCGTCGCCGCGTTGAGTGTATCGAACGAAAGCCACCCGGAGGTGTCGGACATGAAGCAGGGGAGGTAGATGCCCGACTTCTCGGCGGCATCGTGGAGCGTCTCGAGATAGGCGGCCAGGTGCGGTGCGGCCGGGCCGTAGTAGCCCGTGAGAAACTCGTCGACCAGGGCATCGGCGTCACGCTCGTGATCCCACATCAGGTGCGAGAGGACCCAGGCCCGCATGCGCACGAAATCGCCGATCCCGGATTGAGCATCGCCCTGTTCGAAGAGGCCAATCGTGTTGTGATCCACGAAGAAGCGGATGTTCGGCCCCAGGACCCTCAGGTTCGGATGGGGGACGATGTAGTGGGCGAAATTCGTCACGTAATCCCACACGTAGAGCTGGTCGGCAATCTTGGACCAGCCTTCCATGTCGCTGCGAAACGCTTCGTTCTGCTGGCCCTCGGCCAGCGGCTGGATGAAGGAACACTCGATCGAGCAAAGCCGGATAACCACGTTGTGCCGCGGGCGGACATGGAGAGGCGGCTTGCGGGTGTACTGGTAGGCCAGCGTCATGACTTTGACGTCGGGGAATTCCTTCTCGATCTCTTCGGCCACTGCATTGAGAAAATGGAGGAGCGGCCCGGAGGGGGAGCCTTCCTTTTCTTCGATCGCCAGGCACTTGGCGCACTGGCAACGGCCGTGCCAATCGTTCTGGCTGATGTCAATCACGCCCGGGTCCTCCGCCTCTCGCAGCCAACGGAGGGCCTGCTCGACGAGTTCCGCCCGCATGGCGTCGTTGGTCAGGCAGAGCTGGGTCTGGCCGTCTCGGCGCTGGCCGCCGATCTCGCTGTACCACTCGGGATGTTGCTGAAAGTACTTTTCCGGCGGCAGGAGGCGGAAGAAGGTGTGGCACCAGCCGAGGATCGGATAGTGCCCGCCATACTCCTCGGGGACTTGGGGAAAATGGCCGTTGCATTTCGAACGGGCGGCAAAAACGCCGCTGAAGGCGTCGCGGTAGAAGGCCTCGCGGAATTGCAGCTTTGGCGCGTGGCGAAGATCAAGTTCCGCGACCTGCAGCGTTGGCTTCTTCGGCAGGAAGGTCTCGGTCGAGGTCCACCAACGAACACCGACCACATCCTCGAGGAAGGTGAAAACGGCGTAGAGCGAGCCGCGCGGGGCATCGCCCAGCAGGACGAGACTGTCGCCGGCCGTTCGGATCAGAATCCCGTCGCGGCCAAGATCGGCGGGGTTCAAGCCGCCCGCCAGTTCGAGTGCCTTCTTGGAGGGTCCGACCAGAATCTGCTTGGGGTGCGATTGGGACTTCCCCTCGCGAATGATGGGTAACGTGGCACCGGTCACCTGCTCGAGGTGCTCCTGCAACTCCCGCCCGGCCGTTTGGTCGACGACCGATGCGGAGTCGGACAGAACAATCACGTAGTCGGAGCGACCGTCGTTGGTGAGCCAGAGCTCACCCGCGCCCGACAGGGAAACAGTCAATAGAGTCAGCAGGATTGCGGGCATCGCCTTCATGGGTGGGGCTCCTCTTGGTGTTTGCACGGACAATGCGCTGCGGTGGTCGCCATCGCGCGAAACCGGGCTCCCCTTGGTCGCCCTGGTTCTATTCAATTTCAACAAAAGTATCGCGAAATCGAGAACATGGACCAAACCCCAGAGCGGGGCAAGCCCACGCGGCTATCTTGATGACGACAAATTTTCCGGGAATCATGCAAGACCATTCAGCGATACCGGGATCTCTGTTCTCCTTCCCACATGTCCGGGTTGCGGCCGAGGGCCTGTTTGACGGGCATGCTGGCTTCGTCGAGGGCGGACAGGGTTGCCTGGTCGAGCTCAAGGTTGGCGGCCGCTGCATTGGACGTGGCCTGCTGAGGATTGCGGATGCCCACGAGCACGCTGGCAACTCCCGGCTGGGCCAGCAGCCAGGCCACGGCCACGTCGGTCGGCGTATGGCCGAGTCGCTGGCTGATTTCGCGCAAGCGGTCGATGGCCGCAAAGGTCTGCTGTTCGCAACCGGGCTCGCCGTGCCGCGTCAGGCGGCGGCGCGAGGAAAAGTGGCGGGATCGCGCTCGACCCTCGGGCACGTCGTCGGCCGCAGGGAACTTGCCGGTCAGCAATCCGTGTTGCAGCGGGCTGTAGCAGAGAACGCCGATCTGGTGCTCGATGCACTGGGGGAGGATTTCGAACTCGATGGCCCGCATGAGCAGGTTGTAGGGGAGCTGGTTGCTGACCGGCAGTCCGATCTTGAGGAGTTCCTCCATGTCGCGGGGACCGAAATTGCTCACGGCGAGGTAGCGGATCTTGCCGGCATCGCGGAGTGATTCGAGGGCTCGCCAGGTTTTTTCCCACGGCACTTCGCGGCTGGGCCAGTGGATCTGGTAGAGATCGATCCGGTCGGCCTGGAGGTTCTTGAGACTCCGGTCGCAGGCTGCCACAACCTCTTCGCGGGAGGCGTGCTCAACGCCGAACTTCGTGGCGATTACGACTCGGTTCCCCATGCCGCGCAGGGCCTTGCCGAGCATCTTTTCCGAGCTTCCGTTGCCGTAGAGTTCGGCAGTGTCGAAGAAGTTGATGCCGGCATCGAGGGCGGTGTGGATGGCCGCGATTCCCGCCGATTCGTCCTGAGGCCCCCAGGTCGTGTCGCCCGCAAGGGCCCAGCAGCCCATTGCCACGCGGGAGATTCTGAGTTCGGTGCGGGGGAGTGTCGTGTATTGCATGGGAAGGATACAGGGCGGGCTTCAGCGGAGAGTGCCAAGGGGGGCTTGGAGAGGCATGTCAGGCTTAAGGATATCCGGTAGCCGGGTGCTTTGGAAGCGAAGGAAAGGCGACTCGGCGACGCGGCGACACGGCGAAGAGCGGACCGAGAGTGGGACGGTCGTTGAACGGAGATCCCGTGGGCTCCAGGTCCTCAATTTCCGTGGCATCGAGAGAGAGAAGGTGTGCCACAGAGTGGCTCTGCCGGTCGGCCGCCCAGAGGGTCGTTTGGCAAGCCAGACAGACTGTCCCCTTCTATCGCGGGGTAGAGGTTTGCTTGCCTTGGAGAGCCGAAGTCGGGATAATTGATTTCGGGGAAATCGGTTAATCCTGCGGCATGAATGCGGGAGGGCTTGGGATGTTCAGACGAGTAATCGGTGTGATCTTGGGGATAGCCGTGCTGGCGGTCGCATTGGGAAGCGAGGCGGCATGGGGCCAGTCAACGGACATGAGTCGGCGAAGCATGGGGAACTTGAGCGCCGATCCGCCACGAAGGAGCATGGGGAATTTTCCTCCCGGACATCCCAACTACTATTCCGAGCATGGAGTCCAACCGTCCCACTCGGAGAGGCGGTCATCTGGAAGAGCCACCGTTGTGATACCGAATCCTTCCTATCCGGGTTGGTACTATCCGGCGGTTCCGGCCTATCCGGTGCCTGTCTATCCACCTTACGGGCGAGGCCACATCTACGTGCCGGCTCCCGGTTACTATTATTCACCGGGATACGTTCCGTACTACTATCGGCCTGGATACTACGTACCTCGGTATCCGTACGTATTCTGAATGGCTCAGACCTCGGTGGATTCTACCTCCCGGATGAGATGGAGGGCTCGAACCTTTTCGAAGAGTTCGTCGTGGTTAACGGGCTTCGTGACGTAGCATTCGCAGCCCTCGTGGAAGGACTGGATGCAGTGCTTTGAGTCGCGCAGGGCAGTGGTCATGATGACCTTGGCCCCGTCGTGACCGCAGATGCCGTGGTCCTGTTCGAGTGTACGGATCGCGGAGAGGGCTTCGTGGCCATCCATGCCGGGCATCATGATATCGAGGCAGATCAGTTCGTAGGGCGCGTGGTCTTCAACGGCGAGACGCACGATGTCGACCGCCTCGGAGCCGTCGTAGGCAAAGTCGCACTGAGCAACCGGTTCGAGCATGTCGCGGAGCAGTTCGCGGCAGACACGATCGTCGTCTACGATCAGGCAGCGGATGCGGCGTTCGGGGGCCTGGTTTTCGGTGGCGGCCGCCGGAACATCCGCGATCTGATCGTCGAGTCGTCCCGGAAGGAGCCGCCGGATTTCCAGCATCAAGGCCTTTTCCTGAAGTGGTTTTGGAACGAAACATTCGCAGCCTTCGTTGAAGGCCCGGATGCAGTCCTTGGGGTCGTCGCTGGCGGTGAGAATGAGGACGGGAACGCCGTCACTTCCGAGGATGTGCCGATCTCTTTCGATGTTCCGTATCGCCTTGAGGGTTTCGTGCCCGTTCATGCCGGGCATCATGATGTCGAGACAGACGAGGTCATAGGGCTCGCCGCCGTCGAGGGCAATACGGTAGGCGGCGACGGCCTCGTGCCCGTCGTGGGCCAGGTCGCAGCGGCCGCAACGAGAGAGCCAGAGCCGCAACAGATCGCGACAGGAACTGTCGTCGTCGACGATGAGGAACTTGACCATATGGATATCTCCCGTGGTTAGCATGTCCGGCATTGGGAGCGGCACGCGGTTTCCGTCCTGCGTGCCGCACAGATGAGTTGTTCGAGCCGTCCGAGCGCCGCCACCATGCGGTGCCCATCGCCGTTTCTTGCGGCCAGTTGGAGCCGCATGGCCTCATCGGCGATCGGTTGGGCTCCTTTCGTGATTGCCTGCCGTCGCAAGGCGCCGGCTCGCGACTCCAGAGAGACGTAGTCTGCCGAGGCGAAGGCGCGTTTCACATCATCGATCCGATCCAGCCAGGCGGATGCACCGCCAGATTGGCAGGTTTGGCTCGCCTGTTCCCAGTTCGCTTCAGCTTCGCGGAGCGGCTCGACGGCCAATGGCAGGTAGTGCTGTACGGTGGCGATCAGGTCGGGCACGTCGAACGGTTTTGCGAGCACGCCGTTGGCTCCCGCCTCGACGATTTTCTGGCGGTCATCCGGCTTCAGACCGGTTCCCGAGGCGATGATCGGAGTGTGCCGCCCCCGGCTGTGAATGACGTCGCGGACGCGGTGAATCCGGTGGATCCAGCCGTCTGACAGCGTGGGGATCTCGACGAATGCCAGATCGTAGGCCAGTCCCCTGGCGGCAGCTACGGCATCGTCGATCGACGACACGGCGTCAACGAGGCAACCGGTTCGCGAAAGGAAGGCCTCAAGGAGGATGCGCTGGGTCGCATCGCTGTCGACGGCCAGGATTCGCGGCCGGGCTGGGCCGATGGCGTTTGCGTTGCCCGGTCCCGCGAGGTACTGATCGGACGGGAGTTCGTCGGGCAGGTTGTCGGTTGGCACGAACGTCCCGAACGGCAGGGCCACCCAGAAACTCGTACCACCACCGAGGTCGCTGCGGAATCCGATCTGGCCCCCCATGAGATCGACCAGGCGCTTGGCGACTGCAAGCCCCAGACCCAGGCCGCCGAAGGAACGGGTCGTGGAGCCGTCGCCCTGGGAGAATTCGCGAAAGACGGCCTCGGTGCGGTCGGTAGCGATGCCGATCCCCGTGTCGGTCACGATGGTGCGGAGGGTGATCTGGTCGCTCGTGATTTCGTCCACGGTTAGTCGAACGTCGATGCCGCCGTGATGCGTGAATTTCACGGCATTGCTGAGGAGGCAGGCCAGTACCTGGCGGTAGCGGAGTTTGTCGCCGCGCAGGAATGTGGGCACATCGGCGGGAATGTGGCACTCCAACCGCAGTCCTTTGTGTTCGGTGCCCGGGCGATAGTGTTCGATGAGTTCGGCGGCAACGTCCCGCACATGGAACGGCAGCTTCGACAAGCGAATTTCGCCGCCGCTGAGCTTGGAGAAATCGATGATGTTGTTGATCAGGTCCAGGAGGATATTGCCGGCCCCGTGGATCTCTTCGATCTGGCGGTGATACCGGCCGGGAAGCTGTTCGTTGAGTAATAGGTGTGAATAACCTAGTATCGCATTCAATGGGGTGCGGAGTTCGTGGCTCACGTTGGCCAGGAACTCTTTCTTCCAGCGTTCCAGTTCTTCGGCGCGGCGTTCGACATCCGCCGCCCGAAGGGTAATTCGTTGACTCTCGGAATTGGTCACCGGAAACCTCGCTGTGGGAAACCTGACGACAGGCTGGTTCCTCGGCCCAACCGTCATCTCACTCCGATAGGGAAGTCGATGAAACCGCCGACATGTGCGACATGCCGGTAGGTGGCCAGACTGTCCATCTCTGAAAGATAGGTCACCCATCCGCGACTGCCGGAGAAATCGTCCCCCGCCATTGGGGCTGGAGGGCGAATTTTTACGCTGCTGGTAGCAATTTCACGGCCTGCTCGGTGTTTCACGAAAGAGCTGGTGTCTCTGGAGGAGTTGCAGGGGACGCCCGAGAGGGAGGAATGGGCCGCAACGCCCCGATGGAGCGAGGGCGCCCTGGTAGGAGGAACGTTCGAAGTACGGGCAGCCCGAAAGAAGGGTGGTCAGTACGCTGAATAATTGAAGACAAACGACAATTCCTGGACATCTTGTCGAAGCTACCCATGAGATGCCGAGCGCGAACCTGCGGATCCGTTAACACGTTTTATCTCGCGGTCGTGGGAACGTTGTGCGCTCTGGTCGTGCTCGGGTTTCTCCTGTTCGGGTTGAGTCGGCAGGGGGAGCAGGCGTCCACCGGTGCGTCGCAGACCGGCTCTGGAGGATTGTTTCTCTACTGCGCCGCGGGCATCCAGACGCCTGTGGAGAGGATTGTGGCAGAGTACTTCCAGCACTACGGAGTGCCGGTTCGCGTCCAGTACGGCGGTTCGGCCACGCTCCTCAGTCAAATCGAAATCAGTGGAACGGGCGATCTCTACCTGGCGGGCGACGAAGGGTATACGGATCTGGCCTACGACAAAGGCCTTGTGGTCGAGCGGATGCCGGTTGCGATCATGCGCCCCGTCCTGGCGGTGCGGAAAGGCAATCCGAAAGGGATCCAGTCGATTCGGGATCTTCTCCGAGACGACGTACGTACGGCGATGGCCAATCCCGGGCAGGCGGCCATCGGCCAGAAGACTCGCAAGCTCCTGGAAGAGGCGGGGGTGTGGAAGGAGATCGAAAAGCAGGTCACGGCGGCGGGCGTTTTCAAGCCAACTGTACCGGAGGTGGCCAACGATGTGAAACTCGGCAGCGTCGATGTGGGGATCGTGTGGGACTCAACGGTTGCCCAGTATCCGGAACTCGAGGCGTTACACAGCCAAGAACTCGACCGCGGCGCGGCCCAGATCACAATCGCCGTCCTGCGAAACAGCAAGTCGCCGACTGCGGCGCTCAAGTTTGCCCGGTTTCTGAGCGCTCGCGACCGCGGTCTTGTGCAGTTTGCAGAAACGGGCTACGAACCGGTCAACGGCGACATCTGGGAGGAGACCCCCGAGATCACGTTCTTTGCCGGATCGGTCAATCGTCGTGCGTTGGAGCCGATCGTCAAGGAATTCCAGCAACGCGAGGGGGTAATCGTCAACACGATCTACAATGGTTGCGGCATCCTGACGGCGCAGATGCGAACGCTTCGGGAAAACCAGGACGGCGGCTTCCCCGATGTCTACATGGCGTGCGATGTCTACTACCTGGAAACGGTCAAGGAACTGTTTCAGGAAGGTGTCAACGTGTCGAATGCCGACATTGTGATCGTCGCTCAGGCGGGTAACCCCAAGAGGATCGTGGGCCTGGAAGACTTGGCCAGACCGGGCATGCGGGTGGCCGTGGGCCAGCCCGATCAATGCACGATCGGCGTGCTCAGCCGCCGGCTGCTGGAGGGTTCGGGCCTTTGGGAGAGGATCCGGCCCAACCTCGTCACCGAGACCGCGACCTCGGCCATGCTCGTGCCGCAAGTCACCACAGGAGCAGCCGACGCCGTGCTGGCCTATGTGACCGACACCCTGGCCGAGGCGGAGAAACTACACGTGGTGCGGATCGACTCGCCGCTGGCAACCGCGATTCAGCCGTTCAGCATTGCCCGATCGAGCGACTTCA
>CAYSCH010000287.1:0-4291 GCA_964429355.1 uncultured Planctomycetaceae bacterium | reverse complement strand
GCCGGCACCGCGGCGAGGGATCCCGCTCGGCACGGACGACAAGACGGCTGTTGATTCGGGCGGGAAGCCGCATGTGCCGGAGCCAGAGCAGCCGTGACCGAAGCGATCCAGGAGATTCGAACCGAACCGGGCCGGGGTGGATCCGACGTTCCCTTCTACGTCATCCTGGCGGTCATCGGCGGCACCTACGTGTTGATGATCGTGGCTCTGCTGGCGGCGGATGTTGTGTACATGGCCGGTTCCCCGCCCAGGTCTTTCACGGCGGAGTGGGCGAAAGAACACCCGCTCCTGGCCTTGGCGGATCCAATCGTCTCCGCACTGGCCAAGCCGGAAATCCGCTATTCGATCCAGTTGAGCCTGATCTCGTGCACGATGACGGCCTTGCTCTCGCTCGTGATCGCGGTGCCGATTGGTTACCTGCTTTCACGCCACGAGTTTTTCGGCCGGAACCTGATCGACGCGATTCTGGATATTCCCATTGTTCTGCCGCCGCTCGTGGTGGGCCTCAGCCTGCTGATTCTATTCCAGTACGCACCCAGGCCAGTCCGCGAGGCGATCGTCTACCAGGTCCCGGCGGTGATTCTGGCCCAGTTGATGGTGGCCTGCGCGTTTGCCGTGCGGACAATGCGGGCGACTTTCGACCAGATCGACGCTCGCCATGAACAGGTGGCGCTGACCCTCGGGTGCTCGCGATTTCAGGCATTCGCCATGGTGGTTCTGCCCGAGGCAAGGCGGGGGGTGCTGACGGCCGGCACTCTGGCCTGGGCCCGGGCACTGGGCGAATTCGGCCCGCTCTTGATTTTCGCGGGGGCGACACGCAACAAGACCGAGGTGCTCTCCACAACCGTTTTTCTGGAGTTGAGCATCGGCGATCTGGAGGCGGCTGTGGCGGTCTCGCTGATCATGGTGGTCGCGGCCGTGGTCGTGCTGATCATCGCGAGAGTCTGGGGAACGCGAAGTCTGACGCTGTGAAAGGCAAGGGAGCAGGGAAGGGAACGATGGAATGAATGATGGTATGGCGGAATACTGCCCAACGTCACGAGTCCTGCCGGCGGCACCTTACCCTGCCGGGCTTGTCCCGCCCGGGATCCTCGACAAGGCACCTGCCCCATGATCCATGTCGACAACCTGACCCTCCGGCTTGGTTCCTTCGTCCTCGAAGGCATTTCTTTCCAGATCCCATCGGGACGGTACGGCGTGCTCATGGGAAAGACGGGGTGCGGAAAGACATCCCTGCTCGAGGCGATCGCCGGCCTCAGGCCAATCGTGCGGGGGAGAATCTTACTCGGGCAGGCGGACGTGACCCGGTTGAAGCCGGCCCAGCGGAATATCGGGCTCGTTCCGCAGGACGGAGCCCTGTTTTCGACGATGACCGTCAGGGAGCAACTGGCGCTGGCCCTGGTTGTCCGCCGGGTGAAACGGGAACTGATCGAGCGGCGGGTCTCAGATCTCGCCCGGATGCTCGAAATCGAACACATTCTGCACCGCTATCCGAAGGGCTTGAGTGGCGGCGAGCAGCAGCGAGTGGCGCTCGGCCGGGCCCTGGCCTTTCATCCTGCCACCCTGTGCCTCGACGAGCCGCTCAGCGCTCTGGACGACAGCACGCGGTGTCAGACCATGGAACTGCTCAAGCGGGTACAGCGAGAAACGGGCGTGAGCGTGCTCCACATCACCCACAATCGCGACGAAGCGGCCGAATTGGCCGACATTCGGCTGGAGCTGATCGATGGCAGGATTTGCACCGCGGGCGGAGTATCTGGCGGAGGATGACAGAACTCCCCGCGTGCTGCGGAACGATTCTAGGGCAGCCATGCGGGCAGCACGAGCCAATCAGGCTTCCGCGGTTTGGCGTCGCAGATTTGTCCCCGGGGCGTTGCCGGCGTTGTCCTGGGTGGAGGGATCGGTATCCCTGTGCGTCGGGGTCTTCAAGGCCGACGGCTGCCGGCTACTTCAGCTTCTTGATGCGGACGTTGCGGTACCAGACGGGCCTGGCTTCGTCCTGAAAGCCGATGTAGCCCTCGAGCGGGCGGTCCTTGAGCGGGGACTTGTCGAGCTGGAGGTCGTGGATCTGCTCGCCGTTCATTTCGACTTGGAGCCGGCTCCCCTGGCAGGTGATCACATAGCGGTTCCACTGGCCGGCCGGTTTCGCCATGTTCTTGGCGGGGGCTGCGGCACCGATCACGCCACCGCAATCATGGTTGCCGGGATTGGCCAGACCATGCGTGTCGAGGATCTGGATTTCGAAACCAGTCTTCACGTGGTCGGAAGTGTCTCCCACGCGGAGGAAGACGCCCGAGTTACCCTCCTTTTCGATCTTGAATTCCAGATCGAGAATGAAGTCCTTGTACTTGCGATCGGTGGTCAGATAGGCGTCGTAACGCTGCCAGCCCGATTCACCGGGGCGAGGCTTGAGAGTCACCACGCCCCCCTCCTCCACAACCCAGTTGCCGGTGGTCCGCCAGCCTTCGAGAGTCTTGCCGTCGAACATGGGAACGAAGCCGTCGTCGGCCGGAGGTGTATCGGCCGCAGGTACCGTGGTCGACGTCAGCAAGAGCCCGAACACAGCCGCAATCCAACCGCGTCTTTTCATCGCTGTTATTCCTTGTTGTCGGGGGGATCCATCGCCGGACCGTGCGCCCTGGCCGATCGGCGGTCCCTATTGTAGGTGTTCCGGAGCCGCACGTTCAAGGATCCGTAAACAACAAGACGGCCACGGCGGAATAACGATCGGCCGCCGTGCCCAAAGCCAACGCGGACAGGTCGGTCGGGCAGTGGAGCCGAATTTGGCGGTATCAAAACTTGACAGCTTAGACAGCGATAGATACAACGGGGGGTGCGTGCCCGTCGCACTGGTTCGGGAGGTGACGCTATGGGGTCAAGCTGGTACTACAAGTGGGGCAACAGAGAGATCGGGCCAATCCCCAGTCGCGAGTTGTTGCGTCGGGCCCGGCGGCACGAGATCCACCCCGAAACCGAGGTCCGTTCGTCGGAGAGTGAGAAGTGGATTCTCGCCGTGCGAGTGAAAGGCTTGTTCGGGCCGTTGAATGGAATCGGGCCAACGGCAACGAAAGAGCAGGAGATTTCCGTCGCCAAGCCAGGCTTTTCGTCGCCACCTCCGCCGTTGCCGGTTCCGAACGGAGACCAGAAAGAGAAGCACGCTGTACCTTCGGCGCCGTTGGCCGGCATTCCCCATCCGGTGACGACCGACACGAGCCCACCCGCGGATCTCGTGTCGGAGGTGACTGCGGTACTCCATACGGCCAATGCAACTCCGATTCCGGAACCGCATGAGCCCCCCGTGCCGCTGCAGAGTCTTCCCCAGACGTTGGGCCTCGTCGCATCGCCGCAGGCCGCTGGTGAGCGGCCGCCTGCAGGGCAACGGAATCGCAAGTGGTTTCGATTGTTTGCCGGCACGCTGGTTGCGATGACCTTGCTGACCGTGGTAGGAGTGAACGTGGCGATGGTCGTGTTGGACCGGACCGAAGCCGAACCGCGTCAGAGTGCGTCGGCCGCGCCCGGTAACGCCCCAACTCGTGGGCAGGATCGGAGTGAGGCGATTGACTCTCCGGTTCTCGATGAGGAGCCGTCCACGACCGCCGCTGTTCCTGGCCAGGAGCACGCGGCTCCCAGCGATCAGGCACCGGAGAAGAGTGCGCCGGTCCCCGCTGCCAGTGACGCTCCTGAAAACGCCAAAGAACGGGCGGCCGTTTCTGCGAAGATCGACGCCGCCGCGTCGCGCCCCGAGGCGAACAACAACGCCCTGCCGGCGGCAGCCGCGGTCTCTCCTCTGCCGGCCGTATCGGACACGGTGCTGGAGACGGCAGTTCCGGCGATTCCGGGCGATGGTGCGGACAGCGAAAGCAACGGTTCGCCAAAGGCGGAGCCGGTCCCGTCGCCGGCAAGCGAGGCTTCCCAGGCTGCCTCGCCGCCCGAAGACAGAACCTCCCCGATGGAGTCGAGTCCCTCGCCAGACGCGCGTTTGGACCGGATGACCGAGATTCACCAGAGCATTCTTGGGTTGGGTGAGAAGTGGGATGGGATAGACAAGGAGATTCAGGCCCTTCTCAAGGAGGAGGCCGAGCTGCAGATTCAGTACCGGCAGATCCTGTTCAACATCAAACAAGTCCAGGCCGAAGCCGCCGAGGTTGCTCGTAATTATCAGATCGAATTGTCCCGACGCGATGGCCGGCCAAGGCAGTACGAGCTGCGTCTCAGGACGTTGGAGACACAGCTTCAGGCGATTCAATCGCAAGGAGGCTCGCTCGAGCGGCAATCCCAGCAGATCAAGGCC
>CAYSCH010000286.1:7243-12440 GCA_964429355.1 uncultured Planctomycetaceae bacterium | reverse complement strand
TGGACCTTTTTTGCACCCTCGGTGGCGACCTCGAAATGAACCTCTTCCGCGTTGGAATCGTCGGCTTCGGCTTCATTGGGAAGGTCCACGCCTACGGTTATCGGAACCTGTCGCTTTTCTATGACCCGGTGCCACTCCAGGCGGAGATAACGCACGTTGTGACGGCCAGGCCTGAAACGGCCGAAAAAGCCCGTCAGATCCTCGGGGCCCGTGTGGCCACCACGGACTACCGCGAGGTGACGGAGAATCCGGAGATCGACATCGTCCACATCTGCACGCCGAACAGCGCCCACAAGGAAGCACTGCTTTCGGCCATGCGGCATCAGAAGCACATCTACTGCGACAAGCCGCTGGTCAACACGGGCGAGGAGGCCGACGAGATCGAAGCGGCGCTGGCTGACTATCGGGGCGTGGCCCAGATGACCTTTCACAATCGCTTCTTCCCGGCCACGATCCATGCCCGGCGGCTCATCGAACAGGGGGCCATCGGCCAGGTGCTCCAGTTCCGCGGGGCCTACCTGCACAGCGGCAGCGCCGATCCCGAGGCGCCGCTCCGCTGGAAGCTCACGGCGGCCGCCGGCGGCGGAGTGATCGCCGACATCGCGTCGCACATTCTCGACTGCCTCGACTGGCTCGTTGGCCCGTTCCGATCGGTTCAGGCGAGGACCCATATCGCCTTTCCCGAGCGCCCTTTGCCTGGCAAGCCGACGGTGCGGGGCAAAGTGGACGCCGAAGATTGTGTGCTGGTCATGGCGGAACTGGCTGCCGGCGGGGTTGGGCTCATAGAGGCCTCGAAGATCGCAACCGGCATGGAAGATGAACTGCGTCTGGAAATCCACGGAACCCGCGGCGCACTGCGATTCAATCTGATGGACCCGCACTATCTGGAATACTACGACGCCACCGCGTCGTACCCGCCTGGCGGCTCCCGCGGCTGGACCCGCATCGATACCGGGCAGCGCTACGAGCGCCCAGCGACTACCTTCCCCAGTCCCAAGGCTTCGATCGGCTGGCTCCGCGGCCACCTGGCCTGCCTTGCCAACTTCCTCCTTGCCGTGGCAGAGAACAGGCCCGCCGAGCCGGGGCTCTCTCAGGGAATCCGCATCCAGCGGCTGATGGAGGCACTGAGGCGATCCGCACGGGACGGAAGCCGCGTCGAGATCTGAACAAGCTGGACTCGCCTCCTCACGTCCCCGGTTCATCAAAGAACACCGCCAGCCAGACTGTCGGCTGCACATCGGAAGTCCACTCGACACGGTGTTTCTTGCGAGCGGGAATGGTGACGTGGTCGCCTGGCTTCATGTGGTGAGGCTCTTCGTCTCCGGCGAACAGCAGTTTCGCTTCACCCTTGAGCACAACAACCCATTCGGCCTGCTGCTGGTCGTACCAGAAGCCGGTCGGGCTGGCTTGTCCGGCTGACACGATCCGCTCGATGCGAACGTGCTTGCCCTCGGCAAGAACGTCGACAAGCTCGTCGGAAAGGCCGGTCGGCAGTTCGGCAAACAGGTTTCGCATGGGTTGCGCCAATCGTCGTGGAGGGTCATGGAGCCAAGCCTGAATAGTCTTGCCTGATTCCAGGCAGGATTCGCGACGGAGTATTCAGCAACCTGGTGGGAAGGACTGACAGAGTTCGTGCGCAAAACACGGACGCAGCCAAGCGCGGGGCAAGCCCACGCGGCTATCTTCATGATGACTGTTTCTTCGCGAATCATGCAAGTCCATTCAGGCAATTCCCTGGCAGGTTGTCAATCGGCAATTCCTGTCGACCGCGGAACCGTTGTCCCTGGTGAGACGGCCCGGTACGATACCGGGACGCACCGATTGGCGTCCGTTCCTCGTTCCATCGATCCTGGATTGGAAGAGATCTTCTATGCTGCGTCCGTGGATTTTGCTGGCAGGTTCTCTCTGGCCATTGGCTATGCCGCTGTACTCGTCGGCCGAAGAGTTCGACGTCCTTCTTCAGAACGGTACCATCGTCGACGGCACCGGCTCGCCGCGTTACTTGGGGGATATTGGCGTCCGGGACGGGGAGATTGCCGCGATCGGTGACCTGGACGACGCGAAGGCCGAGAGAGTGATCTCGGCGAAGGGACTTATTGTGGCACCCGGGCTGATCGACATGATGGGCCAGGCGGCCGCGCCGATGCTCGACAATGCCGACGCGGCCATGAACCTGCTGGCCCAGGGGATCACCACAATCAATGCGGGCCAGGGGGATTTGGCGGCGCCGTTGAGCGAGGGCGAGGCGGAGCACTCGCGCTGGCAGACCATGGCCGAGTACTTTCAAACGCTCGACATGAAAGGCCTGCCGATCAACGTCGTTCAGGCCGTGGGGCACACCCAGGTCCGGCGGATCATCGTGGACGACAGCAACAAGCGTCCCTCCCGCGCGGAGATGGACGAGATGAAAGCCCTCGTACGCGAAGCCATGGAGGCCGGCGCGATCGGGCTTTCTTCGGCCCTCATCGATCCGCCCGCCGTCTGTGCCGACACCCAGGAGATCGGTGAGCTGGCTGCCGTCGCCGGCGAGTATGGCGGCCGTTACTACACCCACATCCGGAATGAAGGCCAGTGGCTGCTGGAAGCGATGGACGAAGCCCTCGAGATCGGCCGGGTGGGCCACCTGCCCGTTCATGTCTTCCACCTCAAAACGGCGGGCAAAGACGACTGGCCCAAGATGCAGCAGCTCATCGACAAGATCCAAGCGGCTCGGGCCGCAGGGCAGGCGGTGACGGCCGATATCTATCCCTACCTCCACAACGGCCTGGGCATCAGTTCGTTCATCCATACCCGAACTCGCGAGCAGGACATCTTGTCGCTCGAGCAGGCTGTCGCCCAGGCCAGCGCCGTGGGCGCAAGTTACATCCTCCGTAGCGATCGGGGCCGGATCGCACGCGGATTGGCGGCGGACTTGATCGTGTTTGACTATGAGAAGTTGTCGGACCTTGCGACCTTTGCCGAACCCGGAAAGACGGCCGAGGGGATGCGATACGTGCTGGTGGGCGGTTGCGTCGTTTTGGACGAGGGAAAGCTCACGGGAGCTCGTCCCGGCCGTGTCCTCCGTGGTCCCGGTTACGATCCGGGCCGGGCCCCGCCCGCGGTCAGCACGGGCAAGTCGGATCCACGGACGGCCTCCTTCGATCGCATGATGGCAGACTTCATGGTCCACCATCATGTGCCCGGTGCCGCCCTGGCAGTCACCGACCACGGACGGCTTGTCTACGCTCGCGGCTACGGCTATGGGGACGTTGCCAAACGGGAGAAGGTGGAACCGACCAGCCTGTTTCGCATCGCCAGCATCTCCAAGCCAATCACGGCGGTGGCCGTGCTGCAGCTCGTCGAACAGGGCCGGCTCAACCTCGACGACAAGGTGTTTGATTTGCTGGACTGGTCTGCTTTCACCGGCGACGGCTGCGACGAACGTCTGAGGTCCGTCAGCGTTCGGCATCTGCTCCAGCACCGCGGCGGCTGGGATCGGGCGAAGTCCTTTGACGCGATGTTTCAGTCCGTCCGCTTCGCGCAACTCCAACAACAGCCGCCTCCGGCCGGTCCGGATGCCATCATCCGGTCGATGTTCACCCAACGCCTCGATTTCAATCCCGGCGAGGGCTACGCCTACTCCAATTACGGGTATTGTCTTCTGGGACGGATCATCGAGAAGCTGACGGGCCAGTCCTATGAGGACTATGTGAAGGAACACGTTCTCGAGCCGCTCGGGATCCAGTCGATGGTGCTCGGCCGCAGCCGGCTCGATGAACGGCGAGACAACGAGGTGCGTTACTACGATCCGGACGCAGGACGCTCCGTGTTTGCCCGTGATCTGGACGAGCCGGTCGCTCATCCCTATGGCGCATGGTACCTGGAAGCCATGGACGCCCACGGCGGCTGGCTCGCGTCGGCGGTCGACCTGGCCCGTTTTGCCTGCGCCTTCGATGAGCCGGAGCAGTGCGAGGTTCTCCGGGCCGAGACGGTTTCGACGATGTACGCCAGGCCCATAGAGGAATCGGCCGGCGACGCCGGCGCAGAACCTCCGCCGGTCTACTACTCGTGCGGATGGCAGAATCGGGCCGTCGAGGAAGGCCGGTTCAACCGCTGGCACAACGGCTCGCTTCCAGGTACATCGACTCTTCTGGTCCGCCGCCACGATGGCCGCAACTGGGTGCTGCTGCTGAACTCGCGGGTCAGCCCTCACAGTTCCGAATTGAGCAAGGAAGCCGACCCGCTTCTCCACCGCGCCGCCGACGAAGTGACCGAGTGGCCCGAATACGATCTCTTCGGCAACTTCCAGTAACGTCGCAAACCGCACGGAGTGTCACCTGCTCCTCAGCTCGGTTACATAGGTATTACATTCCCGTGCTGCGGGTGCGACAGGGGATCTGGCTGCGATTTGGCGTTCCAGGAGCTGCATGACGTAGCCATCCTCCTATTCAGCCTTGCCGGTCGGCTTTCTCGCCCAAAGAATCCCTCGATGTCCAAGCCATGAATAACCCCTCGATAGCCGCAAAATCGGGTAACGTTGGGGGACCCGGTCATGCCTGCCAGTTACCCAAACATCAAGGGCCCCTCCGATGAGCGTTCTCCACGAATTGCCCGCCAGCCTGAGGACCATAGAGGCTCCTGGGTCGTTACCTGTCCGGGACACCCAGCCTAGGGGCGGGCCAGACTCCACCACGAAAGAGAGCCCGACCGATCATCCGTCGGGGGGCCTCGTTTGGCCCACGGTAGTCTGGGTTGTGCTGCTCCATGTGGGTGCAGTGGCGTCGCTGTTTTGTTTTACCTGGGTGGGAGCCCTGACGGCCGTTGTGCTGTTCTGGCTGACCGGGTCGATCGGTATCTGCATGGGATACCATCGGCTGTTTGCCCATCGCAGTTTCAAGGCCCACGCGGCCGTCCGCTGGTGCCTGGCGATCATCGGCACGTTGGGCGGCGAGGGCTCGCCTTTGTTCTGGGTTGCCTCCCATCGGAAGCACCACCAGTACAGCGACGAAGAGGGCGATCCCCACTCACCCAAGGACGGCTTCTGGTGGAGCCATGTGCTCTGGCTGTTTCCGCGCCGCGACGTACACTCCGAAACGACCTTCCAACACTACGCCAAGGATCTCCTCCAGGACCCGTTCCACCGTTTCATGCACGCGACCTTCATCCACTGGCACTTGCTGCTCGGCCTGGGCATGTTGGCCGCGGGTTGGGCGGCGTG
>CAYSCH010000286.1:0-7233 GCA_964429355.1 uncultured Planctomycetaceae bacterium | reverse complement strand
CTGGTTCTGATGGGCATGTTCCTCCGCCTGACGTGCGTGCTCCATGTCACGTGGCTGGTCAACTCGGCCTCGCACCTTTGGGGTTACCGGAACTACGAGACCCGCGACAACAGCCGCAACCTCTGGTGGGTTGGTCTGCTGGCCTTCGGCGAAGGCTGGCACAACAACCACCATGCCTTTCCCCGCCGGGCCCGTCATGGCCACCGCTGGTGGGAGTATGATCCGACCTATCTCACGATCTGCCTGCTCGAGCGTCTGGGTCTGGTGTGGGACGTGAACCATGGCCGAGCGAAGAGGTGAGGCCGGGGCATTGCAGGGTTCGATTGTATGCTGGACAGGGCCGCTGGCGCGCGTTATCAATAGGGCCGGACGCATCTGGATACAAACGCCATTTCGAAGGAGTGCCTCCATGGCCCAGTCTGAGCAGAGTTCGCGTCGCTCGTTTCTCCAGTCCCGGGTCTTCCACGGAGTGGGAGTTGCGGGGGCGGCGCTCAGCGCCGCCCGCGGCGCCCATGCGGCCGGGAGCGATGTGATCAAGATCGCACTGGTCGGTTGCGGCGGGCGGGGGACCGGTGCGGCCTCCGAGGCCATCCATGCGATGGGGGGCAAGGTCCATGTGCGGTTGATCGCCATGGCCGACGCGTTTCAGGGCCGGTTGGAGGCGAGCCTGCAGGGGATCCAGAAGCGGTGTGAGGATCGACCGGGAACGATCGACGTTCCTCCGGAGCGGCAGTTCGTGGGACTGGATGCGTACCAGAAGGCAATGGAGACCGACGCGGATCTGGTGCTGCTCTGCGGCCCTCCGGGCTTTCGGCCGATGCAGTTTGAAGGGGCCGTCGCCGCCGGCAAGCACGTGTTTATGGAAAAGCCGATTGCCTGCGATTCGCCCGGGGCCCGCCGCGTGCAGGCTGCCAACGAACTGGCCAAGCAGAAGGGGCTGGCCGTGGCCGTGGGGCTCAACGGGCGGCATTCCCAGTCGGCCCGCGACGCGATCGCCGAGATCCACAATGGGGCCATCGGGGACTTGCGACTGATGCGTATTTACTACCTCTCGTCCGGGGTGTGGGTGCGGCCTCGTGAGGCAGGTGAGACGGAGATGCAGTACCAGGTGAAGAACTGGTACTATTTCAACTGGCTGTCCGGGGGGCAGGTCGTCGAGCAGCACGTGCATCTCCTGGATGGGGCCAACTGGATGATGAAAGAGGCCCACCCGGTCCGGGCCAACGGCATGGGCGGCCGGCAGTGCCGTTCGGGTCCGGAGTACGGCGAGATCTTCGACCACCACGCGATCGAGTTCGACTACGCCGACGGCACCAAGCTGATCAGTTTCTGCCGGCATCAGAAGAACTGCTGGATGAACGTCGCCCGTCACGCCCTCGGCACGAAAGGCCGCATGGATCCCGAGCGCGACGGGACGGTGATCCGAGTGGACGGGGCCGAACCACGCACGTTCCCGCGCGACGCCCAGGACAGCCATCAGACCGAGCACGACCATCTCTTCGCCGCCCTCCTGGCCGGCAAGCCCTACAACGAGGGCGACTACGGTGTGGCCAGCACTCTGACGGCCATCATGGGCCGGATGGCGACCCATTCGGGCAAGGAGGTGACGTGGGACGATGTGGTGAACTCGAACCTGGACCTCTCGCCCGACGGCTACACGTGGGAGAGCACGCCGCAACCCAAACCGGGTCCCGACGGCACCTACCCATGCGCCATGCCCGGCGTAACGAAGGCGTGGTAGCTTCCCCGCACTTTGGCTCTCCAGAGCCGTGAGTGCACTATCCCTCGCAATGCAATCGCGGTGGAGGGTCAACACGTTACAGTTTCGTACCGTTGGACGACCGAACGGAGGCGGAGTCGTGTTTCAGCGAACATTTCTCGGTGTCTTGGCGATTCTGATTCTGCTATGCCTTATCAAGAGTGGAAACGCACAGGATGATCCTGAAGTTTCCGACTGGTCGCATCCGTCCACCCTCACGAAGACGGATTTGGCCAAACCACTATCGCCAGAGGCCGCGAGAATCGTGGTTCAGCATCTGACCCAAGTGCTCCAACTCGTCCGCTACGGCGGGCCCCCGCCCGGTGATTCGGACGACAAGTCTGCCGGGTGGACGCTGGACTCAGAGCTACGCAGTTGGAAGGAGACACCAACCGATGTGGCAAAGAGAGCTTATCTGGATCAATATCAGACCGCATTTCTCGACCAGTGGACTCGGATAACAAACGAGTGCATCCGCACGAAGGAGGGCGGCATCTTCATCCCTTCAGGCCCTTCGGTATTCAGTACGTGCTGTTTTCAGCCAGCGGGGACGACCCGAGGGAACGGCGCTGCCCAGACACTGGCATTGAACCTGTTCTGTCCCTCAATTGAGAAAGGAGATGGAATGCCATCCGGCAATAACGAACTGAACCGCGTGCCTGCGGCAGAAATGTTCCCGAACTATCTGCAACCGAGCGCACAAGAGTTGGCGATCGCGTTTCTTTACCTGTATGCCGCCGGTGATAGGGATCTACTGACGCCCGGGGAACTGCTCGACGAACGGATTTCAGATCCGGATGTTGCCACGGCCCACTATCTCAGTCGGGTTGTTCAGTTCCTGCGCAATGGAACGCGAAACCGTGGGTTCGATGAACCGAAGGAGAAATGGTCGCTGGAGGAGGAATTGGCGAAGTGGAAACTCGAGCCGACGGATGCGAATCGCCAACGCTATTTGAGCGACTATCGCCGAACATTTCTCTCGGTGTGGGTGGAGAAACTCCGAGAGACCGGCGTGGGAAATGAGTCGTGTTGCTTTCAACCGGCCGGAACTACCAACGGTCACTATGCGGCCCAAGACCTGGCGCACAATCTTCGAGCCATGCTGGATGATCCATACCTTTTCGAGACGCCGAAGCCGGACGGGATGGACGCCAGCTACGCCTTTGGAGGCGGACTGGCGGAGATAGCTCGACGCGGAAAGACTGTGAGACTCGTTCACTATACACCGGCGGCAACGATCGGTGTGCTTCGCTTCGTGCACGTATCCTTCCCGCAAGACGCTGAGGATTCGCCGAGGCCAATGAAATCCACAGCAACCCACGCGGCCAAACGAGAGACGCTGGAAAAACCATGATGCGTGCGGAGTCGCCGGCACGTTGCTCATGCCGACGCCAAAAGCGGCTCCAATCCTTATGACAGCCTCGTGTTCAGACTGGACCAATCCATTATGGCCCTGCAATTCCTCTCTTGCCTCTTCATCCTGGCAGCCACAACTCAGGCCGCCGAAGCCTGGCCACGGCACACGATCGACAACTCCTCCCGCGGTGCAGACGGCGTGAAACTGCTCGACTTCAACGGCGACGGCCTCGACGACATCGTGACCGGCTGGGAGGAAGGGGGCGTCACTCGGCTCTATCTGCACCCGGGATATGAGAAAGCGAAGGAGCCGTGGCCAGCCGTGGTGGTCGGCAAGACGCCGAACGTCGAAGACGCGACGCCGGTGGACCTGGACGGCGACGGCTCGGCCGACGTTGTGAGCTGCTGCGAGGGGCGCACCCGAACGATGTTTGTGCATTGGGGGCCTGAAGATCCCGAGAGGCTGCTCGATGCGAGCGCCTGGCAGACCCAGCCACTTGCCGAATCGGCAGATCGGATGATGTGGATGTATTGCATGCCCATGCAGGTCGACGGAAACCGGGGTGTTGACCTGGTCGCGGCCGGCAAAGGCGCCGGGGCCCAGATCGGCTGGTTCCAATCGCCCGAGGATCCGCGCGACCTGGCCGCCTGGCGCTGGCATCCGATCGACCCCGTCGGTTGGACCATGTCGATCATCACTGTCGATATGGACGATGACAGCGACGCGGACCTCCTCGTCAGCGATCGCAAAAGCTCCCGACGCGGCATACGCTGGCTGGAGAACCCCGGAGAGGGTGAGGCCGAGATCGGGCCGTGGAAGAGTCATTATCTGGGCGGGCGGGATCGGGAGGTGATGTTCCTGACCATGGGCGATCTGGACGGCGACGGCAGCGACGACATCACCTGCGCCGTGAAGGACGGCCCGATGCTCTTTCTCCATCGCGGCAGGGCGGCGGGCTCGTGGACGGCTCACGAGATTGCCATGCCGGAAGGTTTCGGGACGGGCAAAGGCGTGGCCATCGGGGACCTGGATCTCGACGGTCGCCCCGAGCTGGTCTTCAGTTGCGAACACGCTGACGGCGATCTCTCCGGCGTGGCACGGCTGGTGTTTTCCGGTTTTCCGGAGGGGACGGTCTACACGGTCGACCACGTGAGCGGCCCCGAGGGTATCAAGTACGACCGCCTCGAATTGGTCGATGCCGATGGCGACGGAGATCTGGATGTCTATGCTTGCGAAGAACAGCAGCCCGTCGAAGGAAGACCTGGCGGGCTGGGTGTGTTCTGGTATGAGAATCGGCTGTCTTGCATTCCGTGAGGCGGACGGGCATAACATGGTTGAGCAACTCGCGGCAATCAAGACCCCCAGGAGATCCGACATGACCCGCCCACGCCACCAAGTCACCCGCCGCCACTTCCTCGGAACGACCGCCGTGGCTGCCGGAGGTATTCTTCTACCCGGGTCCCTCTCGTTCGCCGCCGAGTCGACACCGGCAGCGGCCGAGTACCCGTCCAACGACCACTTCTGGTACCGACCGCAACCGGAAGGCCCGTTCGTCGATTCCCAACTTGACAACAAGGCCTTTGGATACTCGGATGGAGAAGTTTTTCTTTCCGAGGACTGTGGTCGCACCTGGCCCCACCGCGCGGCCTTTGCCGACGCCCGTGAGATCGTCTTCAGTCGCATTCTGAAGAACGGCAACGTCCTGTTCAGTGCGCTGGCGAAACTGTACCTGAGCACAGACAACCTCAAGACCTGCAAGCAGATCACGATCAAGAATGCCGACGGGAGCGACTATCTGCCCCACGCGCCGCAGAAAGCGGAATTGCCCGGCTGGTACTTCCACAGCTTGACCGGCGAGATGACGTGGGATGTGAAGGGGAAGGAGATGCTCGTATGGGGCAACTACTGCAACGTGATCGGCGGCGCAAGTCCGGTCAATATCTACTATTCGACCGACCAGGGCCAGACCGTCAAGATTGCCTATTCCTTCGGGCAGAACCCGCATTTTCGCGACAACGGCTCCGGAGGCGGCGGTGAGACGGGCACGCTGCTGGGCAATCCCGACAACCCGGTCATCTGCCGCCACGTGCACTGTGTGGCCTACAACCCGGTCGAAGACGCTTTTTACGCCTGCACGGGCGACGGCGATCGGCCGGAAGGGTTCGAGTGCCATTGGCTGCGGGGAACGTACGACGCGGGCAAGGACGCCTGGGACTGGAAGGTGATCCTTTCCGACCATTTGAATTCGCGCTACAAATGTGGCGGGATCACGTTCGTGGACGGAAAGGTCTACTGGATCAGCGATTCGAACGGCCCTGAACCCTACGATCGCGGCGTGTTCTGCTGCGATCCGGCGGACATCACCCATCCCGAGAAACACGAGCGGCTGTTCAACCCGGGTGTTGAGTCGGGTGTGATGATCATCCAGGACGGCGTGATCCTCGCCTCGCATTGCGCCCCCGCCTCCCCGATGGCGACCGGCTTCATCGTCTCCACGGATATGGGCAAGACCTGGGCCCAATACGACCTGAAAGAATTCGGCCCGCGTTCCCCCTGTCGCTTCGACCGGATGAACAGCGAAGGCTGGTTCCGCGTCGACCTCCGTTCCGGCTGGGTCACACCCGCCGAAATGATGTTCATCAAACCGAAGAAGTCCTCGGCGTCAAGCAGAACCTGATCGTCCGCCACCCCGACTGCGATCACAACTTTCCTGACGAGGTCCGAGATGAGGCGTACAAATTGATCGATTCGGTGCTGCGGCCGGCACAGGCCGGTTACGTCCGCGTTACCACGGTGAAGACGACAGACTCGGCCCGCCAGAAATCCTGGCTGAAGCGTTTGGCCGCTAGCGAATCCCGGCTGTGAAGCGACTTCTGGCGAGCGTCAGTCTGACACAACTCCCCATATTTCCGCAGCGTGAGGCCACTCGCAGCGGCAGGACCCAGACTAGACGTGGATCTTGGATTTTGTCTGCGCCGTGGCAAGATACACTGGTCTGGAGCGAATATCTGTGGGGAACCCACATCGACGTTAGTAACAGCGGCCGAAAGAAATGAACGGCGTCTCTTGAAAAACAGGGCGTTTTGGTCATTTCTGCCGGCCGCTCTGAGGAAAGGATTGAAAAATGACGGGCGCGATCAGAATGAGCTTGGCTCTTGCCGCCGTGTTGGCACTCACCTGCCCCCATTGGTCTCAGGCGGCCGAGAGCGGTCTCGAGGAAATGGCCCAGCCGACCCTGGAAAGCGCCCGTGAGACGGGTGATGAGATTGTCGAAACCGTTGACAAGAACAAGCCGGCCCAGGATGCATCAGCCGGTCTCCTGAAACCGATCTACCGATTGGCGGAAGCATTCGCCTTCCCGGCGTTCCACTGGATTGCGTTCTGCGTGATGGTGACGGGCGTGGTGAGCTTCGCGCTGCAACTGACCCTCGGCAAGTTGGTGGCCCTTGCCTGGCGAGGCTTCAGTCCCGCTGAGATTCTCTCCGATGCGCTCGGTCTGGTCGTCAGCCTGGTGGGCCTGGTCCTCACCACCCAAGCCGCCACCGAGAACTCCAGTTTTACGAGCAGCGCCGCGGCAGTCCTCTCGGCGACCGCGGTTGGAGCGATCGCAGGCTTCGTCTTCTACCTGTGGGGCCAAAGGCAAGAGCTGCAAGCCATCGAAGGCCGGAAGAGAGCGGCTGCGGAAGGCAGCCACGAGAAGCAGGCGTAAACGGTCGGGACAGGGAGCGTTCGTCCAGCGAGTAAGGAAGAAGCGGGGCCCGGCGGCTCAATAGCCACCGCAGCAATCAGGCTGCCTCGGCATCGTCGTCTTCGTAGTCGTCTTCTTCGTGCTCGTCGTCGGAGTCGTCGACTTGCGATTCTTCTTCGTCGACTTCCTCGTAGAGTTCGTCGTACTCGTCCTCGTAGCGATCGCTCCACTGGTCGGTCGGCCGCCGGCGAACGGGTTTGGATCTGGATGGCTTTGCCTCTTCTTCTTCCTCTTCTTCGTCCAGTTCCTCTTCTACTTCCTCATACTCGTCTTCGTCGGAGTCGTCTTCGTCGGTATCGTACTCCTCCTCCTGTTCGGTATCGTACTCCTCCTCCTGTTCGGTATCGTACTCCTCCTCCTGTTCGGTAT
>CAYSCH010000285.1:0-12581 GCA_964429355.1 uncultured Planctomycetaceae bacterium | reverse complement strand
GTCGCCTTTCGCCGGGCTGGCGGAAATGATCTCTTCGACCATCTCTTCGACCACCACCTCGGGCTCTTGCGGAACCGTCAGATCAGAGGCCGGCTGCTGCTCGACAAGCCGGCGGTCCATTTCACACAGATTCTCCAGAGGAATAACGGCCCCCAGGCCGTCCGGCGTTTGCAGGCAGACTTTCCCGTCCATCAACGAAACCAGTTCGCCCACCGCCAGCACGTTTCCCTGCGAGTCCTTCCACTCCTTGCCGGCAGGGGCGGGAGCCGGGTGTTCGATTGCGGCGTCCGGTTCAGAAGCCGGAATCGCAGCCGCCAGTTCGGCCGTCTTGACCGGTGGCGTTACCCCTTTACGTTCCGGAGGTAGCTTCGTATCCATCGCCGGGGCCGGCGAGTCGCCGGAGGAACATCCGAGGACGAGAGCGGTGGCAAGAAGGAGGATGGCGGTGACGGGAGAAGATCGCATTATGGTTGATCGCATCGGAGAGAGTTGAAGCATGCACATCCTTGGAACTCCGTTTCGGAGGGAACCGGAACAATGACACCATGCCGTCGGTTTGAGCGGCAGGGTGGTATTCTGGACTCCCCAGGGCGGAACGCAGCGTCTGCGATTATCGCTCGCCAGGCAAGAGGTGGCTGTCACCTTTTGCCTGGAATCAGGCCACCTCAGGGACTGCTGCCGGTCAAAACCGGCCCCTCCCTTGAGCTACCGGTCAAGGTCGGAGCCTCTCGGGAACTACCGGTCAGGGTGGGCCCACCCGCGGCCGTATCGGCGCCACCCCGTGCCAGCCGCTCGAAATAGCGGCGGTTCATTTCCTCCCAACCGGGCGGCGACGGGTCCTGCATGCTGCCGAGAAGGTCTTTCTGCACATCGGTGGGAAGGTTGACCGTCTCGTCCCGCCGGACCTCGAACTCTCCTTCCAGGTGCTGCTTCACGTCGCCGAGCCCTTCCAGAATGACGTCGCGCTGCCGAGTTGCGTTCTGGTAACGCCCCGCCTTCAGATCGCGTTCGATCTGCCCCATCAGGCCGATCATCTGGGCCAAGTCGGTGTGGTGGTATCCCATGACCTTGTAGTGTTGGAGATCGATTCCTTCTGCCTTGTTTCGCAGGGCAGCCTGCTTGCCGGCCAGGCGGTTCATTTCGCGGTCGCCGCGGTCTCCGGGCGTGGGGCCTTCAAGCCCTTCGCCCCCTTCTCCGCTTTCCTTGCCCCCACCGGTAGCGCCTCCCGTGGGATCCTTGCTGTGGTCCTTGATCTGGCCGTTGACATAAGGATCGGGAGTGAGCCGGCTAGGGGTCTTTCGGCCACCCTTGCCGACCGCTTCGTCGCCCACGAACTCGCCGCTCGACTTGCCCTGGCGCCCCTCGCCCGCCCGTCCGCCGATTTCGCTCGTGTTGGGAAGGCGATTACCGGTGGCGCCCTTGGCGCTCATGTTGGAGATCGGCCCGTCCATCACGTCCCAGCCGGCGCCCTTGTCGAGCGAGTCGGCCGCACTGGAGGAAACGTCTTCCATCTCGTCGAACAGATCCTCTTCATCTTCCATCAGGTCGCCAATCAAGTCCTCCAGTTCCCCCGGCAATTCGGCCATGGGCGCCTCTTTACCTTCGTCGGTGAGCGACTCCTCCTGGCTCCAGCGTTCCCGATCCGGCTCATCGGGAAGCCATTTTTCCATGTTTGTCTTGATCTCCTCGGCCATTTCCGCCCCGAGTTGCTCCAGCGGAACGGCGATGTCGGCTGTCTTCTTGAGCATCGCGTCTTCCGCCATCTTGATCTCGGTCTGGATTTCGACCAGTTCCTTGAGACTCGAAGGATTGGCGAAATCCTGCTCCGGAAGTTTGCTCAGATCGGTATTCAGTTCGGCCATGAACTTCGACCAGTCGTCCTCGGCCGCCTGCAGAGCCTTCACAAGCTGATCCTTGGCTTCGGCGAAATCCTCGACCGGGGCCTTGGCCAGGTTCTCCGCCGCCTCCACAACCTTCTTCTGTTGCTCCATGGCCTTCTCGAGGGCGTTGTTCAGGTCGTCCAGCTTCTTCTGGGCTTCCGGGGGCAGGTCGCCCACCTGGCGATTCTTCATCTCGGCCAGCTCTTCCGTTTGGGCTCGCCGGGCAACATCGAGCATCTTTCTCAGAACATCGATGATCGTTCCCTGCGTCAGGCCCAACTCGCCGACCGTGGCGGGCAGCTCGTCGATTTGTTTCGCCTTGACGAGCGTGTCGCATTGGGAAACGGCCTTGAGCATCTCTCCGAATGCGAGCTGGTTGAGGATCCGTTTGATCGCCTGATGATCCTCCCGATCGACGTCGCCGATCGACTTGACCAGGGCGATCGACGACTTCTGAATGTCGACTTGCTGGGATCGAACGCCATCGGCGGAAGCGACGGCCTCGTCGATCCGGGTCTTCGTGGCGATCAACGCGTTGCGCCCCCTGGCCCGAATCTGTTCGTCGAGAATCTTGAAAAGAGCGTCTCGCAGACTGTCGAGTTTTGCCAGGGCCGCGTCCACCCTCGCCTGCTCGTCAACCAGGTGCACAGAGTGCCAGCCGGTGACCGATTCCTGTGGCAGCAGCTCGAGTCCAAAATCGTTGAACATCCGCCGGTCTCGAACCGACGCCCGGAGAAGCACCGTCTCGCCGGGCCCGGCGATCTCGGCGGCCAGTGCCATCACATGATGGAGCACGGCCGTGTTGTTGCTGTCGAATTCAGTCCACTGCTTGACGACGGTTGCATTCTCATCGGCCGCGTCGGGTGTGGCTTCGCCGCTCTCACCGCCTTCCTCGATTTCGGGGCTCTTGGTGGTGTCGGCGGCCGATTTCTCTCGGACCTTCATCTCCAGCCGCACCCGACCCACGCCGTGGTCGTCGGCGCTGCGGATCATCACCGCCAGATCGCTGCCGGGAGCAGCCGTGCTCTGGCGTGGTGGCTTGAGCAGCTCGATCGTCGGCGGCCGATCCGGGAGTACCACCACGCGATTCACACGCGGGTTCGGATCGGCCTGCCCGTTCTTCTCCAGGTGAATGGTGAAGGTCGTGTTCTTTACCAGCGGCATGCGGACAACCATCCGTTCTCCATCGGACCCGATTTCACCGCTGTAGATCATCCCCTCCGCATCGATGTGCCCCTTGGTAATCGGAACCGATGGGCGGATCCGGAGCTCCGCAATCGTGTATTGAGGCACCTCAAGGTCGGGCGTCTTCTGAATGAAGGTTTCCTCCGGCTTTGCCAGGTAGATCGGATACGTGAGTGTGACCTCCACCTCCTCCACGGTCGGTTTTTCCGTCACACCCACTCGATAGACGCGAGTCTGGGAATCGTCGATTTCCAGGCGATACATCAATGGGGATTTGACCGTAGGCAAGGAAAGCTTGTAGCTTCGCCGGGTTTCGTCGACCGTCTGACCATTGCGGTCGACCTGGGCCGTGTAGCGTTCACCGGGCGTCATGGGCAGATCGGTTTCCTGCCCGTCGTCGAACGTCACGTAGAGCGTGGCCGGATAAGGTTCCCCATCGCTGCGGTCCACGATCACCGCCCCAATTTCGAGGCTTTCACCCAGAAGCACTTCCGTGTCGCCCGGAGTCACCTCGACGATCTTGAGCGAACCCACCGAAGGCACAAATTTCCAGGGCTGCATCAAGCGCCCTGCCGCGGAGCCAAGGTTCGGGTTGAGCCACTGGCTTAGAAGCCCGATGGCAAACAGCAGCACAAACACGAGGATCGATTCGGCAAGATCCCGCGGGCACTGCATGCAGTAGAGGAATCGCCGCCAGCGAGTCTCGTGGCGGGCGGCATTCTCAAAACGGATTCGATCTGCCTGCGCCGCGGCTTCATTGACCGCGGCTTCGCAGAAAGCACGCGACTCGTTCTTCGTGTCGCTGGAGAGCTGCACCACGTTGATCAGCGAACTGCCGAGTTCCGGGAATTCCGTTTCGATGCAACGGGCGGTCGCTTCGATGGTCCGTTGGGATCGCGTGATTCGGCGGAGTAAGAAGATCGCCAGAAAAATCGTCACGGCGACCCAGACTCCCATGAGAACGGCCAGGATTCCCTGCGAAAACCGGGCTGCGGCGTCGGCCAACATGAAGGCCAACGCCACGCCGAACGAAACACTGATCGCCCAGACGGCCGTACTCAGGAGTGTGAAGATCCACCACTGCTGACGGGTGGCATCCAGTCGATCGATGATTCTTTCAGCCGCAGGCGACATGCTTCTGCTCCGCCGAGTCTCAACAGTCTTGCACGGGCATGTTTCTGGCGATCGCACACCGAACCGAGACGCCAGGGAGGACAAGACACCGAACCGAATCACAGGCTCTGCTGTTGCCCTTCTGGTCGTTTAGCCTTTGGCCAAACAATCTCGATACCTGCGCAAATTCAAACCTTGCGATTCGGGCGGGCATGGCAGACATCTTTGCCGTCGACCTCAATGCGTCACCGCATACACCAGAATGTTTGTTCCAATCTTCAACGCGTCGTCGTCCTTGACCCCGTAGCTGTAATCGTGGGGAAACTGCTCCCAGCCGTTGCCCAGATCAAATTTGCTGTAAATCACAGCCAGGCGGCCATCGACCGTGACTCCCTCCAACTCGGGCGTGTCGAATGGGCCGTAGTCTTCGTGGACCCTCGGCGTGTACTGAACCTGGTTGATGTCGCCGTGGCAATGATAGAGCGGATGGTCGGCGGGCAGACGCTCCAACCGGCCCCCGGGCATTACCTTGTCGATCTCGCGGCGGAAGGCCATGTCGAACGCCGTCCGCCCGCAGCATGCATCAGCCACCAGCAGGCCGCCTGCCGTCAGGTAACGTTGGAGATGAGCAATCTCTTCCTCGTTCCAATGAAACTCGTGGTGGCCCGTCATGTACAGGATCGGATAAGTCGCAATCTCCGGACTCGTCACCTCGACTTCCTGCCGCTTGAACTTCACTTCCAGCGTCGAATTGTCGCGAACGTGTTTGAGCAGGTTGTGCACCGCCGACGGATCGGGATCCCAGTCACCCTCATGCTTGAGCTGGGCGAAAACGAAATCGTCGCGACTGGGCGTGTCTTGTTCGTGATAGCGTTTCGATGTGCTCAGGAATCGTGCCAGTTGAAACGTTCCGAGCAGGTACGTCACCAGGTTGGCCCCGACCTGGCGGGCCTGGTCGATGACGACGCGAATTCCGCGAGGGTGTTCGTGACCGTCCCAGCCGCATGTCAGATCGCAGGGCGAGAAGATCACGCCGCTACGGCACCCGAAGTCGATCGATTCGAGGCACGGCGCCTCCTCGTACTCCGTACCGTCTCCCCTCTTGTACGTGAAGGAGCCCAGTTTGTAGTAAGCGGAGAAAACCGGCTCCTCCGGGAGCATTTTCCGCAAGGGGCGGCCGGGGAAGATCAAGTCCATTTCGCGGCGAAAGCTGTCGGCAAAATCGTTCCAGCCGCAGCAGGCGTCGGCCAGGATTGTTCCACCGTCGGCCACATAGCGACCCAAGGCCTCGCGAATTTCGGCGGTGAACTCAAAAGTGTTGTGTCCGGCAATCAGCAGAGCTGGCAGTTCGAGGGGATCATATGAGAATTTGGCCAGGTCGGTTTCAATCGAGCGGTAGCTGATGCCGAGCTTCTCGTTGGTCCATTTCAGCAGTGTGTCGATGTCGGCCGGGTCGGTCATCCAGTCGCGATACATGATCCGCTTGCCCTCGCGGGTGAGCCATCGCGGGACGCCGAGCGCCGCTTTGCCAATCAGAGCTGGGGGACTCGGCGGGCGTTTCTTTTCGCTCCGCCGCAGGGGGGTGACCGGTAGCGGCAATGGTACAAACGACTCGCCGCCGGTGCGGCTCTGAGGTTTGGCCTTCGGTGGTGGCCCGCAATCGATCGGGCCGGTGTTGTCTTCCTCGCCGAAAACGGATGGCGAGCCGCCCGCGGCCGAGGCGGCGCACAACAGCCCCGTTCGTTGGAGGAAGTGGCGTCGGGAGACACCCGGATCGGACTTTGGAGCTTTATCGAACACCCGCAGAAAGCCTCCAAACGCGTCACCAACAAAACGGATTGAGAAGAAGAGAAGGGGCATGCTAGCAGTCCCCCTCTATTGTTTCGGCAAAGGTTTGGCCAAGTCAAGTCAATGAGGGACACTAAATTGTGTTCTGGAGCGGATTTGCGTGAAATTGGAGACTCTGAAAGCGACTCATCACATCCGCTGGTGGGCTCCGCTGCCCCCATTGAGGATTGGCTTTCTGGCCCCGCGAACATGCCTGAATTGCGAGATGGCAAACCGCGTCCCGCCCCTTTCTTCCTCGAGACGCTCCGGCGAAACTGAATCGCTCCCGGTTCCTGGCTCTGTGGCCGGGGCGGGCCGCAGGAGACCGATCAGCGCAAATCCCATGGGCCCTTGACCTGAAGAGCATCTGGAGAACCAACATGAATTCACGTCTTGTGTTGCCCACAGTCCTCTGTTTCATGACGGCCACAGCGGCGGCAGCCGCGAACGCGACCGATCCCAAGCCGTTGGGTGCCGATGTCGTAGTCGTCGGTGCGACCCCCGGCGGAATTGCCGCGGCGGTGGCCGCCGCAAGGCTCGGCCGCACCGTTCTGGTCGTGGAGTATGAAGATCACATTGGCGGAATTGTTTCGAACGGGCTGACGAACGCCGATATCGGCAAGCGGCAGGCCGTCGGAGGCCTGTTCTACGAATTCACGCGCCGGGTCGTGAAGCACTACGAACAACTCGACCGCGAAAGCCCGGACACGCCCAACCTGAAACGCTGCCGCGACGGTTACTGCTACGAAGCCCATCTGGCCGAGGAGATTTTCCACGAGATGATTCAAGGCGAGGAGGGCCGGATCCAATTGCTGCTGCGGCGCGAGCTGAAGGAAGCTGTCGTCGAGGACGCCCGGCTCGTCGCGATCGTCTTGGAGGATCGTTCGCCGCCGGGATCACGAAAGCGAGTGGGCGGCAACGTCTTCATCGATGCAACCTACGAGGGCGATTTGGCCGCGATGGCCGGCGCGCCCTTCCGCACCGGCCGGGAGGGACGGGATGAATTCAGCGAACCCCACGCCGGCAGGATCTATATGCGATTCGGCACAACCGATCCCCTGCCGGGTTCGACCGGCCAGGCCGACAACGCCACGGAAGCCTACTGCTTTCGCTTCCATGTCACCAACGTTGCCGAAAACCGGGTCCCCATCGAGAAGCCGAAAGGGTACAACCGCGAGGACTACCATTTTGTGCTGGACGACATCCGATCGGGCCGAGCGACTACCTTCCGGCACATCATCCAGCTCATCGAGATGCCGGGTGGGAAATATGAACTCAACAGCGACCATCCCCACCCCGATACGGGCGTACCAAGCGAGTCGCTCGATCTGGCTGAAGAGTGTTGGCCTTGGCCCACCGCCACACCCGCCGAGCGTCAACAGATTTACCGGCGCTACCTGACCCACAATGTGGGTCTCGTCTGGCTGCTGCAGAACGATCCGGAAGTGCCCGATTCGTTACGTGAGGACGCCCGCCAGTGGGGTTGGTGCAAAGACGAGTGGCCCGGCCACGGCCACGTGCCGCGGCAGGTCTATGTGCGTCAGGGCCGCCGCATTGAGGGCCATTCCATGCTCACCGAGCACGACGGGGATCGTTTGCCACCGCTGGACCGAACCGCCGTTCAGCCGGACTCGATCGGAGTGATTGAGTGGCCTTTCGATCCGCACGGCTGCCATAAGTACGATCCGGACCACCCGGGGGTACGCGAGGGCTACTTCTTCGTACAGCACGCACCATTTCAGGTGCCCTACGGCGTAATTGTGCCCAAGAGCGTCGACGCTTTGCTCGTGCCGGTTGCCTGCTCCTGCAGCCATGTGGCCTACAACGCCCTGCGCATGGAACCGGTATTCATGGCCCTGGGAGAGGCGTCCGGTATCGCGGCCCATCTGACAATCGCAGAGAAGACGCCGGTCAGCGAGATTTCCGTGTCCCGATTGCAGCAATTGCTGGTCGAGGGCGGAGGCGTGATCACTTTCTACTCCGATCTGAATTTTGATCACCCCGACTTTGCCCCCCTGCAGTGGCTCGGTGCCCGATCGCTCAATCCGGGTTACAAGGCGACGCCCGACATGAAACTCACCCGGCGGGATGGCTGGACAAAACTTGGCAGGATCTTCGCCCACGAAGGGAAGGCCTGGCCCGCACCACAAACCGATCCTGAGGCAAAGCTCTGCTGGCCCGAATTACACACCTGGCTTCGCCAAGCCGGCTATCAGGCCTCGGCGGCAGGTCTGCAAGTCCCGGAAGAGCAGCAGCTCACCTTGTCCGAGTTTGCCCAGATTGTCTATGCCTCGCTGCTGAAAAAGCCGGGTTCATGAATCTTTCGGCCAAGACAGGGCAGCGTGCCTCGCCACCCATAACGGAAAAATACCTGCTTCGAACTGAAATGCTCGCAACACTCCGCCCCGAGTCGTCTCATGCCCCTCTGTGGAGCGGATCGGGTCTGTGACAGTTCCGCATTTTTATCCATAATGGGAGAATGTAGTTTGTGGCTGTTCTATCCTCTGCTTCTGTTTCAGACGAAGGAGAATTTGTGTCCGAGGTCTTCCTGCGAAACCGGATCTGGCAAATCGTGGTCGTGGCCGCGGGACTTTTCTGGACGGCGGACCGTGCCGCGCAGGGCCAGGAGCCCCCGGCCCTTAATCCGTTTGGCCCCATCCAGACCGAGCGGGACGACGCGGTGCCCGGCTATCTCGAAATGTCCGACGGGAAGGTGGTTGTCGGCAATATCTATCTGACTCGTGACAAACGCCTCAAACTCTACGACGAGGGCATCAAGCGGCAACGCGAGGTTCCACTCCGGGTCGTCAAACAGGTCGAGTGCAAGGTACTCAAGGAGTGGATGGAGAAGGAGTGGCGGTTCAAGGAACTGGCTCTCGACGAGAAGTATTACACCGGCAGAGAGTACCCCTCACGGGAATGCGAGTACACGATCACGTTGCAGGACGGTCGCACGATCACCGGTCCGCTCGCCGAGTTGTTCTACGTTCAGCCCTTCGCCTACAAGGCCGACGAAGCTCGTTCCTACCGCCCCGAAGTTCAGCCCGAGAAGTACCTGGTTCACAAGCGGCAGAAAGGCGAGGCCGGCACGACCCTCGAGGATCTGACCTATGTGAAGCGGATCCGACTGGGCGAGGAGGCGATTGAGGAAGGGAAGGAGAAGGCCAAGGTGTATCGGCCGGCTCGACCGGTCCCGGCACCCACTTCCAAGAGTTCGTCACAAGCAGAGCGGTCTCCCGCGGACTTGGAAGTGCACAATCGGTGATGTCGTAGCGGCTCCAAGAGATCCTCACAGAATGGCGAGTGTCCCACGGGCTTGGAAGGTGCACAATCGGTGATGTCGTAGCGGCTCTAAGAAGCGGAACCGGCGTGCTCAATTTCACACTGCAACAAGGTTACAGCATCTCCACGTTGGTTTGGGTCACGGCCCTGGCCATCGGGCTGGTCACGCTGTTCTATTGGCGGGCCTTTCGCACTCTCAAACCTCGGCAGTGGCAAATCCTCCTCGCTCTCAGGGTCCTGGCGATCCTCACGATCGTGCTTCTCTTGTTCCGCCCGGTCCTCAGCCACTACAAGGAGCTTTCCCAGCGGCGATCCGTCGTATTCCTCGTCGATACATCGGCGTCGATGGGCATTTCCGACGACTCCAGCGGAAAATCGAGGATCGAGCAGGCGCGTGAGCAGGTGGCGGCCTGGACGGGAAAGTTGCAGGAGACCTTATCGCTCCATGTAATCGAGTTCTCCGAACGTCCCCGGCTTCTGCCTGACGCAAAGCAGATCCCCACCCTGGCCGCGACAGGCAAGGCTACCTCGATTTCGCGCGCCCTGGTTGCCGCTGCCAAGGCGGCTCCACGACAGGATATCGAGGCGGTTTTTCTGGTCAGTGACGGAGTGCACAATACGGCGCGAAGCCCAGAAGAAATTGCGGTCAATATGGGTGTGCCGATCCACTGCGTCGGAGTGGGAGCCAGTTTGCGAAACGACGCCACCTATCGCGATATCCAGGTTGTGGGACTCGACTGTCCCGACACGTTCATGCTCAACAACAAGGCCCGAATCACCGCGGCGGTCGAGGGCGTCGGTCTTGCGGGGCGCGTGATTCGCGTGATTCTCGACGAAGACGAAGAGCCGATCGGCGAGGCGGAATTGACGCTCGACGAGGTGGAGGGGGCCCAGGAAGTCCAGTTCGAGTTTCGTCCAACCGTCGTCGGACGCCACGCTTACTCAGTCCGGGTACCGCCTATCCCCGAGGAGAAGATCGACGAAAACAACCAGCGGAGCGCCATGGCGACCGTGGTGGAGCCGGGCATTCGAGTGCTCTATCTCGAAGGAACTCTCCGCGGCGAGTACGGCGCCATCGTCCAGCGCTTTCTTGCCAAAGACCCGGACCTCGAATTCTGCTCCCTCGTGCAGACCCGGCCGAACGAGTTTCTCAAACGATCGAATATCGAGGGGCTCGAGCTTGCCAGCCTTCCGACAACGGCCGAAGAGGTCAGCACCTTCGACGTGTTCATTCTCGGCGATCTTGACAGCAGCTATATCAAGCCGGAGCAGCAGGCGTTGATTGCCCAGCGGGTAAGGGAGGGAGCGGGGCTGATCATGCTAGGCGGATACCACAGCCTCGGACCGGGCGGATATGGGAGCACTGCCATCGGCGAGATTCTGCCCGTACTGCTCGGCCAACGCGAAATTGGCCAGATTACCGATCCCTTCCTGCCCAAGCTGACTCCGGATGGAAATCACCATCCGATATTTGCCAACATCGCCGACTTCTTCCCCACGACCACGAGCCAGGCCCAACGCCCAGGACTGCCCGAGTTGGATGGTTGCACCCGTGTTGCCGCGCCACGCCCCGGGGCAACGGTGCTGGCAACCTGTCCGGTGGAAGTCACGGCCGAGGGAGAAATGCCCTTGCTGGCCGTCCAGCCGGTCGATAAGGGACGCACGGCGGTCTTTTGCGGCGATACCACGCGAAAGTGGCAGCAGGGACCGGTGGCAATGAACCAGGAATCGCCGTTCCTGCAGTTCTGGGGGCAACTGGTCCGCTGGGCCGCAGGCCGGTCGACCGAGGTCGAAGCCCGGGCGAGCGTCGTCAGCAGCACCGACAAAGGCTACTACGAACCCGATGAGGAGGTGCTGATCGCGGCCGTCGTTCGTGACGAGAAGGGTGAAGGGGCCTTGGGTGCGAAGGTCGTGGCCAAAGTCCGCGATCCGGCCGGTCGAACCACCGAGTTCGAGCTGTCTCTGGCGGCCGGGTCGGCCGGGCATTACGAAGGGCGCTGCACACCCGTCAGTGCGGGCGGTTACGAAATCCTGGTGAGCGCAAAACTCGGGGAGCTGTCGCTCGAATCGGAGAAGCTTTCCATTGAGGTCGGACGCCCGTACCTGGAGTTCGAAAAGCTCGATCTCGACGAAAAGCTTCTGGCAGGAATCGCCGCCGCCACGTCCGGCCGTTATGTGCACATTTCCACGGCAGACGGCCTCATCGATCAACTCGATCGTACCGAACGGAAGCGTCGAGTGCGATTTGAGACACCGCTGGCCGTGCCCTTGCCGCTGTGGTTGTTCTTCGTGGGCGTAGTGACCACGGAATGGGTGTTGCGACGGAGATTTCAGCTGCGATGAGCACAGGCTACCGCTACCTCGAGCCGGATGCACTGGCCCGCATGAAGAACCTCGCCATGGTCGCGCGCGGGGTAGTCGAAGGCTCGATCTCCGGCTTGCACTCCAGTCCCTACAAAGGGTTCAGCGTGGAGTTTGCCGAGCACCGCGAGTACACCTCCGGCGACGACCCCCGGCACCTCGACTACAAGATGCTCGCCCGCACCGATCGTCTCTACATCAAGCAGTATGAAGAAGAAACGAACATGCGGGTCCAGATCCTGCTCGACACATCGGCCTCGATGGGGTACCGGCATGACAGCAGGATCACCAAGCTCCAGTACGGTTCCTACCTGACGGCGATCCTTGCCTATCTGATGACCCGGCAGCAGGATTCGGTGGGACTGACGACGTTCGACACCAAGATCGGGCTCGACATGCCCGCCCGCAGCTCGCCCCGCCACTTCAACGAGATGATGCAGCGTCTGGAGGCCATCGAACCGAACCAGGAAACCGACATTGCGGCCACCCTTCATCTCCTGGCCAACCGCTTCAAGAAACGCTGTTTAATCGTCGTGATCAGCGATCTCTACGACGAGCCGGAAGACGTGATGCGCGCCCTGCACCACTTCCGCCACCGGAAACACGAAGTGATCGTGTTCAACGTGTTCGACAAGGCCGAGGTCGTGTTTCCATTTACCGATACGATAGCCTTCCACGATCTGGAAACGGACGAGAGAATCCAGATCGAACCGGCCTACGTTCGCGACGCCTACCGCGAGCAGATCAACGCTTTCATTGAGGGCTACCGCCGCTCCTGCGCAGAATCGAACATCGATTACGTGATGACCGACACGTCCGTCCCTTACGATTTCATGCTCTCCAAGTACATCGCCAAACGCACCCTGCTATGACGTTCGTTTCCGCCGCATTCCTGCTTGCCGCCGCAGCCGGGGCCATCCCGGTCGTGCTGCA
>CAYSCH010000284.1:3883-12608 GCA_964429355.1 uncultured Planctomycetaceae bacterium | reverse complement strand
TACCAAAACTCTCCCGCCCGGGGAATGTCTCATTTCCGACCACGCGCGGTATAGCTTGTCGTCCATCCGTACCCGGATCAGGTCAGAGGCCTTCCCCGGAGCGAAGATCCCGATGGGATGGAGGGCTGAGTCGCCGTAGGCCTGGTTCTTCGCCACGAGCAGCTCGGCCACCTGGTCGCACTTGCGGCGGATCCGGTCCGCGGTGGTAGGTGTGTCAGTCATGAATCTTCCTCGTGAAAAGCAGCAAAATGAAAGCAGCTCCGGGTACCGGCGTACCGGCGATCGTTCGTGGATCCAGAAACGGCGGCAATCCTCCGGCCCCCCGTCACAGAAACACATCCCGCGACCACAGCTCCACATCGCTCTCGCAGTACTCGGGCATCTCGACCGATCCGTCGACCTGGCCAACATCGTCCAAGTGCGGAGTCGTCCGCACGACCCAGTCCCTCGCCGTCCATCCCTGCTGGATCGCTCGGCACATCGCCGCAATCTGCCGCGTGCTCGGGTCGCGACCATGTCGGCCGCCGTGATCGTCCACGTGGTACGGGCCACGGTGTGCCGCACGAAACGCTGAGTCGCTGAGGTAAGTCGGCCGGGCTGGTGGCACTCTCGTCTCCTCACCCACAGAGGAACCGCCGTGCCCGCCGCTGTCGTCGCTCCCTGACCTCGGCCGCGACGGCCCGGTCGACCAGCTCGACCGACCTGGCGTGCACCACATACCGCGAGCCGAGGGAGGAGGCGACCTGGACGCGGTAGCCCTCGACCTCGGTGCCGGGCTCCGCACGGGCGATCCGGAGGATCTCCGGCGGGATGTCGAGCCGGGAAAGGTCGTATCGGCCGGCCAAGGGACCGCCGGTCAAAGAGACGATTGTCGCCATGATGAAACCTCATGTGCTGGTCGACCCCGCGGACGAGGCCGAGGTGCCATTGCTCACTCGCTGAATGCTCGGTTCGCGGCGGACGTGGAAGCCGGCAGAGGACGAGTGACTGTGGGGACAGGAGTGATTCTCGTAACGGGCTGCAGCTTGCCGGAGATCTCTCTCAGCAACGTCACCATCTCCCGCTGCCCAGAATCGAGGGTCTGTGTCTGCTGCCGAGTTGCGTCCTCCAGGACCTGCGTATTCCCGACCGGATGCCCGGCCGGCTGGAGCCGAGGGATATCCAGCACGGGCAGGGAGACAGGCGCCGGCAACTGCGACGGGAGCCCGCCTGGCAATCCTCGGAAGACCTCGTCGGCCGGCGGTGTGATCGGTGTCGGCTGTGGTGGGCGGTAGTACCGATCGTCCGGGGCCGGTGTCTCCGCGGCCGGGGTTCTCTCTGTGGAGCCGTGCAGCCTCGTGCGGATCTCCTGCCGAGTCTCCTCGCTGAGTAACCGATCTCCCTCGAACCCCTTGATGGTCGCCTCATCGCCGGCGAACCATCGGCCCCAGCGAAATGCCTGCGATTGGCCCCAGGCATGGCCGCTGCCGTATTTCCGCTTGATCGCTGCCGATCGCTCCTCAATAATCCGCTCGGTCAACAGCCGGTCATAACCCTCGGGGCGATCCTCCGCCTGGTTTTCGCGGCGGGCCTCCTCCTCCATCCTGGCCAGTCGCAGCCCACGGTCCACGTCAGGGAGCTTGGCCTTTGTGACCGCCAGTTGATTTCGCTCCGCCTCCGGCAGTGCGGCCATCTCCGCCTTGACAGTCCGTTCTCCCTGCTCGCTCGCGAGGATCTCGTAGTACGTCTGAGCCTCGACCGAGCCGAAGTATTTCTTTTGGTCTTCGGCCGACATGGGGCTAACGGTCTGCTTGACCTTCGCGACCTGGTCGGTGGCAGAAAGACCCTCATAACCACCCTGCAACAGCAGTGCCTGGTAGTAGGCCCGTGCGGACGAGTCGACCTTGCTCACTGGCAGGACGGCCATACCGGCAACTGCCTGTGCGACCAGCTCCTCGTCGGACATGCCGAGCTTTTTCGCGAACAGGGCCGGCTCGGCTACAGCCTTGGCGATGTCCTGCGCCTCGTACTGTGTCGCATCAGCCGCCTGGTAGAGCTTTGACATCACAGCCGTCGCGTCTCCAGTCTCCTCCACCCCCATTGCGGCCTGAAGTTTGGCCGTTGCCTCAACAGCCGGGCGAGCGTCAGAGAGTACGCCAGACTTGGACAGATTTTCAAATAGCGTGCGGTCCCTGGGATCGTCATAGAGACCCGCCGATTTCAACGCGTAATGGAGATTCGCTGTCTCGTCCTCAGTCTTTCCGACACCCCGCGTGAACGCTTCTCGCGCGTTGGTCAGCAATGTCTGAGCCTCCTCTGGGCTCGTGGCCAGGCCGGCCAGCCCCGCCAGTCCGGCCCGCTCGCCCTTAGCTCGGCCGGCTGCGTCCTCAGCGAGTTGGTCCATCGCGTTAAAGTACTCGATTGTTTTCTGCAGCGCGGTCGAGATCGAGAACACCCCCGCGGCATACCGGGCGATGGTCGCCAGTGCCTTTGGCCCGAATGCCTCATCGTGGGCCCGTGCGGTAGTGCTCATCGCGCCGCTGGCCTGGCTGAGCTGCATTTCGGATTTCCGAACGGCCGCCGCATACTCACTCTGATTGATCGTCCCTTTGGCGACCGCAGCATTGAGTTTTTCCAGATTGGCCTGGTGTTTTTGCGTTGGCGACTGCAGATCGTCGAACGCTTTCTTGGCCGCACTGGCGACCCGCCTTTCTTCCGCCGTCAGCTTCTTCGATTTCGCCGAGGTTGTTTCGAGCTGCTTTTCGAGAGTAACGACTCGCTTGTTCACCTCGTCGAGTGTCCTGAGTAACTCGCGGTTATCCGCGGTCGTTTTGAGTCTGACTTCGCCGCCCATAGTAGTTTCCTTTCGTAGAAAGTCTATTGCTCGCCTCGCCTGAGGCGGCTGATTGTGTTTGCACGATTTACACGAATGCGTTCTTCCAACTCGCGAAACTGCCGCTCCAAAACGGGGTGTAGCTCGCCGCGCTCTGTCTCCGCAGCAAGTAGGGCCCGCATCGTGCGGACCATGTCATCGGCCACACCGAAAGCGGAGTGTACGGCTCTCTCCGCGGTCCGGAGTGAAACAGTCTGGTCGCTCATCTGATCCATCCTCCTTGTCCTGTCCGCCGCCCCACAAATCCAGTGGACTCGCGGTTGGCCTGGTCTTCGAAAAACGCCTCATGTGCTCGCATCCGGTCGACCAGCCCGGTCCAGTCGCGTGCGACGACGATGTCCGCCAGCGTGGCCGCGTACACCTCGCAGTCAAGATAATCCGATCTCAACGCATGATCGACGACAGCCCATAGCTCGCTGATGTGTTTCGTCTTGGGATTGATCACTTGCTGCCTCACCTCGTTGCAGATTTGGCGGAGGTATCGCTCCGCGACGGCCAGGTCCGGGAGGTGTGGCAATAACCAGGTCCCGGGCTTGCCTTGGGGGATGCTCCACCGATCATGGATGTCGGCTTTGTAGAGGCCGGTATTTACGCCCGTATACGCCGGCCCATCATCCGGCCGCATGTGACGATACGGCATCTCGCCCGGGGAGGGCATACCCTGGACGCAACGAATCCGAGGATCCCGCAGCCCCCGGACGAAATCGGCCACCATTCGCCGGTGAAACCCGATATCAACACCGCCGGCTGCAATCAGCATCCGACTCTCGCCGAGAACGGATCGGCCACCGACCACGGGAAACACCCGGCTGAAAACGTCGACCAATGGGGGTAGCTGGGAGCCGGCTACGATGGCGCCGGTCGGATCGAGCTGCGCCGGACACTGGCCCCAGTCGACCAGCCAGGACGATCCGCCGTCGCCCCAGGCCCTGACGATCCAGTAGGACTCGCTGTCCTGAACGTCGCACCCACACGTCAAGAAGACCGCCTGAGCTGGCACCGTGCCTCGCGGGTGCGACGACTGGAGCCTGGCCCCGAGGGTCGACCACTTGGCCTGCCGGCCGTGGGCTGAGTACCGCAGAGCCAGCCAGTCGTTGAAGAACGACTGCTTGCCATCCTCACTGTCGCGAACGGTCAGCCACTCCTCGGCCGCATCACCGAATGAGATCGTCGGGGAGTACAGCGAGTTGAGGCGGTATCCCCGCCGCCTGGTGTCGTGCGAGGGCGTCCCGACCACCTGGCCGTCCACCACGTCGCAGCCCTCGGGGCACCACGCCCCGCGGCGGATCATGTCGCCCTTGTGGTGTGACTCGATCAGGCAGCCGTTGACGCAACAGTAGCGAGCTGCGTCTCGGGCTGCCTTTGGGCTGAGGTAGTTGCCCGAATCGTCGGTCAGGCCGGCCACACCTCCACGGCCAGCGTGAGGGCCGTCCCTGTGTGGAAAGAACCGCAGCTCCTGATACTCGCCACAAAGCGGGCAGGGCACGCGAAACGTCCGCTTGTCGCTCGCGTCATAGAGGTCGCAGAGCGCGGGAGAAGACCCTACGGGCGTCCCCTCGAACATCACGCAGGATCGCCAGAACGCTTTCGTTCGCTGCCTGGCCAGGTTGAGTGAGGATCGCCAGCGATCGGCCTCGGAACAAAGAACGATCTTGCATGACCGGCCGCTGAGCCGCTGAGTCGATCCGCTCCAGGCCAGGTAGCAGTACGCTCCAGCCAGGTCGATGCCTCGATCGTTCCGCGCGTGCAGCTCGGGGACCCGATCGGCCAAGGTCGGGGACGCCTCGCAAACGGAGTAGATGTAATCTCTCTGCTCGCGCGCATAGACCTGGTCGGGGCCGGCCAGCATCAGCGGGGCTCGGTCAACATCGCCCTGGCTGGTCACGATCGCCCGGATGGTTTCACTCTTGCCGGTCTGCGTGCCGGCCAGGAACACGACCTCCGTCGTCTGCGGATCGTCCACCGCGTCGATGATTTCGCGCAAATACTCGCGACCTGAGAAAGTGAACCGCGGAGAAACCGACAACGCACCGGGCAGCCGGATCGACTGCTCGCACCAGGTCGACCGGACCGGCCGCGCACGATGCCCCCAGTAGACGGCCTGGCTGTCGGCTGCCTGCCTGTGGAGTAGCCAGCGTCTGGAGGGGTAGAGCCTCATGTGGCGAATCCGACCTCCTGGAGTCGCGAGACCAGACCGTCATACGTGGAGGCCTCAGGCGCCACCTGGTCGCAGAACGCCCGCCAGATAATCAGCCACCGCTCGGCGTCATCGAAATGATCCGCAAGGAATGCATACCACTGGGAGAGCATCTCCTGCAGCTCGGCCTCGCCGGCCTCCAGGTCCTGGTAGATGGCCGCGATCTTCTCTTCGGCCGCCCTGCGAGCATCGACCGGCGAAAGCCCTCGGTCGACCACACCGTAGGACAGATCGCCGAAATCGTCGATCATCGCCCGGATACTCGTCACCGTCCGCCGGCGCCAGGCGTCGATCTCGTATGCGTCGATCAGCCGGCCAGCCTCGCGATCGACGGCCAGCTCCTCGCGATCGGCCTTGGCCGCGAGGAGAGCCTCCTTCGATTCGGATTGTCTGGCCGCGAGCTTGGCCAACCGCCAGTGAATCGCCTCGTCCAGGTCGAACCTGTCCGTCGCGATCGTCGGGAGCCCCGCTGCGATCCAATGCCGGATATTGGCCTCGCTCGTCGAGAAGTACGCCGCCAGCTCCCGCCGCGTCACGATCCGCCGGAGCCGGCCCTGAGAAGCGAGCCAGCCGAGACATCGCAACTGATCGAACGTGCCGTCATCCTCGATCGGCAACCCGGCCGCGACCAGCTCGGCAAACCTGGGATGGTCGACACCCAACTCCAACATCAGCTCATCTTGTGTCATGGATGTGAACTCCTGGTCAACTCACCTGGAACCGTGCAATCCGGGGCTGCTGTGTCGTGCCCATGCCTCTGGTCGACGCCGGCCTGGTCGAGTAGACCACGCCCAGCTCGCGAGCCAACCGGATAACGCGATGGGACAACGCCGAAACGACCTGCATGCCCGGCGACATGTACTGACCGCCATCCTTGGATGTCGCGAGGGCTCCAGTCTCGGCCACCTGGTCGACGGCCGCTTCCCACTCGACAAACAGCTTGCAGTAGATCGCGAGCAATGGAGCGTCGGCCTCCGATAGATGTGGATGGTCCGATACCAACTGGTACCAGAGAGCTTTCGCCGGCTTGTTCAATCCGCGAGGTGTTTTCAGGGCTGCCATGTGACCTCCCCCTATTTGGAGTCTCTCAAAAAAACAACACTAACTGCAGGTTATGCCCTTGTCTGGCGGGATGCGGCGGATCGCTCGCTCGGCGACCCTGGCGGAGGACCCGTAACCACCCCAGGGGGCGACCGCATCCATGTACAATCATGCAGCCGGCCGGTCGCCACCTCCGACCGACCGACTGCAACCTCGCGGGGTCGCTGCAACCAAGGAGAACCGGTCACAGCTCGCACCGCTCGGATTCGCCGCCGGGTGATCGGCGGCTGACAGTCACACGGGCTCAACCGCGTGTGGGTCAATATCGGGCTCTGCCTGCAACGCCTGGTGGCGGAGGTGATCGAGCCGCTGCTGCAATCCGGCAAACTCGGCGTCGAGCTGCTCGACCAGGGCGCCGTCCGCATCGCGGCTTGCCAACTCTCGGCGGTTCCGATTCAACGCGACGGCCCCGGCGATCGTCTGCAGCCTCGCCTGGATCTCCCAGGGTGCGGACGCACGTAACCGTTTCTCGGCTGCTGCGATCTCCTGCAGTGATGCGAGGGCCGCCTTGCGCTCGGCCTCGGCCTCGGCCAGGTCGCAAGCCGCCTGGCGACGCGCAACGCGTGCGGCCTGCAGCCGTGCTAGTGCGGATCGGTAACGTAACTCGGCACCAGCTCGGCCGGATGCGATCTCTGCGTCACGTTGTCGGTCTTGCATAAATCAGATCCTCGACGAAATGTGGGGGTGTGGATGAAAGGTGGCAGCCAGCCCGCGGTCCAAGGCAGGCCGGCTGCCGGATCGGCCGGGTCACCACGCCGCGAAGGAGGACGGGCGTGGCGACTCAGCCGACGGAGAAACATTACTCAGCCTCGGCCGCGATCGCGTCGAGCTGCTCGACGGGCAGGGTCGGCTCCAACATCATCCCGCGCAGGCGATCTTGCTGCTGTCGGAGATCCGCCATCCGCCTTTCGAGATCCTCGACCTTGGCAGCCGCCGCGCGGTGGGCTGCCTCTGCCCGCTGGAAACGCTCGGTGTTGCGCTCGCGGTCCGCCCTGGAGCCGACGCTGGTGGCCTCCTGCAGACCTGGCAGGATGCCGCCTACCTCATCCCGGTCGCGTATCGCACGCCGGCGTTCGACCTCTAGGTCGCGGGCCTGTCCGGCCAGTGCTCGGAACTGCTGGTGGAGCGAGGCGGAGGACGAGTCTTTCAGCCGGCGCTCGGCTGCGTCGATCTCCGCGAGGGCCCGCTCCGCTTGTCGCCGCTCGGACGCCGCTGCCTGGATCTCAGCATCGAGCCTCGCGATTGCGTCTGCCCGCTCGGCCTCGGCCTCGGCCTGGCGGTCACATGCGGCCCGGAAACGCTCCTGGCGACCGGCTCGGTCGTCGAGAATGCGGCTGTCGGCTTGTCTCTGAAGTAACCTCTCGACGTCGGCCTGCAGGTCGTCGACGGATTTGCCCGCATCGCGGAGGATGCCCGCGACCTCTGCCGCGTCGCCAGGCTGAGTGCCATCGGCACACTGGCAGACGAGGGTGGTGTAATCGCTGGCGCGCTGCAGCTCCTCCGCTTGGAAGTAGCCCTTGACGCCGGCTGCCAGTTTTTTGAAATCGAACATAACGATTGGCTCCTGATGTAAAACGCAAACAGTAAACGACGGACGGCCCTGACCAGTTACGGCCAGTCGACGCTCCCCAAATCGATCGCCGTCGATGGAGTGAACAGCGGAAGACCGTTGTTGTCGCCGGTCAGGAAGGACGCCGGCCCGGTCTCGGGCAGCTCGGCGCCAATGTCCACCAGGACCTCGTCCATCAGAGAATCGAGTTCCTCGATCGACTGGGCGCCGGTCGCTTGCAGGAGCGGATCGCTTGACGCCGAAATGCGAACTCGATGCTCGTCTGCATCCGGTGGCTGAGAGACCTTCTCCGCGATCGTTCGCGGGGCCTGGCCCCTGCGATGTAAGACGGCCGCGAACCCTTTGAATCGGCCGGCCTGGTCAGTCTGCTGCCGGTCACGTGCGACCTGGTGTCTGGTTGATTGCTTGCTCATGATTTGAAAGACCTCCTGAAACTGGTTACTTGTCGCCGGCCTGGCCGCAATCGCCAAACCGCCGTGAAATGATCTCATCGATTGCCCGCCGTAGCTCCGGCGTGTCGAGCCGTTGGGCCTGTGGCGCCGGCTGGGCCGGCTGCTGGGGCGTGGGGGATGGCGCCGCCGGCCTCGGTGTCGGCCTCGGCATCATCTGCGAAAGTCGCGAGCCGCGTCGGGGTGGCTGGGTCAACGTGTGCCTCCGTGGAAAATGGATCGGGCTGTTCTCGCAGCCGCGTCTGCCGCTCGATCTCGGCCAACTCGGCCAGGCGGATCGCTTCGCGTTTTTCGTCGGGAGACATGCAACGCCATTTGATGCGGTTGACGCCGCAAGGCCGGCCGAGGTATTGGTCGTAGGGGCGATTGTTGAGTGGGATCAGCGAGTGATAGCTCATGGATCGTGTCTCCTTACTCAGAAATCTCCTTGATCTGGCCAACCGGAAACGCCGTCTCTCGACCAGTCGACTCATCGAACCAATCCGAATCAGCGAACACGTCGACCACGTAGGGGGACGCCGCCGGCGTGAAGTCGC
>CAYSCH010000284.1:0-3873 GCA_964429355.1 uncultured Planctomycetaceae bacterium | reverse complement strand
CAATCAGGGAAAATCGATTGTGTGTACGCCTCGGCCTCATCCCAGTCGTCGAATGATCGCCGCTCGTGTCCGTCGAGGTGCACCACGATCATGGATCACGCCTCCTTCCTTTTCTGCCAGAACTCGCTTCGAAGTGTCTTGGTCGGATACCAGGAAGACGTAGCCGTGACCCACACATCGCAGCCAGTTGCCTCAGCAATCTTCGCGATGTTCTGCATCTGGACCGGCGTCAAGTGGTACGGCTCGGACACGAATACCTCTTCACCGTTCGGAAACGAAACCGTCCCCCAGTGATCGAGCCACGTAGCGCCGCAGGTGTTGCGGACCCAGTCCACGAGGCACCCACGGGATTGATGCGATCGAGGAACCCCCAGCGTTTCTACGAGGCGAAGACGGAACCACTCTGGCACCCGGTGGCGATCCACAGGCCGGCCGATCTGGGCCCCGTGGGTCTGCCGTTCGCCAACCAGGGTGGGGTCGACAAAACGAACTCCATCGCCTTGGGTGAGGTGGGGCTCGGCCCGTTCTTGCTCGGCGATGATACGCCGGATGATACGGGCGCCCTGAGACGCAGCTCCCGCCGAGTCCTCAGTCTGCGCGAGAATCTGCCGGAGTTGCGTCAGGGGTAGGTCAGATAGATAGTTGGTCGTGGTCGTGTCCATGCTGGGGGCGTCGGTATGTCGCTTGGCTTGATTACCCATTTTGCCTAAGCCTTTCCTATTTATCCCAATCAGCGAAGATGAAAGAAGCCTGCCCCACGCTGTCCCATGCTTGCCCCATTACGTTCTGGCGGTAAGCCTTTGTGGGACAACGGATTGCGTTTGCTGTCCCACTGTCCCACCTGTCCCATGAAATACACACACCCCTACGGAGACCAAAATGGACCTCATTAACTCATCAGTTCTCTCGCAACTCTCTTTCTCACGCACGTGTATATGTGAAATAGATATTTGTAGGACAGTGGGACAGAAGCCCGTTTGAGCCTGGAAAATACGGGAAAACCCTGTCCCACAAGCTGTCCCATTGCTGTCCCACTGTCCCACGATCAAAAGTCACCTCCCCTTTGTTGGGTGCCTTCGGATCCCTCGTATTTGTCTTCTGCCAGGAACTCACGATCGATAACGTACCACGGGATTCGGAGCCCGTACTGCCTGACGCCGGAAATGCGGTGCCGGACATCCTTGCCCGTCTCTGCTCCTTCCATCGCGCCAAGCAACTGGTCGATACGTTGATCCTTCCAGACCGTCCCTCTTAATAGCCCGTCCCTCACGACATCGTGGGCGATGAAGAGGTACTCCTGACCCTTTACCTCGACTTTGGATACCCCCTCCTGTGCCAAGCAATCCGAGTCGCTACTGGTCTTGTGAAGCAGGATCTCGGCCACAGTCGCGAATTGCCCCTTTTCGATCATCACTCTCTTGGAGAGCAGCTCCCTCATAAGCGTCTCGTGATCCGTGCGAATCACCTGCTGGTCTGCGCGGATCTTGGTGGCAAGGTCGACCAAGATGTCTTCGCCGTTCGCTTCGGCATAGACGCCGGCCACGGTCAACATCGCCGCGGCAACGGCAAGGTTGTCGATGACTCGGCTGTCAACGCCAGGGATCTTCACGCGACGAAGCTGGTCATTGAGCTGCAGGGCCTTTGGAGCGCAGTATACGGCCGACGCTAGGAGTCGCTTTCCCAGGGCTTCTCGCTCGACTTTTGGCGGCAAGTCAATCCACGCCTGGCTGACGAGCTTCTGCAGTTCAAAATTCAGGAACCTATTCATGTCCGGCTGCCGGAATAGGCCACTCTCAATAGCCGCTGTCCAGACGATGTGGCGCAGTCCAAACCGGACACCTCTGTGGTCTTGTGTTCCGCGGAGCTGTACGCTGTTGTTGCTCGACGTGCGGAGTAGGTCGAGAATCTGTTGCCGATGCCGGTCGTTTTCGAATTCGTCCAGGAGTAACACCCATGCCGCGTTTGCGACTGCTTGCCGGACGCCGGCCTCGGTGCACTTTGAGGCAAGGATCGCGAGCGAAGAGAATACGTCTTTGAGCAGTTCGAAGAACGTGCTCTTGGCAGAACCGGATTCCCCGTTGACCGTCGCCATCGGGCGCCAGGGCCAAATCGTCTGCACGTACGTCGCCAACACAAGCCCAGCCGCGATGATGTGCATTCCCGAATGTCGCCAGTTGAACTTCTCGAACTGGTCAATCAATTCGATGACGGGTGACTGACATTCTTCCGCGGTCATGGTATTAAGGCAGTTCGCCAGCCAATCGAAGTCACACCATTTCTCCGGACGCGATAGATCGATATGCTGTCCGGAGACAAAGGGATGGTCGATGATCTCGGCTTTGGCCCCGTCCCATCGCAAGAGCTGCCCGGACCCGACGACGAGAATGCTGCTATCATCACCGAGCCAGCAGCCAGGCCCGCGGGTCTCCTGGTGGATAATTCGTCGCTTTCCGGCCAGCATGGCGATCGCCTCACGCACGGCGTTGATGTGGTACTGGCTTGGCGAGCCACCATCGGCCGAGCCTTCGAAGACGTGCTGCTTTGCGGGCTCCCCAACAAGCTGAATCAGGTCTGTTCGCGTCAGGCGATTGACGTTCGAAACCAAGCTCTCTTTCTTTCGCGATCTCGAAAATAGTTTGATGGTGCCATCAGGGAATTCGCCGATTGCTTCGACGCACAAATTGGTGAGGATCAGCTTCTCCATGGCCAAGGGGTCGCGGTCTTTCTCGACCACTTCGCCGGTCTCGTTCACTTCGGTCGGCCGCTTCACGACATCCGCGGCGGCGGCTAGCTCAAGCAACTCCTGGTAGCCGTGTCCCTCGATCAGCCAGTCGCGGAGATCCTTGCCGTGGTTCGGCTCGATCTCGTAGGGCAGGCGGACGTGGCGCACCTCCGGGCAGATGTAGCTCAGGGCCTCGGCCCACTTCGAGCCGCCGGCCTGGCCGTCGACGTCGCAGTCGTGCAGCACGTAGACCACCTTGCCGGCCAGGAGGTCGAGATGCTCATCGGACAGCAGGCCGCCGGTCCCGCTGGAGTTGGTGACCACCAGGTGCTTCGTCAGGAGCTCGGCCGGAATGACCGACTGCAGAGCCAGCATGTCGGCGGGGCCCTCGACCTTCCAGACGATCTCGGCCGTTGCCAGGTTGCCGAGGGCATACCGGTTCATCCAGCCGGCCTCGGAGCCCTCGACGGTCTTGATCTTCACCTGCCTGGCCGGCTGTCCCTTGCCCTGGAACACAGGCAGGGTGCGTCCCGACTTGTTGTAGATCTGGTAGCCAACCGGATCGTCGTCGGCGCCATGCGGCCCGAACACGGGGATCGCGATGCAGGTGAACTTCTGGTTCGTCGCCGGATACCCGGTGATCTGGCCCCCGGCGATCCGCACGGCCCACGGCACGATCGGCGGTTTGTGGGTACACCAGGACCGCACCAGGTTCTCGTTGTAGTCGCGGAAGACCAGCTTCTCCTGTGGCGGCTTCTTCTTCCCCGTCGGCGCCTTGATCCCGAGCTGCTGGCGGAAGTGGTTGCGAGCTTCCTTCCAGTCAGGGAACCGGCCGGCACGAACGCAGAACTCGAAGAAGCTCAAGTTCTCGCACTCGCCAGTGAAGCACTTGTAGCGGCCACGGTGCGGATGCTCGCCGGTCAGGTTTACACCAGCCGATGGTGACCGCTCATCCGATTTGAACACCTTGCATGACGCCCAGCCGTCAGATGACGGGCCTCCCCGGATGTCGAGGCCCATCGATTTGTATTCGGCTTCCAGGTCGATCCTGTCGAGGATCTCCCGGTTGACTTCCAGCCATCGTTGGCCGTTTTTGTTTCAACGTTCCGCTTAATTATTGGTTTTCTTGCTCTGGCGTCCATCCGGGATAG
>CAYSCH010000283.1:0-12621 GCA_964429355.1 uncultured Planctomycetaceae bacterium | reverse complement strand
AGCATCACCAGCGCTGCCGGTCTTGCCAGCGAAGGAGTCGGCTCCTACTGGCCTTTTGCCACCGGTCGTATCGTCGATCATGCCAACTTGCTGCTTCGGCAGATTCAGCAAACGCCGAAAGTTCGCTATTCCTTGACGCCCAACCAGCACGTGGGTGCCTGGTCGGTCGGCTTCATGGCCGAATGGATCGCTCGTGAATATCTTGGTCGCAGAGGAATAGCCAAGTTCCCGGCGAGTAAGCTCCAGCCGGCTCGTTGCCCGCTCCTGGGATATACCCTGCACTCGATGCACGTCGAGGGGACGATTCTCCCCGTCTTCTTCCTCCGCGTGGACGAACAGCCTGAAGTTGGCATCGACGGTTACGACAGGGGCGCAGCCATCCTGAGAGACTTCTTCCTGCACGAACTTCGCAACTTCCTCCAGCCGGGGCTGGACGATTTGGGCAGGCAGATCATTGAGTGCTGCATCGACGGTGGAAGCGTCGAGGATTACGAGGCGTTCCTGCCGAGTGTCGATCTGACCATTTAGGGAGCGTGGCTGCGTCGTGTCCGACAAAGCGAATCCATGGTGCCCGTTCGGTCGGCTCGCCTCGACATGCAGCCTGCCGCAGACCCCTGCCCTCCGTCATGGCCCACGTAATCACCAACGAACTCCTGCTTCAATGTCCCGGATCTCACGGTCTTCGTGAGGTTCAGCGTATCCGTCGAACCACGCCTTGACTGCCCCGTACCCTTCCCTGAATCGGGAAACACCATGGAATCGCCCCGATATTTCGATTAGCACGGGTCAGCGTGGGCGGCCCAGCCCTCATATTCAATATCCAAAAACCTCAAGTCCTACCTGTGAGGATCCAGCCATGCCGGCAACGACACGACGACGTTTTCTGCAGACCGCGGCCGCAACGGCCGTCATCGCACCTCTTTTGGGCCGACTGGCCGTGGCGGCTGAATCAAGGCTTCACGTGGCGTGCAACCAGTTCTGCTGGATCAACATGTACCAGCGGCAGAAGAAGGACTTCAACGCCGATCTCGACGCCGGCCTGGCCGAGGTAAAACGGTCGGGCATGGATGGCCTGGAAGCCATGCTCGGCGACCCGGCGGCCGCCGAGCTGATGGTTCCCCTGCTGAAGAAACACGGACTGAAAATGCGTTCGTTCTATACCGGACCGGCGCTGCATGAGCCGGCGTCCGTCGACGCCGCCATCGAGCAGGTGGTCGCCACCGCTGCCAAGGCGAAGCAGCAGATCGACGTGCGGATTTGTGTCGTCAACCCGGCGCCCCTCCGCGAGGGGCAAAAGTCCGACGCACAGCTCGAGACCCAGGCCAAGGCCATGACCCGTCTCGGTGCCGCCCTGGCCGAACACGGTGTGACCCTTGCCTACCACTTCCATGCCCCGGCCTGGGAGAGCGACGGACGCGAATTCCATCACCTCATGACCCAGACCGATCCGAAACTCGTGCAGCTCTGTTTCGACACCCACTGGGTCTACCGCGGCAGCGGTAACAACGTGGAGCGGGTCTACGAAGTTGCCGAGCGCTACGGCAACCGCGCGGCCGAGCTGCATCTTCGCCAGTCGAAAGACGGCATCTGGACCGAGACCTTTACCGAGGGCGACATCGACCACGCGAAAGTGGCCGAGATTCTCAAAGCCCAAGGCGTCCGTCCGCTCCTGGTCCTGGAGCAGGCCGTCGAAAAAGGCACACCCCACACGATGGATGCCCTCGAATCCCATCGCCGCAGCCGCGTCTATGTAGAGAAGGTGTTCGGCTAATCGGTTCGCGTGACTGGCGGCCGAACCGGTGATTCGGAGCTACTCTCTTCAGGCGGAGCCTCAGGCTCGACGGGAATCTTGTCGTGCTCAATATGGCAATTCGGCCAGGCTGCCTGAAGCTTGCGGAGACCTTCAGACGAAACCTGTGTGTCTCTGAGATCTAGTTGTCTTAGTCCGTGCAAGTATTCCGCTCGATCGATCAAGAGATCAACGGTTTTGTCGCCAACGGAGGTCGAGGCCAGATTGAGGCTCTCAAGTGAATTGAGGAATCTCAGACTGCTCGCCCCGACGTCAGAAATGTCTTCGCCAGCGAGATTGAGGATTTTGACGCCTGAAACGTGCTCCAGTGCGGCGAGCGACGAATCGGTTGCACTGTTGTGAGCTGTTAGTTGTTGGATCTCCAGACTGTTTCCTCCAGTCAGGGAAACTAAAAACGCAGCGCAGTCCACCAGTTCCAGAACGGCGACGGCATCCTGGTAACTGGCTGAGCACCGCTGCAGTCTCGGAAGGCCCGTGAGTTGAAGCGTGCCGATCCGCGAGGCGTGCAACATCACTTGCCGAAGCTGCGGAAGCCGACTCCACGAGACCGGTTCCTCCTCGGGCGTATGCACCTTGGTGACGGTCAATTCGGTGAGATTCTGGAGGCCGCTCAGACGGTTCAGTCCGCTGGCTGAGAGTCCAGGCCCCAGTATCTCCAGCCTCTCCAAGGCGGGAAACTGTTTCAGGGCAGCAAGGGATTCGTCCGCCAGTCCCTCGCCCGAGAGGACCAGCCCATGCAGGCTCGAAAGACGTTCCAAGGCGGCCAGGGCGTCCGGCTGTGATGACGCATCCATGTCGATGGATAGGCGATGCAACTTCGGCAGTTTGCCGATCTCCCGGCAATGGTCGGCACGGATACTGCCGCGGATCCAGAGATTGGTCACGTTCGGAGTGTTATGTAAGACCAATCGCGTCGAAAGATTGAGCGTCAGATGCTTCAACTGGGGCAGGTTGGAGAGCCGCACCGTTGCGACATCCGGCGGGGATGTCACGTCCAGACGGGTCAGCTTTGGCAGGTCGTGCACTTCGAGTGTCCGGGATAGATCTCCGGCATCCGATGCGGGAAACACATCGACGGCCGCAGATGTCAATCCCTTGAGCATCGAGAGGGAGTTTGCGCCCGAGAGCGGCAGCGCAGGATTGTGGACCACCGCCAACTTGCCGCAAACAGCCAGGTTCGACAGGTCCGTCACTGATGTGTTGGTCAGATCGAGGTGCTCAAGGTCTCCCATGAGCTGCAGTTGAACGAGCCCCACGTTGCTGATACCGTTGCCGCGAAGGTCCAGGCGACGCAATTGTGTCAAACGGCGAAGGTGGAACAAGCCGGCGTCGGTGACCTTGTTGCCGGCCAGGTTGAGATAGCGAAGATTAGTGAAACCCGAGAGACAGGAAAGCCCCTTGTCGGTGACCTCGTTGCCGCCGAGGTCCAGGTATTCAAGGTTCTTCAGATACTGCAGGTGAGCAAGCCCCATCCCGTTGAGCTTGTTTCGGGGTAGTACCAGGTAACGAAGATCTCGCAGCTCCGCGAGATGGGCCAAGCCGGTATCGGAGAACTTGCCCTGCGGCGCGTTGAACACTTGGATCCGCTGCAACCCGGCAATGCGATGGAGGTCGTCGTCGGATACGTCCGATGCAACCGTCTCGAAACAGCAGCCGCAGCCGAGATCCTGCTCGATTTCGAACGAGACGGCCAGGTCACCGGTAGCCGGAGGCGTTGCCATCTGAGCGGCCAGCATGTGGGCCTGCAAAGGCCGGACCTGCCGCATGTACCTGCCGAGGTGGCGCGGACAATTGCGTGACTGGACATCCCGAACCGCCCTCCAGGCCTCTCCAAATTGCTGCTGTTCCTGTCGTCTCCTTGCGACTTCCTGTCTCCACACGACATCCCTATGGTGGTGGTGCCAAGTGACATACCACCCGCAAGGAACCGCGATCACCATCGTGAGCAAGAGCAACGAACCGGCGTCCAAGGGCCGGCCACGACGAAAAGGCAGGATTGGCAGCCACCAGCAGCCCAGAGCGAGCCCCACCCATGCCGCGACGACCTGGAAGTTGAAGAATGCACCCCTCTTCAGGCCGAAAAGGGATTTGCGATCGGCCAGTACGAGGAGTCCCTCGAGAAACAGGACCCCCAAAAGGAACACGGGAAACGTGACGTGATACCGCCGCCCGTCGGAATGCTCACGACGATTGTCCATCAGGTCACTCCGTCGTGTGAAATTGTACCCTCAACAGGTAGTGAAGCGATTCGGGACAGGAAAGTCAAGTAGCCGGCGGCCTGGGGCATACTTGCCTCTCCAGAAGATCCTCGACCGCGAGAACCAACGCCGCGTCGCTCGGGCGTTCCCGGCAAGTTGACCTCGAGCGCCTGGTCAATAATACACGGTATCTTTCGTGTGATGCCGCGCGAACTGGCGTATCTCCGGGATCTTGCCCACCAGCCAGAGATAGTATCCCAGATCCATTGCAGAAAACCGGCGCCCGGCCATTTCGACCAGACGATCGCAGACCACCAGCGCCGCTGCCCGTAATTCAGCTTCGGCTGGTCCCCGCGGCAGCGGCTGCCGCTCAACGTGGATGGTCCGGTGGAGACGATCCGACAACCGCAGCACCCTGTGATACACCAGTACGGCAGGTACTACGTTGTCTACCGTGGCAACCGCGCGATCCTGGTCGTGGAATTGCCCATAGAACCGATCATGCGGAGCGGCCACACGGATCAGCTCACCGATGGCAAGAGTCGCCTTCTTGAGGAAGACAACCGTGGATCCGTCGCTTGCCTCGCCCTGATCGTTGAAAGCGGGAAAGGCATTGGCAAGTTCTCGTACCAGCGTGGCGGCCGGCGCCGCGGCAGCCGCTTCGGTTTCGAGAATTCTTCGGCAGAAGGTGTCGAAGTCCCTCGCCTCGGCTCGCTCCAAACCCTGCCCCGCCTGCCGCAACACCCCCCGGATCTGCAGGGCAAATTCGTCGATCAAGGGGTTCTCGGGAAGCTGAAAGGCAGCCCGAACCTCCTCGGCGTCGACCCGGCTCAATCGGCTCGCCGAGAAACCACCCTGGCGGAGATTCGAAACGCCCAGCGTGATGGTCTTGGAGGCACCGCGACCGCACAGATCGTGCAGCTCATAGCGAAACCCGTGACCGAACTGGAGCAGCGCAAACACGACGGCAAAATTGGCCGCTTCCCTCGCGTCGGAAAAGTTGCCCGCCCCTACGTCGCAGTTCTCACCCATGGGCCCCAGGGTGACCTTCCGAACGGCCGTCGCATCGAGTCCCTCCGAGAAATGCTGCAGCCGGCTCTCATCAATCACCACATCATGAGCAACCCGCACAGCATGCTCGCACGTTTCTCTCGCCAGCCGGAACGGATCCCCTTCGATCTGCGGATAATCAAGGTCCAGGTACTTCAAGACTTCTGCCATTTCGCTAATCCATTAGTCTCTTGGCAGCAGTGGGGATATCGCCTTGGAGAACACCTCGGCCTGGCGCATCATTCCCAGGTCGTTGGGATGGCAGCCGTCGACGGTGCCCTCCGTGTCGTCGCCCAGCATCCCCTCGCTGGAGACGAAGTGGAGGTTCTTCACGCCCTCGGCCGTCAACTTCTCGTAGATGGTCCGCAGGATGGTACCCTTCTCTGTGGGGCACACGTTTCGGACGCTGCAGTCTTCGGCCAGCAAGATGGGCGTGTCCGGACGGGCTGCACGCAGGGTCTTCACGAACGGCTCGATACGCGTGGATACCAGGTCCGGTGACATGTTCCACAGACAATCGAGGACGTAGACCGACGGATCCAATTCAGCCAGCAACTCAGCCAGTTCCGGTTCCGCCTTTCCACTGCCGCTGAACCCCAGGTTGATCACCGGCGTGTTGAGTTGCCGACCCACGATCGCGGGGAAGGCCATGCCCGGCCGCGAAGCGCAGCCGCCCTGGGTGATGGATGTGCCGTAGATCACGATCGGCTTGCGCTGTCTGCTTGTGAGCGGATCGGGCGACGAGAGAGTGCTCCCTTTCGGGACACCGATCTCGACGGAGGTTACGCCGTTGTAGAGCGGCAGGTAGAGGAGGCACGGCTGGCCGGCAGGGGGCGAGAATCCTGCCGTATTAGCGGCGGCCGTCGGCCTGCCGTTGGCCACAAACTGCCATCGGCCGGACGGGTCCTGGCTGTAGAGGTCCACGCCGCTCACACCGGTCGCAGGCATGTGGGGCATGCTCAGACTGCCCTCTTTGAGCACGGTCCAGCGGACCTGGATCGACGGCGCATCCGAGCTGAAGGGAACACAGAGCCCGGCGCTGTCGTGGCTCAGGCCCCAGACCGACGGCGGCACTTTGCCCTCCGCCTTGGCCGGCAGACGGTCGTAGAAGGATTTCGTATCCGTCCAGCCCTTGCCCTCGACGACGAGGTCCTTGCAGTCATACCACCGGGTCGTGTCGTCAGGACTTGGGGCAGGTTCCGCGGCGAAAATCAGACTCGACGCGGCGAAAACAGTCACGCAGGCAAAAAGGTGGAACCTGGTCTGGATTGCTCTCATCGTTGGTTGCTCCTCACAAGAAAAGGGATTGGCTCATTCAAGGGTGGCCGAAAGACCGCCAGCGGCTCCAATTGTCATCTCATGCAGCGATTACTGCTGTTTTGCCGCAGCGTAACGGGCGTCGGTTTCCTCCAGGCGAAAACGGGTGGAAACCACGGAGTGCTTTCGGGCGTCGCTCCAGAATTTGATGTAGGTCGTGGCGACGATCGTGCCGTCGGGCAGCAGTTCCACGCCTGGATAGCCGCAGTCGCCCCCCGCAAAGCTGTGGAGGAGCTTGATGCGGTACTGTCCAGGCCGGCCCTGCTTGATATCGTCGTAGGTACCGACCCATGCGACAAAATGACCTCGGGTGGGAGACTGCGGGGCCTGGTCGCGGAAAGCGATCACCAGTCGTCCGTCGCCCGTGTAGACGCCCACGTGACGATCGCCGGTGAGGCCCCACGGCGTACTGACCGGCGTGCTCCACGTCTTACCCTCGTCGCCGCTGAACATCATCAGGCTGTAGTCCTTGTGTGTATTCTCCCGCATGAGGCAGCAGAGTTCCTCGCCATCGGGTGAGCGGAACACGAAGGGCTCGCAGGGGTTCTTCCCCTCGACCTTGGCCACCACTTGAGGATCAGACCAGCTCAGTCCGCCGTCCTTGGTGATCGTCTGAAGCACCTCGAGCGGCGCGCGGTCGGCGCCTTCTGGTCCGCGGTGGTACATGCCGAGGTATGAGCCGTCTTTGAGGCGAACGATGCTGCTGAAGGTCATCACGCAGTGGAAGGCCTTGCCGAGCGGAGGCATTTCCTTCCAGGTCTGGCCCCCGTCGTCACTCATGATACTGGGCATCGGAGCGCCGAACCTGCCCACCCAGGCCGAGAAGACCCACAGCCGCTCCTTCCCCTCCGGGTCGGTCATGCGGTAGATGCTGGGGCAGTTCTGGTGGTCGCGGAATCCGGGGGGCAAGCGATCGTCAAGTCGCGTCCACGTTTGTCCGCCGTCATCGCTGCGAGCCATCGGGCCCGCTTTGCCGCCGTGGTTGATGCACCAGACGGCAAAGATCGTCTTGCCGTCGGCCGTCAGCACGGTGGTCGGGTGGCCCTGATACACTTCCGGGGTACCCTCTGCGATGACCACCTGGCGGGCCGATTCGCCCGACAGATCGACCACAGGAAAGGTCGCCTCCTGTTGCCACCGGGCCCTGAGTTCCTCGGAGGGTTCCGCGCCGCCCACCATCGCGGCAGTGCCCATCAGGGCCATACTCAACAGATGCGTCTTCATGATTGCACTCCTCATGTCAGAACTCGGATCTCTTCGTCAACACCATTCATTCTCGCATGGTCGGGATTTGCCAGCGAGCCTGCAAGTCTTCTTCTCCCCCTATTGGTTTCCAGTTGTCGCGCTGGTTCGTGCGGTTTGCAGAACACGGCTCACTTGGCCTGTTGCTTCATGACAACCCCGGCTTGTTCTTGCGACCATCTCTCCAGCGTATCGGCCCTGGAGGCTGCCCTTCGCCGGCAATACGTGCCAGCACCTGTTCCTTGCTTGCGTGCATTCATGGGACTTGTGTGGGACTCAGGATCAGCACGGCTGCCTGCGGCACGTTCACCTTCCCCGTGGTCCACTGCAGGGATGTTTCGGCCTCGCCGGGGTTGAAGACGATGGCCACGGGCTTGTCGTCGAGGCGGGCCTGGAAACCCCACAGGCCCGGCGATTCGATGCGGCGGTAGTCTGCCAGAGCCGGTGCTCCTTCGGGGGCGATCCAGACGGCATAGCGCAGGGGCGACGCCGGACCGGCTTCCACACTCGTGCCGGCCGTCCAGAGGTTGATGGCTTGGTGGGTCGTCGATTTCTGGGCGTAGCCGGGGCGGGCCGGACCGGACTGCACGGTTGGGAAGCTCGATTCCAGCAAGCGGGCGGAAAGGGCGCCGCAGTGGTAGACCCCCGTCTTGTCTTGGACGAGCGGAAAGTCGGGGCCGAAACGCAGCTCGCCGCCGAGGTAGCCGGCGGTTGTGGGCTCGGTGGCATCGAGCTCCACGAGGCCCACCAGTCCTTGCCGGGTCAAGAGCCAGACCTGGGTGGCCTGCCAGGCGGTTGGGGGGACCTGGGGATTGTTGCGCGAGTTGATGTAGGCTTTGCGAAGGGTGTAGCGTGCGGCCACCGCGCCGCAGTCGGCATCGACGGCAACCGCCGTGATGTCATCCGGGCCGGAAAGGTAGAGTTCTCGCCGGCGCTGGCCGTCGGGGCCGATGCTGCCCGCCTCAACATTGGCGGCCAACAGTGCCCCTGCCAGCGGCTGCGCCCGCTCGGGCAGGCAGACCATAGCGCCGACGAACGTGTCGCGAGCGCCGCCACCTGGAGTGCCGGCGAAGTACCAGGATCCAAACCGCCCGCGGGGCCCGCGGATATTGGCGTCGAGCTTGACGTAGTTGTCGGCGAGGGGCTCGGGTTTCACATCGCTACGGTAGAACATGCCGGCATAGATGGCGTGATAGTCCTCGCCGGTTCCACGCCGCTCGAGGAGCCGATCGGCAAGCCACTTGTTGTGAGCATCGCCCGAGAGCCCGGCGATGATCTCCGGGCCGCAGGCGGCGCCGTCGGACCAGTAGTGTTTCCACCAACAGTCGGTGTAGTACTCCGGCCGTCCTTCGTTGGAGCAGACGAGCGGGTAGTAGTTGACCGTCCTGGCCAGGAGCGCCCGGGCCCACTCGCTCTCGGTGAGGGCCAGGTAACGGGCGATCCAAAGGACGTTCAGATCATGGTAGCAGGGAATTTCCGTCTCCGGACCGATGTAGTTCAGACCCCCGTCGGCCAGCAGGTGATCCTCGAGACCCTTGAGGGTCACGTCGACGCTCTCCCGGTACCTGGGATCCGGCCACCAGCGATCGGCGAGCGCCATTTCATAGAGGTGAAAGACGTCTTGGTTGGGATACTCACGGGCACTGTCGCCCCAGGCATGCTTTCCCTTGAGGCCCCAGTGCTGGTACTGGAAGTCGACCAGTTGCTTGAGGGGGGCGTTCCAACGTGCCCAGCACTGCTCGCCTTCGGGTAGCTTTCTGAGCCAATAGACCCCATCCATCAACGGCCCGAGGGCAAAACGGTCGCTGTTGGGATCGCCCGTGCCCCACTGGCGCGAGTAGAACCAGCTTCCGTCCTTCTGCTGGTCCAGGCAGTAGTCGACGATTTTCATGGCGTGGCGGATGAGAGTCGGATCGCCCCTGCGAGGCGAGCCTTCCCAGCCCGCGGCCCAAGCCAGCGTGAGCGCGTTGCTGGCGAAGCCCGAAAACTGCCAGGGAGACGTGAGATCCTCCGGTTGCGGCAGCGAGGGCTCCGGCCCAAGGTTCTCCAGCGAGTCCAGCACGGCAAGGTAGTAGGGGTTGCCGCGGGCCTTGAGCTCCTTCATCTGCTCGACCCGCGCGAGGGCGACCCAGTCGGTGATGTTGTGGACAGGGAGGGCTTTGGGAGAGTGGAGGGCGAAACCGGCCAGTAGCAGCCTGAGTCCCTCGGGCACCGGCCCCTGCCCGTAACCCTGGGGGCGAAAGCCGAAAGAGCCGATTCTCTCCCAACCTGCCGGCGAGTGGGTCTTGCGGCAATCGGCCAGCTTGATGCGATGCTCCTTCCAGCCCTGCCAATCCAGCTTCCAGTCGGTGATGTAGTATCCCCCCTCGGACACGAATACGATGGGCACATCGAAATCGACCGGTTCCTTCAACCACGCCCAGAAGCGGAGTTCATCAAACGCAGTCCAGTCGGCCAGGAAGTGGGTCGAGTCGAGCGACGGGCGTTTCGACACCTCCCAGAGGAGCGCCCGCTCCAGACGGCTGCCGCAGACGAGGGGCAAGCCGGGTTGGTCGGCCTGGCAAACGCTGACCGCCGTCAACCAGCCGGGCTGCCAGCCGTCGAGCGACAAAGTCCCGCCATCCTGGGCATAAGCCGGCGCGCCGACCAGGGCCAGCAGGATGACGATCCGGAACCAAAGGGTTTTTCTGATGGTCGTCACGTTCTCCCCTCCCAGAAGGTCTGCTCGGGCGCAGAATTCAGGCGGGATGGCATCAAGGGACCGGGCAGAGGTCGCCAACCAGCAACCCAGCGCAGCTTACCACCCGGCAAGGGCCACGCCAATAGTCGGCTCGAGGACGCAAGCAGGGGCCCAGCGGCGATCTTGCCCCATCGTGCCGGTCCCCCAAAGGCCCAGCCAGATGCCGGTCGTTCGCACGACCGTTCACTCGGCCGCAGCATCGACGCAATGCCTGCCGTTGGCCGACGACCAGACACAGATCGAACCGTCGTCGGAAGCCGAGGCGATGCAGGTGCCGTCGGGACTGAAAGCCACCAGGCCGGCCACGCTGGCTGTTTGCCGCAAGGTGAGCAACTGCTGCCGGTGCGGAAACTCCCAGAGAGTCACCGCGTCGCTGCCGGTGGCCACTGCCAGACGCGTGCCGTCGGGATGGAAGGCCAGGTCGGCCTGGCGGCGGATCTCCGTGGGCGGCAGTTCCCCGAGAGTGATGCCCGTCTCGACGTCCCAGAACGTGGTGGAAGTGTTGGCGGTGATGGCCGCCAGGACTCCGTTTCGGCCAAAAGCCATTCCGGAAACCACCGCATTTGCCGCGAATTTCTGCTGGAGTGCCGACGTCCGGACGTTGTACACCTGCACCTCGGCATCGCGGCTGCCTGCGGCAAGCCATCTTCCGCAGGGGCTGAAGGCCAACCGCTGGAAATGGCTGCATTCGGCGTCGATGCAACCCTGGAGTTGCCCGCTGCGAGGATCCCAGAGCTTGATCTGGCAGCCGCCGTCGACCGCGGCCAGAAGTGTGCCCGTGGGGTGGTAGGCCAGGGCATGGGCGAGGCCGGCATCGCCGCCGAACTGGCGGATCGAATCGCCGCTGGCCATTTCCCACGCATGGATCTTTCCGTCTGCCGTAATGGCCACGACCGTGGCTGCGTCGGGGCTGCAGCAGAGGCCGTGCACGGGGGACGAACCGTTCAAGAGAATGCGGAGTTCACACGACCGGGCAAGGTCCCAGAGCCGAACCGTTCCATCGGCCCCGCCCGAGGCCAGGATGGCGGTTCCCGGTACGAAAGCCAGCCCGGCAACCTCCCCCTCGTGGCCCCGCAGGGTCCTGGATCCCTGCTCGCTGGAGGTGCGATGCAGGTAGACCTGATCCATGTTGTTGGCGACCGCCACCAACTCGCCGTCGGGGCTCAACGCGATGCCCCCGACCTTCCCCTTGTGCCCCCGGCAGGCGAGCAACTGCTGCCCGGCCACGGTGCCGCAGAGCACCACCGAATTGTCCCACGAGGTTGTGGCGATACTCGTGCCGTCGGGACTGAACGCAATCAGGGGCGAGGGGCTGGGAACGATCGGATAGGCCTGTACCATTTCACGCGACGCAACGTCCCAGATTCGAACCAGATCGCGGCCTGCCGCCGTGGCCAGGCGGGTACCGTCGGGGCTGAAGGCCAGCGCGTTGGCCCGGCTGAAGGCCGGCACGTTCCAGACCATCTCCCGGGACTCGATGTCCCAGACGCGGATCGCCGCAGCGTCTCCGCTTCCGGTGGCCAGGGCCAGCAGTTTGCCATCCGGCGAGACGGCCAGGCTTCGGATCAGGCGCGCCTTGTGAGAGATGTAGTGGAGCTGTTTCTGAGTCTCGGCGTCCCAGATGCAGAGGTATCCGTCTGAACTGGCGGTGACCACGCGTTTCCCGTCCGGCAGCAGCCGTGCCGCATGGACCGGACCGTTGTGCCCGCCAAACGTACCGACTTTCTTTCTGGCGGCAACATCCCACAGGATCACCGTGCGGTCTGCGCCGGCCGCCGAAACCAGACGCGTGCCGTCGGGACTGAAGTCGACGCTCGAGAGGTAATCTCGGTGCCCTTCCAGTTCGGCCAGTTTCTCGCCGCTGGCGGCGTCCCAGAGCTTGAGGTTCCAGTCGGAGCCGCCTCCGGTGGCGATCAGGCGGCCGTCGGGGCTGAAAGCCACCGGCTCACCGGCGTCGTGGAGCACGGGGAGGGTGAAACGCCGCAGCCCGTCCAGATAACCCCATTCCCAATGACGCAGGTCGGCAGGGCATTCTCTCAGCAGACGGTCGAAATTGGCCAGATCGTTCGAACACCACGCCCGGTTGGCTGCAATCACCTGGAAGGAATAGAGATGGCTTTCCGCGGTTTCCAGCGCCCCGGCCGTGTGGATGTAACTGACGATCCCGACGGCCACGAGCGCGGCCACAAGCAGCAGGCTCGTCATCACCAGAAAAGCCATGGCCGGACGCCGCCGAGCCCAGCGGCCCAGACGCAGCACCACGG
>CAYSCH010000282.1:0-12746 GCA_964429355.1 uncultured Planctomycetaceae bacterium | reverse complement strand
ACGCAGGCCCAATTGTGCCACAAGCTGTGGCACAATTGCCCGAGTCGTTGCTCTGGTCGCTTCCCTGGGGGCACCACGCCCTGTTGTTGGAGAAGGTCAAGGAGCCCACCGAGCGCCGGTGGTACATGGAGCAGACGCTAGCCAACGGCTGGAGTCGGAACCTTTTGACGATACAGATCGACGCCCAGGCCCACGCCCGCCACGGCACGGCCATCTCGAACTTTGCCGCCGTGCTCCCGGCGCCGCAATCGGACCTCGACCTGAATCGCATCGACTCAACGATCTCGTTTCCAAAGGAGAGTAAGCCAAGAAAGGATGCGGTATCTCAAGCGCACTGCCAACGAGTAGGCAGTGCCACACTACGTGTGGAGCGGTCGATCAGGGGCACCAGTTCCCTTTTGTATCGGCTCAAGAGCACACCCCTTGCGACTGGTCTCGCAAGACCCCGATCCGTGCCTTCCTGCCCCCATTCCGGCCCAAGGCCTGGGCCGCACTTGACGACTGAGCGTACGACCGCCGAGAATGCAACGATTTGAGCTCGTCGATCGAACCGATGTTCAGTACGAACTCTGTCCAGATCTCGCTTCTCGGCGGTGCCAGTGCCATCGGCGCGTCGTCGACGCTCGTCCGAGTGCCCGGGGCCAACTTCGTGGTGGATTGCGGAGTGCGGTACTCGGGGTCGAGCCCGCTTCCGGACCTGTCGCAATTGGCCGACACCCGGATCGATGCGATCCTGCTGACCCACGCCCACATGGACCATTCGGGCGGACTCCCGGTGCTGGCCGAGGCGTGCCCTGGCGCACCGGTCTTCGCCACGGCGCCGACCATCGACCTGGTTGGCATCCTGCTGCGCGACTCGCTGCGGCTGATGAACGGGCCGGATCGGGAAAGCGAGGTGCCCCTCTACACCGAATCGCAGGTCGAGCAACTGCTCCACTCGATGGCGCCGGTCAGGTACCATCAGCCCATCCGCGTGGGCCAGGTCGAGATCTCCTGGCTCCCTGCTTCACATATTCTCGGCGCGGCCATGATTTTGATGAAGACGCCCGCCGGCACGATCCTCTTCACCGGCGACTACAGTGTGACCGCTCAGCAGACGGTTCCCGCCTTGGCCCGTCCCGATTTTCGCGCCGACCTGGTGATCAGCGAATCGACCTACGGCCAGCGCTTGCACGAGGATCGCAGCGCCGCCGAAGAGCGGTTGCTGGGCCAGGTCCGCCAGGTCGTCGAAGGGGGCGGACGGGTGCTCATTCCCGCCTTTGCCGTGGGGAGGGCCCAGGAGGTTCTTCTGATCCTCAAACGGGCCCTGCGCAGCGGCGTCTTGCCCAACACGCCCGTGTTCGTCGACGGCATGGTCCGGGCCGTATGCGACATTTACCGGCGCCACGAACCGTTCGTTTCGCGCCAGCTCGTTCACGAGATCCGGCGCATGCCCCACCCGTTCTACACGGATTGGATCCAGCCGGTCGCGCGGCGGGAGGACCGCACGCGGGTGCTCGAAACGCGCCCCTCGATCATCGTGGCTTCCAGCGGGATGCTTGCGGGCGGCCCGTCGGCCGGCTATTGCCAGGAACTGGCGAAGAACGCTGCGGACGCCGTCCTGTTGACCGGCTACCAGGACGAAGAATCACCGGGCAGGGCGCTCCTGGATCTGGCGCGAGCCGAAGGAGCCAAGGAACTCCGGTTGGGTCAGGCGACCGTGCCGGTGGCGTGCAGTTTCGGCACCTACGGGCTTTCCGCCCACGCCGACCGGATGCAGATGGTCTCCTGGATCGATGCCACCTCCCCACGCACGGTCGTGCTCGTTCATGGCGACGATGCCGCCAAGGAAACGCTCGCCAGAAGCCTCCAGTGCGGCGAGGTGATTTGCGGGCGCGACGGGCTTGTGATCCAGCGCAGCTACTCGCCGCGAAGCGACGCCGCCAGGCGGCGCCCCGCCCCCCCGGTGCCGAGGGAGGCGGAATTGGACATTCAACGGGCGCGGAACTTGTTGGGGCCGGCGGGGGAAGCACCCTTGCGGGCCGCGGCCGTTGCCGAAGCCTGGTTCGGCCAGGTGGTCGATCGCACGACAACGGAGCAGTTGGCCCGGGTGCTGGAATCGGTGGGACTTGTCCGCCGCGACGATCACCGCCGCGACCGGCTCTGGGTCCTGGGAATCCACGAGAGCGGACTATTTCCGGAAGAGGCCCAGCTCGACGAGCAGCTCAAGCAGTCCAACCCGAAAGGGCGCCTGCTCGAGTTCTGCATGCGGATGCGGATCGACCCGCCCGTCACGGAGATGGGTCAGCAGGGAGCGTTCTACGAAGCGAGCATGTCACTGTCGTGTAATGACCAGATCTTCAACAGCGGTCCTTTCCGGGCGGCTTCGAAGAAGACGGCCGAGCAGATGGCCGCTCAGGCCCTGTTGGATATGGTTTCTCGAAGCGACGCCGGCGAAGAGGTCGTATCCGTGACCGATGAGGAGACGACCCGCCTGCAGTCGGCCAATCCCAAGGGGCGGTTGCTCGAGTGGTGTGCCAAGTCGAAGCTGCCTCCGCCGCAGTTCGAGCGCGACGCGTCTCCCGCGGGCTACCGCATTCGCGCGGTGCTTTCTCTCGACCCGCAGGAAGAGATCCGGACCGTCTGGTACGTGGCCCAGAAGCTGAAGATCGCCGAGCAGGCGGCAGCCGAAGCGGTCTTGCGGCAATTGCCCGTCGAGCCGAAAGCCGAAACATCCTCGCCGGCAATGGCAACGCCGGGGCGGATCGAGGGCGTGGGGGACGTGCCGGCCGGCCGCAATCCGGCCATGATCTTGAACGAACTGGTCCAGGCCGGCATGCTCGCGGGGGCCGGCTACGACCTGCTCGACCAGAGCGGTCCGAGCCATCAGCCGACGTTCGTTGTGGTTGCCTGGGCCAAACTGCCCGACGGCCGAACGGTCAAGACGGAACCGACCCCAGCCGCATCGAAGAAGTCGGCCCAACGAGCGGCCGGGGAACGACTGGTGGAATTGCTGATCGCAGAGGGAGTGACACGGTGAGGAAGGGAGGGACCTTCGCTTCCTTGCAGTCGCCACAACACGTTGCTATCAAGGAACTTACAGATAGCGCCGTGTGAGAGGGTTGGAGGTGAGTTCTACAGTAATGTATAATTCTTCTGTTAAGTATAATGCCCTGCTGTTCAACAGAGGAACGCGTGTGACTACCGACCCGACCCAGCTCGAAAGAGTCCTCAAGACCATTCTTGGCAAATGTCTCCCCGACGTCAGCGATATCAAATCGGTGGCGGCCAGAGGCGGCGTGGACTTTGTCGCGCACCGTCCGTCCGGATTGGTGATTGGGGAGGTCAGGCAGTCTGGTTCAGCGTCCATCGATTCCGTCCTCGGGCTTCTTGCGAGGGGTGTTTTACGGAGCCGCAATCGGGTGTCTACCTCCAGCACAACACCCCTTGTTCTGGCAATTGTCCCGCGCGTGGGAGCCAGGACTGAGCGGGCGGTCCGTCAATTCCTGTCGGAAAACGCTGCCGACTGCGGGTGGGCCCTGACTGACCCGACAGGAGCAACTCGAATTGTCATTCCCTCATTGGGCATCGATGTCGAAGAACGCGGACTCGTCAATCAGCCTCGTTGGCAGAAGCGAGGCTCAACTCGTTTGTTCAGTGACTTGAACCGTTGGATGCTCAAAGTCCTTCTCCTGGCACACGCACCGCCAAACCTGTGGAACGGTCCACGAGCCAACATCTCCAACGCCACGGAACTGCACCGTATCGCGATGGTCTCCGTTGCGAAAGCACATCAATTCTGTGACGCCATTGAAAAATCGGGCTTCCTGGTTCGAGGTCCGGGGGGATTGACCGTCGTACGCAAGAAGATGTTCATGGAAACGTGGTTTCACAACGAGCGAGCTCGACGGACCGATCTCTTAGCAGTCCGCTCGATCTTCGATCGGACTGCAGACCTCCATGAGGTCCTCTGCCGACCGGGCATCGCTGGGGACTTCGCCATCAGTGGATTTGAGGCTTGCCGCCTCCTTGGAATACTGCATGCATCGGTGATTCGTCCAGAAGTCTACGTCATTGGGGATCTCGAGTCGGCCCTCGATGCTCTCGACCTGGAAGTATGCGACGAACGGGACGCCCAATTCTTTCTACGAAAGGCGCAGTTTGGCCAATCCATTCTTCGAGGGCGGCTGGTGCAAGAGAACCTCCCGATCGTCGACGTCCTGCAGGCGGCACTGGATGTCTGCGATCAAGCAGCGCGAGGTGCCGAGCAAGCGGAGTATATTGTCAATCATGTCTTGGGATGGGAAGACGACGAATGATGAGCCCGCGTTCGCCTCGGCTGGATGATGTGCTCCATGACCTGGGACGGTCCGTTGACGCCCTGGGAAACCACATGTCGGCGACTGTCCTGACCGGTGGTCTTGCCGTATTCCTGTATCGATGGTGCATGCCCAATGCCCAGGTGAGTCAGCCGCCGCTTATGACGTACGACATCGACTGGGCGGTACCGGAGCAATTCGTGCCGCCGTACGATGTCGGCATTGACTCAAAACTGAAAGAGGCTGGCTTCGTGGCTTCGCTTTCCGGTTCTCATCAGAACCCCGTCACTCACTATCATTTGCAGCGCCATAAAACTCAGTACCTCGCGCCAATCTATCTTGAGTTCATTGCCCCACGGCAAGGTTCAAAGAGAGACCGGCGAGGAAAGAACCAGGGTATTATCGAAATCGAACCCGGATTGCACGCTCAAACAGACCCCTATCTTGGGCTGCTGCTCGTGGAAAACTTCACAGTCGACGCATCGAAGATCCCGTCACTGGGTGTCGCAGAAAGCCGGCTCATTCGCTTGGCGAATCCCGCATGCCTTGTTGTCCAGAAGGTCCTGATTCGCAAACGTCGGGAGCCGCACAAGCGAGCTAATGACGCCGCCCACATGTATGACGTTGCTTTGACGACACGACCGATCTGGCCCACGCTGGCTGAAACTCTCACGCGGATCGAAAACAGTGGTAGTTTTCCCAAGAGGTGGTTCAAGGAAGCTCGCCGGCTGCTGACCGATGTCTTCGCAACCCCGCAAGCCGCAGGCCCCGTGGAAGTCGCTCGCATCTATCGAGATGCGATGAGTGAGGCGACGGCACCAAGTGAAGATGCCGTATATCGGGTCGTGGCCGCGTTTCTGAAGAGTCTTGGACTGAGAAGGACTTGATGAGAATCGCTACAATCTTGGAGTTGATGCCCGACATACCCCAGCCTTTCAAGATGCGCGACTGGCGCGAGGTGGCCCGCGACTAGAGTGCGTAAGGCAGGGGGTGCGACCCTGCGGGGGTATCGTTCGTGGTGGCGTGTCGGTGGAGGGGTTGCCAAGCGCGGGGCAAGCACACGGCTATCATGGGTGATGGTTTGTCTGTGACGAGAGGAACCGAGCGCGGGGCAAGCCCACGCGGCTATCATTGTGATGGCGTGCGGAAGACCGACGAAGAGAAGATCCTCCAGTTCGACGAAAGGAGCTCACGATGCGACAAGGCACGACTTTTCGTTGGTCACTGGTGCTTGCAGTCACAGCGATGTGCCTGGGCGCCAAGGCCGAGGACGCCGGCTATGACCGTCCCTTTGGCGACCCGAAGCAGAGCCGCTCGGCGGTTGTCGCAACCCACGGGATGGTGGCAACGAGCCATCCGCTGGCAGCGCAAGTCGGACTGGACGTGCTCCAGTCGGGCGGCAACGCGGCCGATGCGGCGATCGCCGTCAACGCCATGCTGGGCGTGGTGGAACCCATGAACTGCGGCCCCGGTGGCGACTTGTTCGCCATTTACTGGGACAGCCGCACCCAGAAACTGTATGGCCTGAACGCCAGCGGTCGGAGCCCCTACCATATCTCTCGTGAGCTGTTTGCCCAGCGGGGCATGGACCAGATTCCAGTCGACGGCCCGCTGAGCTGGTCGGTGCCGGGCTGCGTGAGCGGTTGGAGCGAGTTGAATCGCCGGTTTGGCACCCGGCCCCTGGGCGAACTGCTGAAGGACGCGATTCAGACGGCTGAGGAAGGTTGCCCCGTGCCGCAGATCATTGCCGGCTATTGGCAGGCCGCGGAGAAGGGTCTTCTGGAATGTCCCGAGACGGCGGCCACCTTTCTGACCGACGGCCGTGCCCCGCGCTGCGGCGAGGTGTTCAAGAACCCCCGTCTCGCTGCCTCGTACCGCGTCATGGCAGCCGGCGGGGCCGAGGCCTTCTACCGCGGCGATATCGCCAGGCAAATCGTCGACTACAGCCAGAAGAACGGCGGGCTGATGACCTTGAAGGACTTTGCCGATCACCAGTCCGAATGGGTCGAGCCTTTGTCGACGGACTATCGCGGGTATCGCGTTTGGGAACTGCCCCCCAACGGCCAGGGAACTGCCGTGCTCGAGATGCTCAATCTGCTGGAACCGTACGACATCCGTGCGATGGGTTCGGGCAGTGCCGACTATCTGCATCTGTTCACGGAAGCGAAGAAACTGGCCTTTGCCGACCGGGCTTGTTTCTACTCGGATCCTGCGTTTGGTAACGCACCGATCGCCGAGTTGATTTCGAAAGAGTACGCCCGTCGGCAGGCAGGCCGGATCGACCCGCAAAGGGCGGCGGTCGACGTTCCACCCGGCGACGCGAAGCTGTCGGCCGGCGACACGGTTTACCTGACGGTGGTCGACAAGGATCGCAATTGTTGCTCCCTGATTCAGAGCATCTTCCACCATTTTGGTTCGAAGATCGTGCCGGGGGACGTAGGGTTTGCCATGCAGAACCGCGGCAGCCTGTTTGCCCTGGACGAGCATCACTTGAACCGGCTGGAACCGCACAAGCGGCCCTTCCACACGATCATCCCGGCCATGGTCACTCGGGATGGGAAACCTTGGTTCTGTTTTGGTGTGATGGGGGGCGACATGCAGCCCCAGGGGCATGTGCAGATCCTGGTCAACCTGATCGACTTCGAGATGAACGTTCAGGCCGCCGGCGACGCCGCACGAGTCCAGCACGTGGGGAGCGCCACCCCAACCGGCCAGCCCGCGGCCGGTGGAGGAACCGTGCTGGTCGAATCGGGCATTTCGGAAGCGGCCGTCTCGGACCTGGTCCGCCGCGGACACCGGGTCGAGCGGCGCAAAGCATTTTTCGGCGGGTACCAGGGCATCCTGATCGATTGGGAACAAGGGGTTCTGCACGGTGCAACGGAATCGCGTAACGACGGGGCCGTGGTGGGATGGTGATGGAGAGGTGGCAGCTGCAGTTGCCTTGGCGGAACAGGACCGATGATCGCAGTTTTATGTCGTGAATGTGTGTTTCTTCTTATTGGTGTCGGTGTCTCCCTCCTCGCATCGTTATTTGGCAACGCCGGACGGGATTTCGGTGCGCTGGTTGCTGCAATACTCCTGCCCATCGGCTTTTGCTTAATCCGCGCGGCTGTCATTCGTTCTCCTCGCGCGGAGTTGTCATTGTTTTGGTGGCGCAGTTACCAGATCACCATCGGATTGGCGCTTGTCTCTCTGCTCATATTTGAGATGGGCGTCGCCATGTTCGCGGGTGAAGCTGACATTCCCCTCGGAGCTTGGGGCGTTGTGGCGGCCTTCGGTGTTGGCTACATCCTGCTATTCGGTGTCGCGCATCGAATTTGTCGTTGGCCAGATGATCTTGCATCTACGTAACCAGGTGAGTGGTGATGGCGGACCGATGGTCCTGTTGGTAGTATGTTGGGGTCCCGGTGGTGGCAACACCCAGAGGAAATACAAACTGTCCCCGGTCAGCAATGAACAATGAATTGGGATAACAGCGATGACTAAGAAACATCCAAGAAGCGTTCTTGTGCGGGCCGCGATGGTCCTGTCACTGATCCTTTGCATCGCAACCGGAGCGGAGGCGGCCGACGGGCCCCGAGCCGGCCAGCTCCATTTCGGCTGGGCCAGCACGAGCATTACGCCCGGCGCGCCGGTGGCGATTGGCGGCCAGTACCATACCCGGATCAGCGGCCAGGTGCATGATCCGATCATGGCGACGGCACTGGCCCTGGAGACCCGCGATGGGGCGGGCGTTGTCGACCAGGCGGTGTTCGTCTCCTGCGACTTGTCGCTGATGCGGCGCAAGATCCAGGACGACGTCCGCCGGCGGGTGGCCTCCCGGATTGCCGACCTCGACCCGCGGAAGATCGTCGTCTCGGCGACGCATACCCACACGGCGCCGTCGCTGACCGATGAGGACGAGGCGAACCTCGACCCTTACGACTTCATCGGCAGTTGGGCTTACCGGATTCCCCCGGACAGGAAAGACGTGATGCGGCCGGCCGCCTATCTCGACTTTCTGGCCGAACGCCTGGCCGCGGTGATCGTCGAGGCCTGGGAGGCCCGCAAGCCCGGCGGCATGAGCGTGGCCCTGGGGCACGCCGTGGTCGCTCACAACCGCCGAGCGGTCTACGTGGACGGTACGGCGCAGATGTACGGCGACACGGCCGACCCCGGTTTCTCGCACATCGAAGGTGCGTCGGATCATTCCATCGACGTGCTTTCCTTCTGGCGCGATGCCGAGCATCTGGAGGGGGTGGCGATCACCGTCTACTGCCCGTCGCAGGAAATGGAAGGGGAGGAGCACCTTTCGGCCGACTTCTGGTTCGACACGCGGAAGCTGCTGCGCGAGAGGTATCACGAGAGACTGCAGGTTTTGCCCTTGATCGGCGCCGCCGGCGACCAGTCGCCCCATTTGCTGTGGAACAAGCAGGCCGAACTTGAAGCCCTGAAGCGGAAAGGGCTCAGTTCGCGCCAGGAGATCGCACGTCGCCTTGTGGCGGCGGTCGACGCGGTGATGGAGGAGAGCCGCCGCGGGATCCAGGCTGAACTGGTTTTTCAGCACCGAACGGAGGATGTGCCGCTGCCGGTGTGGCTGGTCTCGGATGAGGGGAACGCCGAGGCGCAGGCGACCTTCGAGGCCGGCAAGGAGAAGACCCAAGAGCTTTCCAGCCCGGACTACATCAACTGGCGAGTCAGCCGGACGCTGATGGCCCGTTACTCCTACCAGAAAGAGCATCCCACGTACGCGGCCGAGTTGCACCTGGTGCGCCTGGGCAACGTGGCCATCGCGACGAATCCCTTTGAGCTGTTTACCGATTACAGTATTCGGATCAAGGCCCGCAGCCCGGCAGTTCAAACGTCGGTGGTTCAACTCACCTCGGACTGCGGGGCCTATTTGCCCACGCGGCGGGCCGTTGCGGGGGGCGGCTACAGTGCCCGAATTGTCGACGGCGTGGTCGGTCCCGAGGGGGGCGACGTGCTTGTGAACGAAACCGTCAGGATTCTGGGCGAAATGTGGGCCGGTAATTGACCGCCGTTGGAGTCCAGGCTTCAGCCTGCCGGTCGTCACCCCCACTCGCCCACAGAAGCACCTGCTTGCAATCACTCCTGGTTCCCGATGCATTTGGTGTGTGCCGACAAAAGTCGCAAACAAGCGGACATGGCCTGGAAACAACCCGCCGGAGTGCTTAGGAATCGGGTCGGTCAAGGCTCTTCGGATTCTTGCCAAGAAGCCCTGGCAGGTATAGGATTTCGAGTATCAATGATGTCCCCGCCACAGTTGAAGTCTTGTCGGATCGTTGGGGGCAACACGGAGAGAATCGATGAGCACAACCTCGCAAGAACTCGAAAGCTTCACCGAATTTGCGAAGAAACGCCTCGGCAGCCGAGATCCCGAACCTTCCCTGGAGGAGCTATTCGACCTCTGGCGGATGGAGAATCCCACTGAATCGGACTACGCCGAGAATCTTGCGGCCCTGTCGGGAGCGATCGAAGACTTTAAAAACGGCGACCGCGGGCGACCAGCAGGTGAGGTCAGTCGCGAGCTTCGTGTGGAACTGGGCCTTTCGGAAGAATGAAGTTCCAAGTCCACGAACTCCGACGGGCGCAGGCTGACGTGCGCAGCATCGCTCATTGGCTTGCCGAACGTTCGCCGCAGGGGGTGCGGGCGTGGCTTCGGGCCTACGACGAAATGATCTTGCGACTGAAGCAGCAGGCTGAGTCCTGCGGGCCGGCGCCAGAGAGTAACGACTGCGAGGTGGACGTACGACAGGCATTGTTCAAGACCCGTCGTGGCCGGGTCTATCGAGCTTTGTTTCTGATCGAAGGGCAAGACGTGTACATTCTCCGCGTCAGGGGGCCGGGACAGGCTCCGGTGGAACCGGACGAACTCGGGACCTGACGGAGAACGGGGCACCCAGTTGGCGTCAGCGCGATGCCGAAGACTCGACCACCGCCCTCAGCCTTCTCGACAAGATCGGCACACAACGGGTTCGAATGCTACGGGGACCCGCTGCTTGCCGGAAATCTGCGCCCGCCCCGCCGCTGCATTGAGCACGTCCCCGCGCTCCAAAGGCCGCCGTGTGCTGCTCGATGCCCGGAGGCCGGTTGCTTGCAATCACTCCTGGTTCCAGCTACATTTGATGGGCCTCATCACCACCCGGAGGAATGCCATGAATCTCACCATGCGTTGCTGCCTTCTGTCTGTTCTCCTCATCATCGCCTCCCGCGCGAGCGCCCAAGACACGAAGGTGCCGCTTTCCTCACTCGACCTGTCCAAGATGAGCGTGGGCTGGGGTGAGCCGCAGGTGGACAAGAACTGTGTGGGAGAGCGGATGTCGATCGGCGGAAAGGGCTTCGATCGTGGCGTCGGCTCCCATGCCGATTCCCTCATGCACGTTGAGCTCGACGGGAAGGTGCAGGCGTTCACGGCGAAGGTCGGCGTCGACGACCGAACGGAGGGAAAAGGCACGATCTCCTTCCAGGTGTATGCCGACGGGAAGAAGCTCTTCGACAGCGGGTTGATGAAGGGGGGCGATCCGGCCAAAGAGGTGAATGTGCCGCTCGAGGGCGCCCGCCATCTGATGCTCATCGTCGGCTCCGGCGGCGACGACGTGAGCTACGACAACGCCAACTGGGCAGAAGCCGAGCTGGTCTGCCGCGGTGCGGCGCCGGTGGCGGTGGATTCACCGGCCGTGAAGGAAGAGAAGGTGATCCTGACGCCGAAGCCCGGCCCGGAACCCCGCATCAACGGCCCGCGGCTGTTCGGAGCCAGACCCGGCCGGCCGTTCCTCTACCGGATTCCATGCACCGGCAAACGACCCATCACTTTCGGGGCCGCCGATCTGCCCGCCGGCCTGAGCGTCGACAAGGAGACTGGAATCATCACCGGCAAGGCGCCAGAGCAGCCGGGCCAATACACGGTCACGTTGACCGCCGGAAACAACGCCGGCGCGGCGAAAAAGGAATTCACCCTGGTCGTGGGCGATGCCCTGGCGCTGACGCCGCCTATGGGCTGGAACAGTTGGTACATCCACTATCACCGTGTGACCGGCAAGGTGATGCGTGAATCGGCCGACGTGATGATCTCCTCCGGCATGGCCGACTATGGCTACATGTACGTGAACATCGACGATTGCTGGATGCGACTCAAACCGGAAATCTTCGAACGTCTCAAAGGCCATTTCACCGACTTCGACATGACGGGCGTGGCCGGAGAGACTCGCGATGCCCAGGGGAACCTCCTGCCGAACGGTTATTTTTCGGACATCGCGGCGATGACCGACTACATTCACGCCCAAGGGCTCCGGGCGGGAACCTACATCTCGCCCGGTCCCCGCACCTGCCAGGGGTACGAGGCGAGCTATCAGCACGAGCGGCAGGACGCCGAGCAGTTCGCCCGTTGGGGCTTCGACTTCCTCAAGTACGACTGGTGCACCTACGGGCAGGTTTTCGACGAGCGGGTAAAGAAGAGCCACGATGAACTGGCCGAAATGAAATACCCCTACGAGCAGATGGGAGGCATTCTCAAGAAGCTCGACCGCGACATCGTGCTGAACCTGTGCCAATACGGGATGGGCGACGTCTGGAAATGGGGGGGCGAGGTCGGTGGGCACTGCTGGCGAACCACGGGCGACCTGGGCCTGGAACGCGGCAGCCGTTTGCCGGGGTTTTACTATATCGGCATGAGCAATGCCAGGCACTGGGAGTATGCCGGCCCGGGCCGCTGGAACGATCCGGACTACATCCTCATCGGCTGGGTCGGTTCCGCTTTCGGAAAAGGGGTCGGCAAGGAGACAAAGCTCACGGGCAACGAGCAGTACAGTTACATGTCGATGTGGTCGCTGATGGCCGCTCCGCTGTTCTTCAGCGGCGATATGGCCAAGCTCGACGAGTTCACCCTCAACGTGCTCTGCAACGCCGAAGTCATCGACGTCAACCAGGATCCGCTGGGCAAGCAGGCCAAACCGATCACGATGGACGAAGAGACGCTGCTGTTGGCCAAACCGCTGGAAGACGGCTCCATCGCAGTGGGTCTGTTCAATCTCCTGGAGCAATCCCGCGAGATGACGGTCACCTGGGAACAGCTCGGCATCCAGGGGAAGCAGCGCGTTCGCGACGTCTGGCGTCAGCAGGACCAGGGTGATTCCGAAGGTTCTTACTCCGCGGAAGTACCCCGTCACGGCGTCAAGTTCGTGCGGATGTGGCCGGTGAAAGAGTGAGACGCTGCGCTGCAGCGCGCTGATCGACGTGGGCGGCACGCCCTGAGGTACGAAGGGCGCGATGGGGCATGTTCCAGAAGCGGAGGTTGCGAGTCTCCGGCCGCTCGCGGGGGAGCGTTCGCCGGCGTCGCAAGGGAAGAAATCCGGCTTTTGAGCTCTTCACCCTTCTGACGGGCAGTCGCCTGAGCATGACGGAGATCGCGCTGCAGTGCGGCTTCAACGAGCCCAACTATTTTGCCCGCCA
>CAYSCH010000281.1:651-12784 GCA_964429355.1 uncultured Planctomycetaceae bacterium | reverse complement strand
ACTAACCTCAAAGATCGTGAAGTTTTTCACAAAGATCCGCGACTTGCCGGGAGCATACCATTTCAGCCGAGCGGTGGCTCGCGACCAATCTTCGGTCGGTGCCCGCTCACCGGCCCTGCCGCCCTGTGAACGAAGAGAGACTTTCCATGAGACCGTTCCCAAAAGCCATGTTTTCGCCCCGGTTGGGCGATCTCGCCTTGTGCCTGCAACCAGGGGATTCTCCCGTCACCGAGGCGGGCTGATGGCCCTCGGCCGTCAGCTCACTCCCTCGGGCGCGGCGGTGGCGTGACCGCCGCGCCTTTTTTTCGCCGGCCAGTCACGGGACCTGGTCCGGGTCCACGCAGGGGGACTTCGCAGGCTCTCCCTGCAGCTCCGCACCCCCGTTCCACCCGTGACGCCGGCGTCCTACATTCTCCCCGTGAAATGAGCGGGCGCCGCCAGGCTCGGAAATCCTGGAACCGCTCGCAGCACGCGAGTCCTACTCGCCCCGGTCTTTGCGACAGGCCGGTTTGTCCGGCTGGGTTCTCGGCGGGCGGTCTTGAGACCAACGCCTGTCAGCGGTACGATCAGGGCATCCCCAGATAACACAGGATCCTCAAACCATGAAATTGATTATCGCCATCATTCAGCCCAACCGGCTGGAAGCCGTCAAGGCCGCTCTCGCCGAAGTCGAGGTTTTTCGCCTGACGGTGATGGACGTTCAAGGATTCGGTCGGCAACGGGGACACACCGAGACGTACCGCGGACACGAATTTACAGTCAACCTCGTTCGCAAGGTCCAGTTGATGATCGCTGTGAACGAGGAGTTCCTTGAGCCCACCATCGACGCCATTATCAAGGCCGGACGTTCCGGCCCCACGGGTGAGGTTGGCGACGGCAAGATCTTCGTCCTCCCCATGGAGGACTGCATCCGCATCCGCACGGGCGAACGGGGGGGCGAGGCAATCTGAGGCGGTCGGATGTTTTCCGAGCCGCAGGTGGCCCCACCGCTCAAGGGCCCCACCTCGCGATAATCCCGGCTGATTAGCCTTGCGCGATTCTCGGAGAAGGTCACTGTCACCTTGTGTGCCAAGCACCGGGCACCGACCAGACGAAAGGCCCAGCCGTTCCGGCAAGAGTGGCTGTCACCTTTTTCACCTGGAATCACGCAACCTCATTTAGCTCGCCGCATCCAGTTCGTCATACGGACTGCGATTCTTTGGCATGAATTTGCACAGGAGGATGCCGCTGATGTACAGGAAGCACAGGGGTGCGGCCATGCACATCATGCTTGTCGGGTCTGGAGGTGTGAGGATCGCCGCGATCACAAAGATCACCATGATGGCGGGACGCCAACTGGATATGTAGGTGTGAGCCGTGAAAATGCCGATTCGCTCCAGGAACAACATCACCAGTGGAAGCTGAAAACTGATCCCGAAACCGATGGGGAGAATCAGTACGAAGCTCAGCCAGTATTCGATTCGTGGATCCGGATCGATGTTCATTGCAGCGTTGAACATGAAAAGGAAGTCCAGAACGGGCTTGAACACGAACAGAAATACCACCGCTGCCCCGAATATGAACAGGCCGAGGCTCATAGGCAGGAAGATGTGAACGTATTTCTTTTCGTGGGGATAGAGCCCCGCGGCCACAAAGCTCCAGATCTGATAAAAAACCCAAGGACTCGAAAGAATCAGGCCCACGATCAGAGCCGCCTTGATATACATGGTGAATGGCTCATGAACGCTGAGGCTCGTCGACTTCACGCCCTCGGTCTCTTTGACCGGCTGCCACAGGGTGATCTCCACTAACTTCAATGAGCCGGCACCACTTCCCGGATCCGACTTCTCACCTCCCGCCGCTTCCTTGGAAGCCGCTTCCTTGGAAGCCCCTTCCTTGCCGAGAGCTGCGTCCTCTGCCGCGGCCAGCTTGAGACCGGCTTTTTCCGCCAATTCGTGAGGGAATATCAGATACTTCTTGGGGATGAGATGCGATGCAACGACCACTTGGGCCATATCCGCCGGATACCCGCTGGCAACATACTCGTCAATTCTCTTCTGAACCTTGGTCCGAGCCTGCGTGGTGCGGTAGTTCTCGAGCGCATCTTCCAGCGGCTTCTGGATCCAACCGATCACCGACTGGGCACAATAGAGACCCACGAGGAAGCCGAGGATGATCCCAAAAACCGACCGCCACAGGCACGTACGCAGCTCCTCGAGGTGTTCCCCGAAGGTCATCGTCGAATTCTTGAATAGATCTTCGTCGCGTTTCTCTCGCATGGCGATTGTTCTTCGTCCAAGAACCACCTCCATCCCAACACGGTCACCCGTCGACCTCTGCCGGTCGATCAGTGACCGAAGTGGGGGGTAGCGATGGCTTGACGTTTCCTCAGCAAATGAAGGTTCAAGGAGGGTGAGGGCGGGAAGGGGAGAGCGGCAGGGCTGCTCAGCGAGTCCCCTCTGGGATACACTTCCCAGGAGCGAGCAGACTTCCATCATACCCGCCTGCGCATGGATCACCAACGAACGAGCCCCCCATTGGAACTGCACCAGATCCGATGCCCCTGTCCACCGAAAGCAGCCGGTTCAGCCTCGGCACGTTCGTGGGAATCGGTTCATGCCCAGGCACGCAGTTTCAAAACCACGAGGGAAATCTCCTGCCGCAGATTGAGTAATCCGCTCCAAGACAAGAACTTCACAGGATGAGCCCGCCCCATGCCCGATCTCTATCCCCTCCGGTTCCATCCCGTCTACAAGGATTACATCTGGGGTGGCCGGCGTCTTGAAACGACTCTGCAGCGGGATCTTCCTTCCGGCGGAATCTGGGCAGAAAGCTGGGAAATCGCCCATCATTCCGACGGCGAAAGCGTTGTTGCAGCGGGACCACTTGCAGGGAAATCCCTCGGGGACCTGATGAAGTCCCACGGGCGGGATCTGCTCGGCAAACACCATCCGCAACGCGTGTTTCCCCTGCTTCTGAAGTACCTGGATGCCCATCAGCACCTTTCGCTTCAGGTCCATCCCGACGATCGATGCGCCGCCGAGATGGGGCTTGCCGATCCGGGCAAGACGGAGGCGTGGTACGTGATCGAAGCCGCGCCGGGAAGCTGTCTGTGGGCGGGTTTCGCCGAACCGGTCGATCGCGACCGTGTCGAACGGGCCCTTCGTAGCGGCGACATCCAACGCCTCCTGCATCGCGTCGAACCGCAACCGGGTGACTGCATCTTTGTGCCAGCGGGAACGGTTCATGCGGTTGGCGCGGGGCTTCTCGTCGCGGAAATCCAGCAGATGAGCAACAATACCTTCCGGCTCTCTGACTGGGGCCGTGTGGACGCCCAAGGCAGACCGCGACCCCTCCACATCGACCAGGGAGTCCAGGCGATTGACTACTCCAGAGGCCCTGTCGACCCCACTCGTGGCCGCACTACCGGAATACCGGGAGTCACCCGGTTGGTTGAGTGTGAGCACTTCCTTCTCGATCACTGGCATCTCGACGGACACAATTGCATGGAAGACGGCAACTGCTTCCAGATCCTGACGGTGGTCCAAGGCCAGTTGACGGTCGGCGGCGACGTCATGGCGCCGCTCCGCCGAGGGCAAACGTTGCTCATTCCCGCATCGTGTTCCCCCGTGAACATTGCCCCGGCAGGTGACTCAGCGGCCGAGTTCCTCGTCGCTGCCCTGCCGTGATTCTTGTCGATTCCCCCAGTTCTCCCGGCACGATCCCTCTTTCGGCGCGGGGCCCAGGTCCCTATAATCCCGCTCCAACTTCTTTCGCAGTACGGGTGAACTATGGGGAGAGCATGGGCATCGCTGATCGTGGCGGCTGTCAGCCTCGCTGGCTGTCGCGGAATCCATTGCCCCCGGATCCAGGGCCCCGGCACGGCTGAATACCAGCGTGCGATAGCCCAACGATACGATCCCTACCCCGAGAGTCAGGTCGGCCCCGACGTGCTTGGCGGACGCCCTCGCGACTTCGATGTCACACGGGCGGAGACCTATCGTGCCCGCCATTTCTTTCAGACACCCAACCAGCGATCGCTCAGCCAGGGCCGCTACTGAAGTCAGGTACAGCACGGCGGTAACCGGCCCTGGCAGCAGAGCTGGCCATTCCGGAGCAGGTCTGCAGCCGGCCTTGTGCGGCACGTTTCGAACCTGTCTCGGCCGGTCATGATCCACCCCTTCCTACCGGCCCTTGATCCAGCGGCGGTTCAAGGGGATTCTGGGTCTGGCCCGGACCGGATAAGATGAATGGTTTCAGGGAGTCCCAAATGAAGCGAAAAGCCGCCCGAAAGAAGGGCCATCAACCGTCTGCCAGTCGTGGCAGGAAACGTACGCCCCCCGCCGGGGCACAGAAGGCCAGAGCTAGGGGGGCTGCCAACAAGGGGCGTCCCCGAGGGCAGTCCCGCCCTTCGGCCAAGGCCGGTGGTCGTCCCTTGAGGCCCGGGACCCGACCGGCCAATGCCGCCGAAACGCCGCAGCACGGCCCGGAGCGACTCCAGAAGGTCCTCGCCGCCGCTGGGTTGGGAAGCCGTCGGCATTGCGAAGAGCTGATCCTCGCCGGACGGGTGGAGGTCGATCGCAAGGTCGTCATGGAACTCGGCACCCGGGTTGACCCGGCCAAACAGCCAATTCGCGTCGATGGACAGGACCTGCGAAAGCCGAAAACGGTCTGGTATGCCCTCAATAAGCCCGTCGGTGTAGTCTGCACGAACCGCGATCCCGGTGGACGTCCCCGGGCGGTGGACCTTGTGCCCGAATCGAAGGAGCGGCTGTTTCCCGTCGGACGCCTCGATATGAACAGCGAAGGCTTGCTCCTTCTGACCAACGATGGCGACTTGGCCAACCAGTTGACTCATCCTCGCTACGGGATCAGCAAGACCTATCGCGTTATGGTCGCCGGTCAGCCGACCCCCGAGGTTCTGGCCCAAGTGCACCGCGGAGTGTACCTTTCGGAAGGCCTGACCAGGGTCACCGGTATCACCGTCAAGCGGCACTACAAGAAGTCGACCATTCTGGAAATGGTGCTTCAAGAGGGGAAGAATCGTGAGATTCGCCGGGTCCTGGCCCGGGTGGGTCATAAGGTGATGCGGCTTGTAAGGGTGGCTATGGGACCGATCAAGTTGGCCGACCTGGAGCCCGGTCAGAGCCGGCGGCTCACCCCGCAGGAGATCGCCGAGCTTCGAGGAAGCGTTGAAGAAGGGCGCCAGGAAAGGTAGATCATGAGTGCATGTGGGTGCAGTCCGGCCTATCCCGACAAGGCCTGGCACGGATCGGTTGAGGTGATCGAGAACGTCGAGATGGCGGCGGGAACCTGCCGCATCCGCCTGGCCTGCCCCGAGCTATCCTCGCGGATTGTGCCCGGCCAGTTCATCATGCTGCGGCTGGCCGGAATCGATGATCCGTTGCTGGGCCGGCCGTTGGCCATGTACGAAGTCGTCCTGGACTCTGCAGGGGAACCCTGGGCCCTCGATGTGGTCTATCTCGTGATCGGCAAGATGACCAGCCGGCTGGCTCGTGTTCGGGCGGGCCAAGCCATCGAAGTGTGGGGCCCCCTCGGAAACGGATTCTCTCTCGAGGCCGTCGACCATCTCGTCATGGTCGCTGGCGGCATTGGCCAGACCCCATTTCTGACCTTGGGGCAGGAGGCGCTCGGGCGGCGAACCTACGGAGACACGGGCCGACACGCCGGATGGGCGAAACAGGCCACCCTCTGCTATGGAGCTCGAAACGAAAGGCTCCTGGCAGGCGTAGAAGATTTTCGCGCGGCGGGAATCGACGTCCGAATTAGCACGGACGACGGTTCCGCCGGCCATCATGGCCTGGTCACCGATCTGATCGAGCCCCTCGTCCGCAATACGAAAGGCTCATGCCGAATCGTATGCTGCGGACCCGAACCTATGCTGAAAGCCACAGCCGCAGTCGCCCGGCAACTCGGGCTCCCGTGCCAGGTCTCGCTCGAGACCCCCATGGCCTGCGGAATGGGGATCTGCTTCAGTTGCGTAGCCAAAGTCCGCGACAACGATGGAGGCTGGGATTACCGCCGTACCTGCATCGAAGGTCCGGTCTTCGACGCCGAGAAGATCCTGTTCGATTAGGCTTGCTTGAGGGCCTTGATCTTGGCCGACATTCGCGATTTGAGTCGGGCCGCCGCATTTCGATGGATGATTCTGCGGGCGCCGGCTCGATCCAGCTTCTTCACGGCAACGCGAAACTCGATTTCCGCTTGGCCAAGGTCGGCGGCTTTGATCGCCTCGCGAACCTTCTTGCATTGAGTTCGCAGATCGCTCCGGAGCGAACGATTACGCGCGCGGAGCTCTTCGTCTTGTCGTAATTGCTTCTTGGCACTCTTGGTGTTCGGCATGCGTCGTGTCTCAGAATCTGCAGAATATTGTCCCGGGGGTACCGTACCACTCGTTCAGGTCATTCGAAGATCCTGGCAAAACGAGCGAGTCCCTGCAGGGTGTGGATGTGTAATCGGTTGTTTCCTTCCCGATGGTAAACTTCTAATCTTCTCGATTCCTTGCAATCTTGTCCAGTAGTGCCGCCACGTCTTTATAGCCAAAATCCATGGCCGCAAGGGTCCGGGCATACTCTTCCGCAGCGTCGTAGTTCTTCAGGCCCGACTCCAGCTTCGCGGCGTGGTAAAGGGCGTCTTTCTTGTTTTCCTCATCCTGATCCGTGATTTCACGAACCGCGTTGGCGTAGTGGTCCGACGCCAGCTTGTACTGCTTGATGTGCTGAAAACACTTGCCAAGCTCCAACTGGCACAGTCCATGGTGTTTGGGATCGTTTCTGGCTTGCTGGTACTGCTGGATCGCCTCGTTGAACTTCCCCGATTTCAGATAGCGTTGTCCCAGTTTAAACCGATACGAACCATTGCTCGGATACCGGTCCACCAGGTGCTCGTAGTATTCCATCTCCTTGATGGCCAACTGCTTACGCGCGGCCAGCAATCGCTTTCCAGCATCCTCCGTGCCGGCAACCTCGGCCTCTTTCTCCACGCGGGCAACCAGCTCCCGTAGGGTCTGGAGCTGGATACTCTCCAGCTTCTCCAGAATCTCCATGTCTTCCGGAAACTCCTCGGCCGCCTTGGTCAGGATCTCGATCGCGGAGTCGTGATTGCTCGTTCGCCGATAGATCTCCGCCAGTTCGTTGTAGGCCGCCTTATCGCGAGGATTCTTCTTGATCTGCCGTCGAAGTTGTTCTTCTGGCGAAAGCTCTTCCCGCTGGACGCCCGCCGACGAAGTGGGGTTCTTCTTCACATCACGACTGGTATCTGCTCCCTCGTAACCCTTGTGAATCGTCTGTTCGGCCATGATCTGGCCAACAGCCCGCGACGCCTCCTCGTCGTCCGGTTTCGCCTTCAGGACCCGCTGCCAGCACATGATCGCTACATCGAACTCCTTCCGCTCCCGAAATACCGCACCGCAAATCCGGTTGATATGCACGTCTTCCGGATTGAACTTCAAGGCGGCCCGAAGGTAGACGGCCTGGGTATCGCTGTGGTCCATGTTTCCGCAAGCGTCGGCCATACTCAGAAACGTTGAAGTATCCCACGGATTGGCCTTGAGGGCCGCCAACCCACTCTTGATGACTCCCTTCCAGTCCTTCTGCATCGCAGATTTCTTCACGCCGCCTCGCGAACCGATGCCCGCGAACATGCCCCCTTTCTTCTTGCTTCCATGCTTCTGAAAAAGATTCGCCAGGCAGGTCTGTGTATAGACGACGTTGCCTGGGTCTGCGATAACGCACTGGGAGAAGAGCTCGTGCGCGTAGTCGTGGTTGCCTTGGCCCATGAGCGTGTTGGCACGCTGGAAAAGCTGCTGCAATCGCTTGTTGGGGCCGCTTGGTTGTTCGGTCATTGGCGGTGGAGCCCGGGGTTGAAGGCTGGCATGGCCCGGCGTAGAGTGCTTCCGGCCCCCCACGCCGAGTGGAATGGCCTATCCAGCTATTTTAACACGTTGATACGACAGCACAACGATACGATTCCTCGAGTAAGAATTTGCGGAGTCGCCGATAGAATGGCCCAACAACACTCGGAATCCCCCAAGGTGTTTCTCGTCGGAGCAGGCCCTGGCGACCCGGGTTTGATTACCCTCCGTGGAGCCCAGTGCCTCGCTCGCGCCGATCTTGTGCTCCACGACTATCTTGTCGATCCACGTGTGCTGCGGCACGCTCCTCCCACGGCACAACTCGTGTGCCTGGGCCATCACGCCCGCGAGCGCACGATGGAACAGGACGAAATCAATGCGACAATGATCCGTGCAGCCCGTGACGGCCGCACGGTGGTTCGCCTCAAAGGGGGGGATCCGGATGTCTTCGGCCGGTCTGCGGAGGAGACCGACGCCCTGCGAACGGCTCGGATCCCTTACGAGATCGTCCCCGGCGTTACCGCGGCCCTGGCCGCAGGCGGCTACGCCGAAATCCGCCTGACCCATGCCGACCATTCCTCCTGCCTGGCTCTCATAACCGGTCAACAGCGACACGACAAAAAAGCTTCCCTGCTCGACTATCGGGCCCTGGCAGGTTTTCCCGGCACACTCGTCTTCTACATGGGGATTCGCAGTGCTGCCCAGTGGAGTCAAGCTTTGATCGATGGCGGAAAAGCACCTCAGACACCGGTGGCCATTGTTCGCCGCTGTACCCTCCCTGATCAAACCGTCGTCCGCTGCACCCTGGCGACGGTCGCAGAAACCATCCGCATCCAGCATATTCGCCCTCCAGCCGTGACGGTTGTCGGGACTGTAGCGGGACTGGGGCCACCTATCTCCTGGTTCGCCGAACGACCCCTGTTTGGAAAGACCATTCTCGTGACCCGACCTCGCCATCAAGCTGAATCGCTCTGCGATCGTTTTGCCGAGCTGGGAGCCAGGGTCCTGGTCCAGCCGACGATCGAAATCGCCCCCTGCAGAGACTGGACACGAGTCGACGCATTTCTTGCCCAACTCAATCAGTTCGATTGGCTTGTCTTCTCCAGCGCCAACGGAGTTCAGCACCTCCTCGCACGCTTGTTTTCCCTCGGCCGCGATCTGCGAGCTCTCGGTGCAATCAAGCTCGCTGCCATCGGGCCCGGTACGGCCGAGGCGCTGGCGTCGTGGCACCTCAATACCGATCTGGTTCCCGATGAGTACCGTGCCGAGTCCCTGGCCGATGAACTGGCACCCTATGTGTCGGGCAGGCGAGTGCTGTTGGCCAGGGCAAGTCGCGGGCGCGAGGTACTCGCAGAACGCTTGGAGCAGGCCGGGGCTCGCGTTTCCCAGATCGTGGTTTACGAAAGTACCGACGTCGAACAAGCCGATCTGGAAGTGCAGACCGCCCTTCTGAACGGCCAAGTCGATTGGATTACGATCACCAGCTCCGCCATCGCCCAATCGGCTGTACGCTTATTCGGGAAAATCCTTGGACCGGCAAGGTTCGCCAGCATCAGTCCGATAACCTCCCAGTCACTGCGGACTGCAGGTTATGAGCCAGCAGCAGAAGCCCTGCAGTACACGACGGAAGGGGTTGTCGAGGCGATCCTGAGAGCGGAAGAGAATGGGATTCCTGGATAGGTGTCGTGGATCAGATTTGCTCGCGGAGCGTTGTCCAACTGAGGTAGCCAAGTACCGCCGAGCAGACCATGAATCCGATATCCATCACTTTACTCGCGCCATGGAACGGTGTTCCCATCGCAAGGTCCAGCCCAAATACGATCAAGACAAGGGCCGAGATGGCGATTCCGAGGATACAGAGGGCTTTGGACATTGGAAAAGGGTCCCAGGAACACCTGTAATGTTTAGCGGACTAACGTATTCTCCCAAGAATACCCAGCATATTCTAATATAATCCGCTTGCGATGCTACCTCTACCGCCAAAGTGTCACTTGAATGACCATTTCGGGTGCCATCCACTGGTGGTCGCGCGGAATCTACTGACTGACATGATAGTCTGGATTGAGAGGAAAGGGCGGTTGTTATGGACAAAATGAAGGAATTCGGGAAGGATCTTGAGCCTTGGGAGGGGTTCCGAGACCAGATGCCGGTCGCTCGCCGCTGGGCCTATTTCGATCACGCCGCCGTCTCGCCTCTTCCCCAGCCGACTCACGATGCGATCCACCAATGGGCTCGCCAGGCATGCGACCATGGCGACGTCCATTGGCCCCAGTGGGCAGGGCGGGTCGAAGATCTGCGCCGGTCGGCAGCCGCTCTGCTGGGCGCTGACACCGATGAAATCGCTCTCGTGCATAACACCAGTGAGGGGGTAAATCTGGTCGCGGAGGGGTTCCCCTGGCAACCAGGCGATAACGTCGTGACCCTCGAAAACGAGTTCCCTACAAACCAATATCCCTGGCTCAATCAGGCCCGCCGCGGTGTCGAGACCCGTCGAGTCCCCGTGGGGCCCGAGGGGTTCCACATCGACGCCATCGCCCGGGCCTGCGACGACCATACCCGAATCGTCGCCATCAGTTGGGTCAGCTACTGCACAGGCTGGCGGGCCGATCTCGACAGCCTGGCCGAGCTGGCCCACCAGCGTGGGGCGCTGCTGTTTGTCGACGCGATTCAGGGCCTGGGCGTCCTGCCCCTCGACGTCCGCAAGACTCCGATCGATTTTCTCGCCGCTGACGGCCACAAATGGCTGCTCGGGCCCGAAGGGGCCGGTATCTTCTACGTCCGGCGGGACCATCTCGATCGCTTGCATCCTGTTGGTGTGGGTTGGAACAGCGTGGTCCACTGCCACGATTTCGCCCGAATCGAACTGAATCTGAGAAACTCCGCCGCTCGCTACGAAGGCGGCTCGACCAACATGGTTGGCATGATCGCGCTGGCTTCCAGCGTGGATTTGCTCCTGGGACTGGGGCAGGCAGCCATCGCTGCCCGAATCGAGGAAACCACCGACGCGGCCTGCGAACGTCTTCAGTCGGTGGGTGCTCGGATCGTCAGCAACCGGGCCCCGGGCGGGAAAAGCGGGATCGTCGTCTTCGAAATCCCCGGCCGCGACCCCATCGAATTGCGCGAGAGGTGCCTGGAGAACAACGTCGTCTTGAGCTGCCGCTCCGGCCGACTGCGGATCAGTGTCCACGGCTACAACAACTCAGAAGACCTGGATCGGCTGATCGACGCGCTCACCCAACACCATTAAGATTACGATTGCGGTCACGATTCAGTCTCGGCAACTTCAGCAATCGCCAACCACGGTACCCACGATGAGTCAACTCAGCCCTCGCCTGGTCGTTTATCCCGGTTCCTTTGATCCTGTCACGCTTGGTCATCTTGACGTGATGGAACGAAGTAGCCGGCTTTTCGACCGGTTGATCATCGGTGTGGGCGTGAACATCGAGAAACAGCCCATGTTCAACGGGGCGGAACGGCTGGAACTGATCCGCACGGCCACCGCCCACCTGGGGAACGTCGAAATCCGCGAGTTCTATGGGCTGGCCGTCGAGTTCGTCAAATCCTGCGGCGCCTGCGTGATGATCCGCGGCGTACGGCCTATCACCGACATCCCGGCCGAACTGACCATGATGATGGCCAACCGCCGCCTGGCCCCCGAGGTCGAGACCCTCTTCATGCTGGCCGACGGGGAGCTGGCCCACGTCTCCAGTTCACTCATCAAACAAATCGCTCCCATCGCGAGCGAAGCGGCACTCGCTCGCTTCCTGCCGCCGAATGTCGTCTCCGCCGTGCTGGCAAAGGTGAAGCCGCGAGGGATGTAATCGCTCCCGTCTGCCGGCTGGGATTGCCCTGAGCGAACGTCCGGCAGATCGCGTCTCGGCGCTGGCGTCAGTTACCGGAGAGTCTTCTCCGCCTCCAACCGGTGCTTCCGTTGCCAGGTTTCTTCGTGGCGCGATGGGTCGAGATGGAATACGGACCGCGATACGCCATCGTCTGGCATATCGCACTCACACCATCCCGTAATCATAGGGCTTCCGCATCTCCCGCTTCACATACCCGTTGGCTTCTGCGTCGCCGACGAACTGCTCCTTGGCCGGATCCCACTGGAGCTTGCGGCCCAGGCGGATGGCGATCACACCCAGGTGGCAGAGGCTGGCCGATCGGTGCCCCACCTCGGCTGGGCAAATCGTCATCTCGCGCGACCTGACGCACTCGAAAAAGTTGCCCATGTGGTCGGTGCTGCGGTACACGCGAGGGGCGCCCTCCGCCAGTTCTGTCTTG
>CAYSCH010000281.1:0-641 GCA_964429355.1 uncultured Planctomycetaceae bacterium | reverse complement strand
CACGCCTCCCCACCACTCGCTGGCCGTCGTGCTCTTCGACGTGTGGACGACGCCGTCGGCGTAGGTGTAGGTCACCTCATACTCGCTCGCCGCCGTGAAGCCGCCGGGAATCATCTCGACGAGTTGTTTTCCTTCGATGTTCACCGGACCGGAACCGTCGTGCCCCAGGGCCCAGAGGACGATGTCGTTGTGGTGGGCCCCCCAGTCCGTCATCGTACCGCCCGAATACTCCCACCAGTAGCGGAAACTAAAGTGAGTCCGCTCCTTCACGTAGGGTACCGCGGGCGTCTGGCCCTGCCAGAAATCGTAGTTGAACCCGGTGGGAACCTCGCTTTCGGCAAACGGGCCCTGCCTGAGTCCGGCCGGCAGCCAGACCTCGGCCTTCTCGATCTTGCCGATCCGGCCGTTGCGCACCAGGTCGCAGGCCAGGCGGAACTCCCGGCTGCTCCGCTGCTGGGTGCCGGTCTGCAGCACCCGTCCCGTTTCACGCTGCACCTCGACCAGGCGCCTCCCCTCGTCGATCGTGAGTGTGAGCGGCTTCTCGCAATAGATGTCCTTGCCGGCCTTGGCCGCATACATGGAAAGCAGCGCGTGCCAGTTCGACCCGGTGGTGATGAGCACCGCGTCGATGTCGGGCCGTT